>NZ_CP062253.1:4525000-4860833 GCF_014863585.1 Pseudomonas gozinkensis | reverse complement strand
CAAGATCCCGGCGAAACGCCTGGATTTCCTGCTCGGCCTGCCCTTTATCGGCAAACGGATCGGCCACAAGGTGTTGGCGGGGTTGGGGCTGGATGCCTTGCGCGTGGCTTTGTCCGGTGCGGCGCCGGTGCCGCTGACCTTGTTGCGCTGGTACCAGAAACTCGGGCTCGACGTGCTGGAGGTCTACGGCATGACCGAAAGCTGCGGTTATTCGCACATCTGCCTGCCGGGGCAATACAAGGAAGGCTGGATCGGCCGGCCGTGTCCTGATGTTGAAGTGCGCATCGATGAGTCCGGCGAAGTGCAGGTGCGCAGTCAGGCGAACATGCTCGGCTATTTCAAGGAGCCGCAGAAAACCGCCGAAACCCTCACGGAAGATGGCTTCCTGCGCACCGGCGACAAGGGCGAGCAGGACGCCGAAGGACGTTTGCGCCTGACCGGGCGGCTCAAGGAAATTTTCAAGACCAGCAAGGGCAAGTACGTCGCCCCGGCGCCGATCGAAAATCGGCTGGCGGTGCACTCGCGGATCGAACAGGTCTGCGTGGTCGGCGATGGCCTGAGCGCGCCGCTGGGGTTGTGTGTGCTCTCGGCCATGGGCCGGGAAGAGGCCCGCGCGCCGCTGCATTCGAGCCTGGAAAAACTGCTGGAGGAGGTCAACGCCGTGCTCGACAAGCACGAGCGCCTGCGCCGGCTGGTGGTGGTCAAGGACAGCTGGGCGGTGGAGAACGGGTTTCTCACGCCGACCCTGAAAATCAAACGCAACATCATCGAAGACACCTACGGGGCACGTTTCGAAGAATGGAGCGAGCGCAGCGAGGCGGTGCTGTGGCAGGATTGAGCGTCGATCAAAACAACAAAGGAAGCCTGCGATGACCTTGTGGCGCACCACTCCGAACATCGAGCAGTTGAACGCAATCCAGAAAAACACCATCGGCGAAGTGCTGGACATCCGCTTCGAGTCCTTTGACGAGGAATCGCTGACGGCCAGCATGGTCATCGATCATCGCACCCATCAGCCTTACGGCCTGTTGCACGGCGGCGCATCGGTGGTGCTGGCCGAGACTGTCGGCTCGATGGCCAGTTACCTGTGCATCGACGCCAGCAAGTTCTATTGCGTGGGCCTGGAAATCAACGCCAACCATCTGCGCGGCCTGCGCAGCGGACGGGTGACGGCGGTGGCCAAACCGATTCACATCGGCCGCACCACCCACGTCTGGGACATCCGCCTCACCAGCGATGAAGGCAAGGCCAGTTGTGTGTCGCGCCTGACCATGGCGGTGGTGCCGCTGGGAGAACAACCGCCGGCGCGTTGATGGCGCAGGCGTCATAGCCCTGACCGGACTGTCATCATTCCTGGCAGTTACGGTCATTGCTGTGGGACGCGGTCTTACGGACAATCAACGCCTGTTTTCCGCTCATGGATTTGCCGGTATGTCGCAACCGATCTTCTTCGCCCACGCCAATGGTTTCCCTTCGGGCACCTACGGCAAACTGTTCGCGGCGCTGGCGCCCGAGTACCGGGTCGCGCATCTGGAACAACATGCCCATGACCCGCGTTTCCCGGCGGGTGACAACTGGTACCACCTGGTCGATGAACTCATCCATCATCTTCAACAGCAAGATGAACCGGTGTGGGGCGTTGGCCACTCCTTCGGCGGCATGCTGCATTTGCACGCCGCATTGCGTTGCCCTGAGTTGTATCGAGGGGTGGTGATGCTCGACTCGCCGGTGCTGACCCGCACCGATCAATGGGTGATCCGCGCTGCCAAGCGTTTTGGTTTCATCGACAAACTGACCCCGGCCGGCCGCACGCTGGGGCGGCGTGAAGAGTTTGCCGATCTGGACAGCGCCCGTGGTTATTTCGCCGGCAAAACCCTGTTCCGCAGCTTTGATCCGGAATGTTTCGATGCCTACCTGCAACACGGTCTGCACAAGGTCGGCGGCAAGTTGCGCCTGCGCTTCGATCCGGCGACCGAGATCAGCATCTATCGCGGCGTGCCGCACACCAGTCCTGCGCATACCCGGCAATTGAAAGTGCCGCTGGCGGTGGTGCGCGGGCACAAAAGCCGCGTGGTGATGAACCATCACACCCGTTTTGTCGGGCGCCTGCCTCAGGGCGAGTCGCTGACCGTGCCTGGCGGGCACATGTTTCCGCTTGAGCGCCCGCAGGACACTGCGCTGCTGCTGAAAAACCTGTTCAATCGCTGGCAGCACCGGCAAGACAAGGATTGCGCATGAACCCCGGCGTCGAAGAAGTGCGCCTGAGCCTGCCGCATATCGAACTGGCGGCGCACCTGTTCGGCCCGGAAGACGGGTTGCCGGTGATCGCCCTGCACGGCTGGCTGGACAACGCCAACAGCTTCGCGCGTCTGGCGCCGAAGCTCAAAGGCTTGCGCATCGTGGCGCTGGACATGGCCGGTCACGGGCATTCCGGGCACCGTCCGAACGGCGCCGGTTACGCACTGTGGGATTACGCCCATGACGTGCTGCAGGTCGCCGAGCAACTGGGCTGGAAACGTTTCGGCCTGCTCGGGCATTCCATGGGCGCCATTGTTTCGCTGGTGCTCGCGGGATCGTTGCCCGAACGCATCACCCATCTGGCGTTGATCGACGGGGTAATTCCTCCTACCGATAAAGGCGAAAATGCCGCCGAGCGTATGGGCATGGCCTTACAGGCGCAGCTCGATCTTCGGGAAAAGCGCAAACCGGTCTACAACACCCTCGACCGGGCGATCGAGGCGCGGATGAAAGGGCTGGTGGCGGTCAGTCGTGAAGCTGCGGAACTGCTGGCACAGCGTGGGTTGATGCCGGTGCCCGGTGGTTACACCTGGCGTACCGACAACCGCCTGACCTTGCCGTCGCCGCTGCGTCTGACCCAGGAACAGGCGATGGCGTTCGTGCAGCGTATTGCCTGCCCCGCGCAACTGGTGGTCGCCGCCGATGGCATGCTGGCCAAACATCCCGAGCTGCTGGAACGTCTACCCTTCGACCGGGAACAGCTGCCGGGCGGGCACCATCTGCACCTGAACGATGAGGCCGGGGCCGACCTTGTAGCAGACTGTTTCAATCGGTTCTTCGCCATTCCTTGACTTGCTCCCGGCAACTGTCGAGGCTGGGCAGGTTGAAATGGGAGACAACCAAGATGGATTTCTACACCGCTGCGACTTCGAACTGCCCTCAAGGCACCCAGGCCATGCCCCTGCGATGAGCCTGTCCATGCGATCTATCAGTCTGCTGGCGCTGTGCTGTTTCAGTCCCTTTCTATTCGCTGCCAACCTGCCGGGCAGTCAGGATCTGCCGATCGTGCCGCGTCTGGCCGATGCGCAGATCGTCGACTATCGCCCCGCCGTGGAGCTGGAGCGGATCTACCCGCTCGGCTCGATCCGCAAGATCAGCGGCCAGTTGCGTTTCGACGGCCAGGTCAGCGCCCGGGGGCAAACCACCTCGGTGACCTACGAATTGCCGCCGGAACATTCCGCTACAGAAGCTTTCACCCTTGCTCGCGAAGCCCTGCAAAAGCAGGACGCCCAGTTGTTGTTCTGGTGCCAGGCCCGGGATTGCGGCGAGAGCAGCCTGTGGGCCAACGAGGTGTTCGGCAACGCCAAGCTGTACGGTGCCGACGAGCAGCAGGCCTATCTGCTGCTGAGGCTCGCGGCCCCGCGCGACAACACGCTGGTGGCGCTGTACAGCATCACCCGCGGTAATCGCAAAGCCTATCTGCACGTCGAACAGTTCGAGGCGCAGGCACCGCTCGGTGAGCTGCTGCCGACCTCGGCCACGCTGCTGCGGGAACTGAAAAGCACTGGCGAGCTGGATTTTCCAAAGCTCGCTGGCGATCCGGATGACACCTGGCTGCGCTTGCTGTCCCGTGGCCTGAACCTCGACACCACGTTGCGGGTGACGGTGTCCGGGCCCAAGGCCGAGGCTTGGCGGCAGGCACTGATCGGGCAGGGCGTGCGTGCTGCGCGAATGGAAACCGGTAGCGTCGATGGCGAAGGTCTGCGCATCGTTCTGTTGCGATAAGGTGTCTTAGGCGGACACGCTCGGCGTGTTCGCCTACTCTTTGCCTGACTGATTTTTTTCGAGATTTCACATGCCCAATAATGATCGTCTGCTGGTGCAGATCCTGTTGCTGGTGCTGTTTGGTGCCAGTTTCTGGGTGATGGCGCCGTTCTGGTCGGCGCTGTTCTGGGGCGCGGTGCTGGCGTTCGCCAGTTGGCCGCTGATGCGTTTGCTGACCCGCTGGCTCAATGGGCGGGAATCCCTTGCAGCGCTGCTGCTGACCATGGGCTGGATGTTGCTGGTGGCAGGGCCGCTGGTGTGGCTGGGTTTCAACCTGGCCGATCATGTGCGCGATGCCACAGCGTTCATCAAGGATGTGCAGGTCGACGGACTGCCCGAGGCTCCGACCTGGCTGGGCGGTGTACCGTTGGTTGGCGAACGGCTGGTGGGGATCTGGAACAGCATCGATCAGCAGGGCGCGGCCCTGATGGTGACGGTCAAACCTTATCTGGGACAGGTCGGCAACTGGTTGCTTGCACGCAGTGCACAGATCGGCAGCGGGATTCTCGAGCTGACCCTGAGCATTGTCTTCGTGTTCTTTTTCTACCGCGACGGGCCGCGACTGGCGGCGTTCGTACACAGTTTGCTGGAGCGTTTGATCGGCGATCGGGCCGGGTACTACATCGATCTGGTGGCCGGTACTGTGCAGCGGGTGGTCAACGGGGTGATCGGTACGGCAGCGGCGCAAGCGGTGCTGGCGCTGATCGGGTTCCTGATTGCCGGGGTGCCGGGGGCGCTGGTGCTGGGGATCGTGACGTTCCTGCTCAGCCTGATTCCGATGGGGCCGCCGCTGGTGTGGATTCCGGCTACGGCGTGGCTGGCCTGGAAGGGCGAGTATGGGATGGCGGTGTTTCTCGGGATCTGGGGGACGTTCATCATCAGTGGCGTGGATAACGTGCTCAAGCCGTATCTGATCAGCCGTGGCGGGAATCTGCCGTTGGTGATTGTGTTGCTTGGGGTGTTTGGCGGGTTGATTGCGTTTGGGTTTATCGGGTTGTTTATCGGGCCTACGCTTTTGGCTGTTGCTTATAGTTTGTTGACGGACTGGAGCAAGAGTCAGGCTCGGGTTTGAGGCTTTGCCTTGGCGGCCTCTGGGCCGACCAGGTTTTGGGTTGACTGTGTACATATCCGTTTCTTCGGTAACGGCGGCTTATGGTTTCGCCCTTACGGCGAGTCCCTTTGGCAAACGCCCCAAAGGAACCAAAGGTCTGGGCCCCTGCGTTCGGCGCCTCGCTGTGGCTCGGCGTTCCTTCGCTCCGGGATTCATCCGGGGGCATCGCCTACGGTTTGCTTCGCTGCACCTCCTCTCGATGCATGCGGCTGCGCCGCACGGTCGCTTCGCTCCCACCCCCGGATAAATCCCTCCACTCAGCCTCCCAACGGGGCCGGTACGTCAAAAGCGGTACTCGAGCTAACGCTCATTGTGTTGAGTGGTGGGAGGCCAAAGCCAAAGCGAAAGCCAAAGCCAAAGCCAAAGCAGGAGTGGGGTTGTATGTGCTTTGAAACCCGAGTTCACCTCGGTATCTCACGTCGGCGTACCTCATTCAAACTCCTCGGTCGGTTCCCTCTCCCTCTGGGAGAGGGCTAGGGTGAGGGCGCTTTGATGACACACCGCTAAGTCAAAGCAAACCACTCACCCAGCCACCTCAGTCGTCCCTCAAATCCTCATCCAATCTCAAGTCGCCACATTCAAATATTTGCCCACCGACGCAGTGCTTTCTAGCGAGTACTGCTTGCTCAGATTGGCAATCATGCGGTTCAGCGCTTCGGTGGTGGTTTGAGTATTGCTGGCAGTTTGTTCATCGTCCGGGCGTTCGCGACCTGCATGCAGTGCAGCTTTCAGTTCGTCGCTGCTGACACCTCCGCTGCTGTCGCTGTCTAGCACCTTGAGCAGGGCGGCGGCGGTGTCGGTGTTGTTCGAGGAGGTGCTGCCGCTGGTCTGCAGCGCGCTGTTCAATTCAGTGGCGGTAACAGTGCCGTCGCCGTCCGCATCGAGCTGGCTGAACAGTTCGTCGCTGGAGGCTTGAGGGGGCGGCGGCGGTGGGGTGAGGCTGGCGGCGAGTTCGTCCTGGCTGACGACGCCGTCTTCGTTCTTGTCCAGGGCCGAAAAGATTTTACTGCTGTCGGCGGTGCTGCCGGCGCTGGTCAGGCCATTGCTCAGTTCGTCGCTGCTGATGGCGCCGTCGCCGTCGGCGTCCAGGGCGCTGATCAGGGCGTCGGCCAGTTCGGTGTTGGGGGCCTGGTCGCCTGGGGGCGGTGGGGGTGGGGCCATGGCGGTCATTTCTTCGGCGCTGAGGCTGCCGCTGGCGTCGCTGTCCAGATCGCCGAATTGTTTGCTCAGGCTGACCAGCAGGCCGTCGTTGGACTTTTGCGACAGGGCGCTGCCCAGTTCGTCCTGATCCACCGCGCCGTCGCCGTTGCTGTCGAGCTTGGCGAACAGTTCCTTTTGCAGTTGCTGGCTGCGGGCGTTCTGGGTGGAGGTGCTGCTGGTGCTGGTATAGCTCGTGTAGTTGCTGACGCTACCGATCATCGGGCTCACTCCTTGGACTGGAAAACCGGTGGGTGTACCGGCTTATGCAGCCTCAAGGCGCAAGGTGTCGTGGGTATGTGAGGTTTGTACCGACCGGTACACAGTCGGGCTCAGCGGCGAGGCAGCTGGATCACGGCGGTCAGGCCGCCGCCGGGTGTTTCTGCCAGGGTCAGTTGGCCGCCCTGGCGCTGTGCAGCTTCCCGGGCGATGGTCATGCCCAGGCCGACGCCGCCGGAGTTGCGGTTGCGTGAGCCTTCAAGGCGAAAGAACGGTTCGAATACGGCTTCTCGCTTGTCCGCCGCGATGCCCGGGCCGTGGTCGATGACGCGGATCAGCAGTTGTTCGCGCTGGTCTTGCAGTTCGATGTGCACTTGGCCGGCGTAGCGCAGGGCGTTGTCCATCAGGTTGTTGATGCACGAGCGCAGTGCCATGGGTTGTACCTGCAACGGCGCGCAGTGGCCGCTGACCTGAACGTCGGCGCCTTGATCCTGGGCGTTTTCGCACAGCGATTCGACCAGCGCCTGCACGTCCATCAACTGCAAGGCCTCGCTGGTGCGCTGTTCGTGCAGGTAGGTCAGGGTGGCGTCGAGCATGCCGATCATATCGTCCAGATCCTGGCGCATCTGGCCCTGCAGCTTCTCGTCGTTGATGTTTTCCAGACGCAGTTTCAGCCGCGACAGCGGGGTGCGCAGGTCGTGGGAAACGGCGCCGAGCATCCGCGCCCGTTGCTGCACCTGTTCGCGGATGCGCTGCTGCATCAGGTTGAACGTGTAGGCGGCCTGTCGCGCTTCCCGGGGGCCGTTTTCGTCCAGCGGCGGGCTGTCGAGGTCTTCGCTCAGGCGCTCGGCCGCATCGCTCAGGCGCTGGATCGGCCGGGTCAGCAGCTTGGCGCCGTACCAGGCGGCGATGATCAGCGAGATGAACTGGAAGGTCAGAGGCACGATCGGTCCGCCGAACCAGGGTCGCGGCGGACGTGGCTGGTAGCGCGGATCTTGTGGCGGCTGTCTGCCGTCGATGTTTTCCGAGAACTCCGGCGGCGGAGGTGGTGGAGGTGGGCCGTAGAGGCGGAACCAGGCGAAGGCCAGCAAGTGCGCCAGGACGATCGCCACCAACAGCACGCCGAACAGGCGGCCGAACAGCGTGTCGAAGCGCGCCCGCATCAGCCGATGTCTCGCGCGTCGAACAGGTAGCCTTCACCGCGTACGGTCTTGATCAGTTGCGGGGCTTTCGGGTCGTCGCCGAGTTTTTGCCGCAGGCGCGAGACCAGCAGGTCGATGCTGCGGTCGAAGGCTTCGATCGAGCGGCCACGGGCGGCGTCCAGCAACTGTTCGCGGCTGAGCACCCGGCGCGGGCGTTCGATGAATACCCAGAGCAGGCGGAATTCGGCGTTGGACAGCGGCACCACCAGGCCATCGTCGGCGATCAACTGGCGCAGAACACTGTTCAGGCGCCAGTTGTCGAAGCGAATGTTCGCACGCTGTTCGGTGCGGTCGTCGCGCACCCGACGCAGAATCGTCTGGATGCGCGCCACCAGCTCCCGAGGCTCGAACGGTTTGGCCATATAGTCATCGGCGCCCAGTTCCAGGCCGATGATCCGGTCGGTGGGTTCGCAGCGGGCGGTGAGCATCAGGATCGGGATGTCCGATTCAGCGCGCAGCCAGCGGCACAGCGACAAACCGTCTTCGCCGGGCAGCATCAGGTCGAGTACCACCACGTCGAAATGTTCGGCCTGCATCGCCTGGCGCATCGCCGCACCGTCGGTGACGCCGCTGGCGTGAATGTTGAAGCGGGCCAGGTAGTCGATCATCAGTTCGCGGATCGGCACGTCATCGTCGACGATCAGAGCCCGGATGCTCCAGCGCTTGTCGTCTTTCTGCTCGTCGTTCACGGAGGCTTGGGAGTTGTGCATGAGGCTGTTTATCTGCCAGTAGGCCGCCAACCACAAAGATAGGCTGCGAGGTTGTGGTTTCAGCATAGGCGTCCGGCCGTGAGGCGGGAAGGGCTGCTGTAAGGACTTGTTGCGGCTGGCGAGGCTAGCGCGGGCGCATGTTGCCGGCGTGTCGGTTGTGTATCCGGTTCGACACAATACCCTGCAAGGCTATGCTGATCACGGTTGGCGCGACGATTTACCGATCATCGGGTGCCGCGCCGTCGCCGGTTCCGCTACAATGCGCGCCGATTTCGACTTGCCTGAGAGCCCATCCATGTCCGCCTGCCAGACTCCTATCATCGTCGCCCTGGATTTCCCTACCCGTGACGCCGCACTGAAGCTGGCCGACCAGTTGGACCCGAAACTGTGCCGGGTCAAAGTGGGCAAGGAACTGTTCACCAGTTGCGCCGCGGAAATCGTTGGCACCCTGCGTGACAAGGGTTTTGAAGTATTCCTGGACTTGAAATTCCACGACATTCCCAACACCACGGCGATGGCGGTCAAGGCTGCTGCCGAGATGGGCGTATGGATGGTCAACGTTCACTGCTCCGGCGGCCTGCGCATGATGGCGGCCTGCCGCGAAGAGCTGGACAAGCGCAGCGGCCCGCAGCCGTTGCTGATCGGCGTGACCGTGCTGACCAGCATGGAGCGCGAGGATCTGGCGGGTATTGGTCTGGACATCGAGCCGCAGGAACAAGTGCTGCGTCTGGCGGCACTGGCCGAGAAGGCCGGGATGGACGGTCTGGTGTGCTCGGCGCTGGAAGCCACCGCGCTGAAAACCGCGCACCCGTCGCTGCAACTGGTGACCCCGGGAATTCGTCCGGCCGGCAGCGCCCAGGATGACCAGCGTCGCATCCTGACCCCGCGTCAGGCGCTGGATGCCGGTTCCGACTATCTGGTGATCGGCCGCCCGATCAGCCAGGCGGCGGATCCGGCCAAGGCCCTGGCCTCGGTGGTTGCCGAACTGGCCTGAGCGAACAGCTGAAGCATCAAAGAAGGGAGCCCGATGGCTCCCTTCTTAGTTTTCAGACCTTCAACACCAACTTGCCGAAGTTCTCGCCGCTGAACAGTTTGCCCAGGGTTTCCGGGAACGTTTCCAGGCCTTCGACGATGTCTTCCTTGCTCTTGAGCTGACCCTTGGCCATCCAGCCGGCCATTTCCTGGGCGGCACTGGCGTACTGCGCGGCGTAATCCATTACCACGAAGCCTTCCATCCGCGCGCGGTTGACCAGCAGCGACAGGTAGTTGGCCGGGCCTTTGACCGCTTCCTTGTTGTTGTACTGGCTGATGGCGCCGCAGATCACCACGCGTGCTTTCAGGTTGATACGGCTGAGTACGGCGTCGAGGATGTCGCCGCCGACGTTGTCGAAATACACGTCCACGCCTTTCGGGCATTCGCGCTTGAGACCGGCCAGCACGTCCTCGCTCTTGTAGTCGATGGCGCCGTCGAAGCCCAGTTCATCGATCAGGAACTTGCACTTATCCTCGCCACCGGCAATGCCGACCACACGGCAACCTTTGATTTTGGCGATTTGCCCGGCGATGCTGCCCACCGCGCCTGCTGCGCCGGACAACACCACGGTGTCCCCGGCCTTCGGTGCGCCGACATCAAGCAGGGCGAAGTAGGCGGTCATGCCGGTCATGCCCAATGCGGACAGGTAAACCGGCAGTGGTGCCAGTTTCGGATCGACCTTGTAGAAACCTCTTGGCTCGCCAAGGAAATAATCCTGCACGCCGATGGCGCCGTTGACGTAGTCGCCGACGGCAAACCCCGGATTGTTTGACGCGACGACTTTGCCTACGCCCAGCGCGCGCATGACTTCACCGAGGCCCACCGGCGGGATGTAGGATTTGCCTTCGTTCATCCAGCCGCGCATGGCCGGGTCGAGGGACAGGTATTCGTTCTTGACCAGAATCTGCCCCGCCGCCGGCTCGCCGACCGGTACTTCCTGATAGGTGAAGGTCTCGCGGGTGGCGGCGCCCACCGGGCGTTTGGCGAGCAGGAACTGGCGATTGGTCTGGTTGGTCATGACAGGCACTCGAATTGAATGAAGCCTTGTTGATAGACCTTCAGGCGCGATGTCGCAAGGTGGGCTCACGGGGCGAATGCAGGTTGATCCAGTACGGTGATAGTCCCCGCCGGGGTTTCATCACTGCGATTCATGAAAGCCTAACCGGCCTTTTGATAGTGCTGACGTCACTCAGGCCCCTGTGGCTATGCTGCCTTCATCAATCCCCCGCATTCGAGGACATAACAATGAGCATGACGTTTTCCGGTCAGGTAGCCGTCGTCACCGGCGCGGCCAACGGCATCGGCCGCGCGACGGCCCAGGCATTCGCCGCCGAAGGTCTGAAAGTGGTGGTGGCCGATCTGGATGCGGCCGGGGGCGAGGGTACCGTGGCGCTGATTCGTACAGCCGGTGGCGAAGCGACCTTCGTGCGCTGCAACGTGACCGTCGAAAGCGAAGTGAAAAATCTGATGGACGAGGTGATGAATACCTACGGCCGTCTCGACTATGCCTTCAACAACGCCGGGATCGAAATCGAGAAAGGCAAACTGGCCGATGGCTCGATGGACGAGTTCGACGCGATCATGGGTGTCAACGTCAAGGGCGTCTGGCTGTGCATGAAGTACCAGTTGCCGTTGCTGCTGGCCCAGGGCGGCGGGGCGATCGTCAACACCGCGTCGGTGGCTGGATTGGGCGCTGCGCCGAAGATGAGCATCTACGCGGCTTCCAAGCATGCGGTGATCGGCCTGACCAAATCGGCCGCCATCGAATATGCCAAAAAGAAAATCCGCGTCAACGCCGTATGCCCGGCGGTGATCGACACCGACATGTTCCGTCGCGCTTATGAGGCAGACCCGAAGAAAGGCGAATTCGCCAACGCCATGCACCCGGTCGGTCGCATCGGCAAGGTCGAGGAAATTGCCAGCGCCGTGCTGTACCTGTGCAGCGATGGTGCGGCGTTTACCACCGGCCATTCGCTGGCTGTGGATGGTGGCGTGACCGCCTTCTAAGGTGGCGTCGACCGATACAGAAAAGGACCTGCCACCGGCGGGTTTTTTTTCGTCTCGGGAGCGGTTCCGTGAATCCGCTAAACAATGTGTTTCAAATGTTGAGAACGGAGGTTTTTGGCGGCTTTGTCGCACAGCCTCAAGGGCGTGGCTGTGATTTACTGCCGCCAGCAAAACGGACAGGAGTTTGCGTGCTCATGGAATTGAGAATTGACCGACAGGCAATGGTGCCGGTCGTACAGCAGATTGTGGACGGGTTGACCGAGTGGATCATGCAAGGACAGGTGCCGCCGACGACGCGCCTGCCTTCCGTGCGACAGATCGCACGGTGCAATCTGCTCAGTCAGTCCTGCGTCATGGAGGCCTGCGAACGGCTGGTGGCGCAAGGCGTTCTTGCCTCGCGCCAGGGCTCGGGTTTCATTGTGGCCGCTTCGTTGCCCGGTTGCTGCAAGACGATCGATGGCTCCGGGTGCGAGGCAGAACGCAGTGAGGGCGATCACTCCTCCCGGTGGCGCGGCGGTTTGAAACTGGGAAGTGGCGTCCTGCCGGAGAGTTGGCGCGAACCCGATGACCTTGGTTATGCGATCCGCGAGGTGACACGCGCCGACATGGCCAGCCTGTTCAACTACAGTACCCCTCTGGGCCTGCCGGCGTTGCGCGAGCAGATCGTCAAGCGCCTGGGATTGCTGAATATCAAGGCATCTGAGGAGCAGGTGATGACCACCGCCGGCGCCAGCCACGGACTGGACCTGATCGTGCGTACCTTGTTCAAGGCCGGTGATTGCGTCGTGGTCGAGACCCCCGGTTATGCGCCGCTGTTCGATCTTCTGCGCTTGCACGGCGTGCGTATGCTGGAAATTCGCCGGACGTCGGGCGGGCCGGATGTCGAGGCGCTCGAGGCATTGCTGCAGCAGTTTCGGCCCACCGCGTTGTTCATCAACAGTCACCACCACAATCCCACGGGCAGTTGCCTGCTGCCGGCCGTTGCCCGACGCATCCTGCAGTTGAGCAGGATCTACGACCTGCAGTTGATAGAAGATGATGTCTACGCTGACCTGCACAACGGCAGCGGCACTCGACTGGCTGCGCTGGATGACGAAGGACGGGTAATTTACGTCGGCAGTTTTTCCAAGACTCTGAGCAGCTCGCTGCGGGTGGGTTTCGTGCTGGCGGGAAGCGAGCTGATCGAGCGGATGGCGCGGGTCAAGATGATCAGTTGCATGGGCACCTCGAGGTTTAGTGAAGCGGTGCTGGCCGGGCTCCTGGCCACTGGCGCCTATCGCAAACTGGTGCAGCGCCAGCGCCAACGCCTCAATGCCGATCGTGCGGCTGCCTTGCAGGCCCTGGAAGATGCCGACTGGGAAGTGTTCGGCAAGCCCATGGGCGGCCTGTTCATCTGGGCACGTTCGCCAGTGGCCGATGAGGCGCGCCTGCGCAGGCATGCTCTGCGATGCGGTGTGCAATTGTCCTGCGCAACGTCGTTCAGTCCCAGTGGCGAAGCCAGCGACTGGCAGCGGATCAACGTGGCTTATGCCTGTGATCCACGGGCACGGCAGTTTTTTCGCGATACAGCCATGGATCGACCTCGAACGTTCTGAAAACGACGCGTGCGTAGCTTTTTGCCATTATTCCGACGCCAGAGACTTGTGCTGCTTCAAGGCCGTTGCGAATCTTCGACAACAGACTATGGCAGGGGACTACGCGCAATGATTTCGGCCGTGCAAGGACGTTTTGCCAACCTCGGTATGGCAAAGAAACTGGGTATCGGGTTTGTGCTGGTGTTGCTGCTGACCGCGCTGGTGGCGGCCATTGGCGTCTGGTCCCTGCAAACCATCAGTCAGCGCTTCGACGGCCTCAAGCAGATGTCATCGCTCAACAGTGGCCTGCTCAAGGTGCGGCTGCTGGAGCAGGACTACGCCTTGCACGGCAACCCGAAAACCGCGGATGCCTTGCACGAGGGCGTCGACGGTCTGATCGCCATGGCCGACCAACTCAAGATTTTGTCGCCGGGCAATGAGTCGGTCATGAACGACGTACAACAGTCATTGGGCGCTTACCGCAAGGCGTTCGATGAATTCGTCTCGTTGTCCCAGGCCAAGGACCTGGCGCTGGAAATGGCCAGTTGGTCGGTGTCCAGCGTCGCCAACAATCTCGATGTGCTGCAGGCTGGTCTGGCCGACGACGGCGCCTACACCCTGAAAGACAGCGAGGGCAAGGACGGGGCGCAATTCATCGAGCAGGCCGGCCAGGTCAGCCAGGTTTCACGCTTGATGTTGCAGGCGATGAACGAGGCGCGGGTGCGCCTGGATCAAAGTCGCAAGGGGGATGACAGCGCCGGTCAGGGCAACATCGAGCAGGCTGCCCAGGCTCAGGCTCAAGCCGAACAGCTCAAATCCACGGTCAAGGATGAGGGTTACCTGACGGTGCTCAATGAAGTGTCCGGGCACATTGCCGGTTTCAGCGACAAGCTTGCCGAGTACACCGGGTTGCTGGCTCAGGAAAAGACCGTCTATCAACAGTTGCACCAGCGGGCCGACGAAGTCGTGGCGCGGGTCGATCAGGCGTATGTCGCACAAGACGGCGCGATGCAGGGCGAACTGAAAAAGAATTCGGTGCTGATCATTGGCTCGTCGGCGCTGGCGTTGCTGGTCGGGCTGATTGCGGCGTGGGTGATTACCCGGTTGATCGTTGCACCGTTGCGCAGCGTGATTCATGTGGCACAACAGATTGCTGCCGGTGATCTGAGCGCAACGATCGAGGTCTCCCGGCGGGACGAAATTGGTCAGTTGATGTTGGCCATGCAGCAGATGGGCGCGGGTTTGAGCACGATTGTCAGCGGGTTGCAGGCGGGGATCGAACAATTGGCCAGTTCGGCGCAATCACTGTCGGCGGTGACCGAACAGACCAACCTTGAGGTCAGCAGCCAGAAAGAGGAAACCGAACAGGTCGCCACGGCGATGAACCAGATGACCGCCACCGTGCACGATGTGGCGCGTAATGCCGAAGAAGCGGCGCTCGCGGCGCAGACCGCCGATGGCAAGGTCGAAAGCGGCCAGCAGGTGGTGCGTCAGAGCATGGCGCGGATCGAGCAACTGGCGGATTCGGCGACGTCGGCCAGTTCGAGCATCGAAAGCCTCAGTGCGGAAATCCAGAACATCGGCACGGTGCTGGGGGTGATCAAGAGTGTCGCCGAGCAGACCAACCTGCTGGCGCTCAACGCGGCGATCGAAGCGGCGCGGGCAGGCGAGCAGGGCAGGGGCTTTGCGGTGGTCGCCGATGAGGTGCGGGCGCTGGCCCGGCGCACCCAGCAGTCGACCGAGGAGATCGAGCGGCTGGTCAGTGCCTTGCGTTCGGCGGCGGATTCGTCGGTGCAGCAGATTCAGAGCAGTGGCGAACTGGTGAAGCTGGCGGTGAGTGATGCGTTGCAGACCGAAAGCGCACTAGGGAGTATTGCGGCGGCGGTTTCGTTGATTCAGCAGATGAACCAGCAGATTGCGGCGGCGGCCGAGGAGCAGAGTTCGGTGGCGGAGGAGATCAATCGCAGTGTGACGAGTATTCGGGCGAGTGCGGATCAGTCTTCGATTGCCATGCGGGGGAATGCGGCTTCGAGTGTTGAGCTGGCGCAGTTGGGGGGTGAGTTGCGGGGGATGGTGGGGCACTTTCGGCTTTGACCTTGGCGGCCTTTGGGCCGACCAGGTTCTTGGTTGGTTTGGGTGAATATCCGTTTCTTCGGGTGTTGCGGCTGGCGGTTTCGCCCTTACGGCCATCCCTTTCAAGGTCTTAGGTAAAATCCCCTGAAGTTTCTATCAGGGATACCCGAACGATGTGGGCCGATGTTTTAGCGCGTTTCGAGAAAAAAGCACCTGCCAGCGTTATGGCCAAATTGGCGCTGGAGCAAGCTATTGCCCCTGAGTGGGTCGATCAGGTCTTCGAAGAGCATCGGCAACGGCAGTATTCTCGTGAGCTACTGTTCTCGACCATCATCAAGCTGATGTCCCTTGTTTCATTGGGCTTGAAGCCATCCCTGCACGCTGCGGCGCGGCAACTGGAAGATCTTCCTGTCAGCCTGGCGGCCCTCTACGACAAGATCAGTCGTACCGAGCCAGCTCTGTTGCGCGCCCTGGTCACGGGCTGTGCACAGCGCCTGGCTCCAACGATCAGGGAGTTGGGTTGCACGGCGATGCTGCCGGGTTGGCAGGTTCGGGTGGTGGACGGTAATCACTTGGCATCCACTGAGAAACGACTCGGGGCTTTACGCCACGAGCGAGGCGCCGCTCGGCCCGGTTTTTCGGTGGTTGTCTACGATCCCGACCTGGATCAGGTCATCGACCTGCAGGCGTGTGAGGATGCTTACGCAAGCGAGCGTGTCTGCGTGTTGCCTCTCTTGGCCGATGCCGAGTCGGGCCAAGTGTGGCTGGCTGATCGACTCTATTGCACGCTCCCGGTTATGGAGGCTTGCGAACAGGTCAAAACCTCCTTTGTCATTCGCCAGCAAGCCAAGCATCCACGCTTGATTCAGGAGGGGCAGTGGCAAGAACCAGTGCCTGTGAGTACGGGCACTGTGCGTGAGCAGATTATTCAGGTCAGAGGCGGTTACCAGTGTCGGCGTGTCGAACTGACGCTTCACTCGCCAACGGACTCGGGTGACAGCAGCTTGATGTTCTGGAGCAATCTGCCTGACAGCGTCAGCGCGCAGCAGATCGCGGAACTCTATCGCCGCCGCTGGAGCATTGAAGGCATGTTCCAGCGACTGGAAGCAATCCTGGAAAGTGAAATCGAAACCCTTGGTAGCCCAAAGGCTGCCCTGCTCGGGTTTGCTACTGCGGTTTTGGCCTACAACGTCCTGGCCGTACTCAAGCGAAGCGTCGAGCAAGCCCATCAGGCTTCCCAGCCTGAGGGCTGGGAAGCCTCAACCTATCACTTGGCGGTTCAGGTCCGCAGTGGCTATGAAGGTCTGCAAATTGCGCTGCCCTCGGAATGCTTTCCCGTCGTACCTCTGGAAAAACTGGCCCAGCGCTTGTTGGAACTGGCCAGAAACATCCAGCCAAAACAAGTTGCCAAAAGTCCCCGGGGCCCCAAGGTGCCCAAACCCAAAACATGGGTGCAAGGCGCTGCGGTGCATGCGCATGTTTCAACGGACCGGGTAATCAAGGCCGCCAAAACGAAAAGACCTTGAAAGGGATGGCCCTTACGGCGAGTCCCTTTTTCAGACGCCAAAAAGGAACCAAAAGGCTTGGCCCCTGCGTTCGGCCTCTCGCTGAGGCTCGAGGTTCCTTCGTTACGGGATTCATCCGGGGGCATCGCCTACGGTTTGCTTCGCTGCACCTCCTCTCGATGCATGCGGCTGCGCCGCACGGTCGCTGCGCTCCCACCCCCGGATGAATCCCTCCACTCAGCCTTCCGATGGGGCCGGCACGTCAAGAGCGGTACTCGAGCTAACGCTCATTGTGTTGAGTGGTGGGAAGCCAAAGCAGAAGCAAGAGCAGAAGAAGCAGAAGAATGTGCAGCAGGTGCAGCAGGTGCAGCAGCGTGAGTTGAGTTGCATGCGTTTCAAGACCCGAGTGCGACTCGGTCTTTCATGTCGGCGTACCTCTCCCGATCAACTCGGTCGGCTCTCTCTCCCTACGGGCGGTCCGACGTTTCGGGAGGGCTGGGGTGAGGGCGCTTTTGATTTTGATCTTTCTCGCGGGCAATAAAAAAGCCACCTCTCGGTGGCTTCTCTCAACGTCTGCACTCAGTCGTAAATCACTTTCTTCTTCCAGTCTGCATCCGCCTCAACATCCTTGAGCCCAGCAGTCAGTTGGTTTTCTTCGCCTTCGACCGGGGCGATTTTGTCCATGACCTGGGCGTTGGCGCGGGCCAGGAGTTTTTCCAGGTATTGGAGTTGTTCGGCGTAGATTTGCGGGTCCTGCTGTTTGCGCAGGTATTGCACGCCGCGTTCGAAGGCGAGGCGGGCCTGGCCTGGCTGGTTTTGCTGGAGGGCGTGCTGGCCGAGGTTGTTGAAGAACTCGATGTGCAGCAGTACGAGGATGTGGCGTACTTCGCGGATCCAGTGTTTGGCTTCGTTCGGTGGCAGGAAGCCGTCCTGGGCGGCACGGGTGATCTGGCCATGGAGGGCTTCGAGGAGGAAGCGGACGTCTTTGGCCTTGGCTTCGGTCTGGATCGGGGCCGGCGGGTTGTTGACCGGGATCGATTCGCCCTGGGCGACGAGGGCGCTCAGTTCAGTGATGCGGGCCTTGGTGGTGGCGCTGGTCTTTTCCAGGTTCAGCAGGCGCTGGCAGACGTTCAGCTCAAGGCGGGTCAGCAGCAGCTTGAGGGCCGGGGTCATGAACTGGCCGGGGAAGGTTTCGGTCAGTTCGCCGCAACGGCGCAGGCGGTCGTTGAGTTCGACCTTGGTGCGGGCCTTCTCCAGTTTGGTGTTTTCCACCACATGGTTCATGTAGCCAATGGCGATCAAGATTGCGATCCCGGCTATGACTAGCAGGGTGATCATGAGTGGTGTCACCGGTAAGACCTCTTTATAGGGTTCGCGTGCGAGTGTAGTGGCTTGGCATAGAGGAGCCTAGCGCCGCTCGACGGGTTTGGATCGGCGAAGCTGAATCTGTATCGGCCAGGAACCGGCTTATATAAATGCTGGCCCTTGGGGTACAGATTGCCATCACCTGTGCCGTGGACTATAGCGCCTTGGCGAGTGTCGGAATATAGGCGTCAATCGTCGGGCGATGCAAAAGCCGGAAACGGCGCGTAAAGCAGGTCGAAGTCATTGATTTAAATAAATTTATATCTGGGGGTTGACGACCTTTCAATCCATCCATAGAATGCGCGCCACTTGCAGCGTAAAGCACACAGCGAAACGCGGCAGGGAGTGAATGTTGTAGTGTGTCCCCTTCGTCTAGTGGCCTAGGACACCGCCCTTTCACGGCGGTAACAGGGGTTCGAGTCCCCTAGGGGACGCCAATGCGGGAATAGCTCAGTTGGTAGAGCACGACCTTGCCAAGGTCGGGGTCGCGAGTTCGAGTCTCGTTTCCCGCTCCAATTTTAAACAGCAACGCTTCAGGGCGGTGCTGAGTGAAACCAGAACCCGATCTTCGGAGACGGATCTGGACACCGAAACACACACCATGTGTTCCGGGTAGCGTGTCCCCTTCGTCTAGTGGCCTAGGACACCGCCCTTTCACGGCGGTAACAGGGGTTCGAGTCCCCTAGGGGACGCCATTTGCGGGAATAGCTCAGTTGGTAGAGCACGACCTTGCCAAGGTCGGGGTCGCGAGTTCGAGTCTCGTTTCCCGCTCCAAATTCAAAAAGCGCCGCTTTGCAAAGAGCGGCGTTTTTATTAGTGAAAGTTGTAGCCTGTCCCCTTCGTCTAGTGGCCTAGGACACCGCCCTTTCACGGCGGTAACAGGGGTTCGAGTCCCCTAGGGGACGCCATTGCGGGAATAGCTCAGTTGGTAGAGCACGACCTTGCCAAGGTCGGGGTCGCGAGTTCGAGTCTCGTTTCCCGCTCCAAATTCAAAAAAACGCCGCTCAGTGATGAGCGGCGTTTTTGTTTGTGCGTTTTTTTGTCGCGCAATAAAAAAGGACCGCGAGGTCCTTTTTTGTGGGCCTACCAATGTGGCAGGCCCGATACGCGATCAAAGCTTCGGCAACTGCCCGATCCGCCCCATCATTTCGGTGACGATCTGCAGATCCAGCAGGAACTGGTCAACGGTCTTGAACTCGCCGTCAGTATGACCGGTGTACTTGACCTCCGGTCGCGCCAGGCCGAATTGCACACCGTTCGGCAGTTCATGCACCGAGGTGGCGCCGGCCGAGGTGCCGAACTCGTGTTTCATGCCCAGGTTTTCGGTGGCCACGGCCAGCAGCGCTTTGACCCATTCCCCTTCAGGGTTGCGGTACATCGGCTCGGCGATCGAATAGTCGAAGTTCACCGCTACATGGCTTTTCTTGCTCCAGGCTGCCAGTTTGTCGGCGATTTCGCTCTTGAGCACTTCCGGCGACTTGCCCTTCGGCACGCGCAGGTTGACCGCGAGCTTGAAGGTTTTGTCGTCCATGCCGACGTAGGTCAGGGACGTGGTCAGCGGGCCCATGAAGTCATCGGCGAAACCGACGCCCAGCTTGCCGCCCTTGTAATCAAGACCCCAGTTGTCGGCGGCATAGTGCGCTGCGTCGGTGATGTGGTTGTGCTTGAAGGCGATCTTGCCGTCCACGCTGTGGATGAAGTCGAGCATGCGGGCGACCGGGTTGACGCCGGATTCTGGCTCGGACGAATGTGCGGAAACGCCAGTGACGGTGAGTTTGACGTCTTTGCCATCGACCTTGGCGTTCACTTCGAAATCGCCGCCATTGTGCTTGGCATATTCAGTACCGGCCTTTTGCAGACTGGCAGCCAGGTCGGCGGGTTTGTCAGTCACCAGCGTGACGACCGAAACCGATGGAATCTGGTTGGTCGCCAGGCCACCGGTCATCGAGATGATTTCTGCGCCTTTGCCCTCGGCTTTGCGCTTGGCGAACTTGGCCATGACGGTGCCGTAGCCTTTCTCGGCAATCACAACCGGGTAGCCGCCATCCAGTGCCAGGTTGTATTCCGGCGTCGGGTTGCGTTCGAAGTAGTAGGGAATCGCGTCGCCGGTGGTTTCTTCGGTAGTGTCCACCAGCAGTTTGAAATTGCGCGCCAGGGGCAGCTTTTCTTCCTTGATGACCTTCATGGCGTACAGCGTCACGACAATGCCGTTCTTGTCGTCCTCGGTGCCGCGGCCGTACATGCGGTCGCCGATCAGCGTGACCTTGAACGGATCAAGTTTGGTGCCGTCCTTCAGCACCCAGTTCTCCGGCGTTACCGGCACCACGTCGGCGTGAGCATGAATGCCGACGACATCCTTGCCGCTGCCGTCGAGGGATATTTCGTAGACGCGGTTGTCGATGTTGCGGTAGTTCAGGCCGAAAGACTCAGCCAGATCCTTGATCTTGGCAGCGATCTTGATGAATTCAGGGTTTTCGTGCTGATCGACACCGTCCTTGCGGAAGGTCGGGATTTCCACCAGTTCACGCAGGGTTTCCAGAGCGGCCTTGCCGTACTTGACGCGGGTGTAGATACCGAGCAGGCGATGGATTTCGTTCTGTTGTTCGGCGGTCAGCGTCTTGTTGTCGAGGAAGGCACTGATGGCTGGACGCAGATCGTCGGTCTTGCTCAGGTCGTTCTTGGCCAGATCACCCAGAAACGCTCTGAAATCACTGACCTTTGCCTCATTGAATGTCTTGAGGATGGTCGCGCTCTGTTGCTCGGTAATATTGGCTTGGGCTGGCAGTGTCACGGACGAAAGGCTGGCCAGAATCAGTGTCGACGCGGCCAGTTGCTTGAGTGAAAAGTCCATTGCTAAGGGCATTCCTTTGCAGGCAGTGAGAAGGAGTTGTCTGACCGATGCGTCAGACGGTCTCGCAAACTAACACCACACGAGCGTGCTAGGGGAGCCCCCGAAGTGGGACGCGTCGCACAGAAATGCAAAAGCGGCGCAGAATCGAAAAAGCCCGCCCAATCTGTCTGGGCCGGGCTTCTCCGATCTACGTGCTTACATCGACAACACCAGACGCCCGGCAAACAGGATCAGAATCACCCCCATGCTGCGCTCGAACCAGTGCCCCATGCGCATGAACAGCACGCGCACTTTGCTGCTGGAAAAGAACAGCGCGACGATCACGAACCACAACGCATTCACCCCGCACATCCACAATCCGTACAGGGCCTGGATTTGCAGCGGTGTGCTGGCGCTGATGATCGTGGTGAAGATCGCCAGGAAAAACAGCGTGGCCTTGGGGTTGGTGGCGTTGGTCAGGAAACCGGTGGAGAACGCTTTGAACAGCGATTGCTCGACCAGCGGTTCGTCGCTGGTTTTTTCGCCTTCCATTGTCGTCTTCGGTTTGCTGCGGATCAGGCTGACGCCCAGATAAAGAATGTAAGCGCCGCCGACCACTTTGGCGACGGTCAGCAGCCAGGGCGTGGTGTGCATCAAGGCGCCGACGCCCAGCAGGGTGTACAGCACGTGCACGGAGATTCCCGCGCCGATGCCCAATGCCGTGCAGATGCCAACCAAACGGCCGAAACGCACACTCTGGCGGATGGTCACGGCGAAGTCCGGCCCGGGAGCCACCACGGCCAGAAAGTGGATGGTGGCCAGCGCCAGAAACTCGCCCAGGTAATTCGATGTCATGTCAGCTCCAGAAAGTCAGGGGTGATGCATTGCCGCGATAGCCGACAAAAAACGAAAGGCTCAAGCGCGGATCTGCCACGCCCGGCGTCACCGAGTGCATGCGACGCGAATTGAACATGATGAAATCCCCCGGTTCGGGGCGTACTTCGAGGGCGGGCGGGCCGAGGAGTGCCGGGTCGATGCCGTAACTGTCGCCGCGCATTTCATCGAAGCGGTCCGGGGAGATGTCGTCTTCCCACATCTGCAATGCGCCGCCTTCGGTGGGCATGTTGAGGTACACGTTGCAGGCGAACTGCGCCTCCAGGCTTCGGGCCTGGAAACTCTCCGGGGCGTCCTTGGCGAAGATGTCGTGGTGGGCCAGGAAACACACGCCCGGTTTAACCACTCGGGACAGCCCGACGTACATCTTGCGACCGTAGAGGTTTTCCAGATGGGCGCCTGCGGGCCAGGATTCGTCGAGCATGCAGCGCAAGGTGTCGACCGGGGAGGAGTAGGGCGCGCAGCGGTTACGCAGTTCGGCGATGTTGCTGGTGGCGCGCTCGAAGTAGTCTTCGATCAGCAGCGGCTGATTTTCCGCCTCGTAGAACGCCATGCCGATGCGGCCGATGCTGGGCGCGTTGATGTAACCCTCGAAGCCGGGGGCGAGGATCTTGTCGCCAATCTGGATCGCCTGCGCCTGGGGCAAAAAGCCTTTGACACGGATGGCGAGGACTTCTTCGTTGGCCAGTTTTTTTATGCACGTCTCATCGAGACGCTCGACGTCAAGCATCATGGTTTCAGGTCCATCTATCGAATAGTCAACGGAACCGGCGAACGCGGTTCCCCCGGCGTCGGACGCTGCGTCTGGCAGCGCCCGAAATCCTCAATCCACGCTGTAGTGGACGGACAACGTGCCTTTCTTCTGCGAAAGGGACGCGATCGTGACTGTGCCCAGATCCTTCAGGCTGCGTACATGGGTGCCACCGCAGCCATAGGCCGGCAGTTCACCGAAACCGATTTCCCGCGCGCCTTCGCGCAGGGACGTCAGGCGGGGCAGATCGTGTTCGATCCACTGCCCGATGCCGTATTGAACAGTTTGCACATCGACTTCCTGGGCCGAATCTCCGGGCTTGAATTGAACCCGGCCTTCGTCCGGCCAGTGGTGTGCCTTGATCGGCATCCAGCCCATGGCCTGGACAAAGTGGCCGATCAGATGCCCGGCGGAGTGCATGCGGGTGTTGAAGCGGCGGCGTTCTTCGTCGACGCGAATCTGGGTCATGCCCAGTGGCACCGGTTGATCGACGAAATGAATGATCCGGTCCGGTTCCTGGATGACGCGCACTACCTTGCTGTCGCCAATCCAGCCGGTATCACAGGGTTGGCCACCGCCCTGGGGGTGAAAAAGTGTGGCGCGCAACACAACGGCGAATTCGTTCTCGTGGGGCGTGCAGTCGAGGACTTCCACATTGGCCTTGAGGTCATCACTATGGAAAAAGAGGCGAAGCGTCATATTCCATGCCCTTATTAAAGTTTCTTTTTTAATTATATGAATCGTGCAATAACGTGATAATCCGTTCAAACATCAAAGGACTGTTGCGCTGTGAGCATAAATCTTCCACTGCCGCTGCTCGGGGAAATGGCGATTTTCGTCAAGGTCGTCGAGACCGGCAGCTTCTCCGAAGCCGCTCGCCAATTGGGCTCGTCGCCGTCGGCGGTCAGCCGCAGTATTTCCCGTTTGGAGAAGGCGCTGGCCACGCGGTTGCTGCAGCGCACCACGCGCAAACTGCGTTTGAGCGACGGCGGGGAAGAGGTGTTCAAGCGCTGCCAGGAAATGGTCAGCGCAGCGAAGTCGGTGATGGAGATCAGCGGCCAGTTCACCCACGAAGCCGAAGGTCTGGTACGGGTCAGCGTGCCGAAAGCGGTGGGGCGTTTCGTGATTCATCCGCATATGCCGGAGTTTCTGCGGCGCTATCCGAAGGTCGATGTGGAGCTGTTGCTGGAAGACCGACAGGTAGACTTGATCGACGATCATGTCGACCTGGCCATTCGCATCACGGATCGTCCACCGGCCGGACTGGTGGGGCGACAACTGTTGACCATCGACCATTTGCTCTGCGCGACACCGCAATACCTGGCTGAACACGGGACGCCGACTCATCCCCACGACTTGCTCAACCACAGCTGCATTTACCTGGGCGAAACCCCGAGTGATGCGCGCTGGAAGTTCAAGAAAGGCACGAAAGCTGTCACCGTCGGAGTGCGCGGCCGATATGCTGCCAATCACACCGGCGTGCGTCTGGGCGCGGTGTTGCAACACATCGGAATCGGCAGCCTGCCGTATTTCACCGCGCGTTATGCCCTGGAGCAGGGGCTGATTGTGCAGGTGCTGCCGGACTGGACGTTCCTGGCGTCGTACCACGGCGGATTGTGGTTGCTGCACTCGCCGACGCGCTATCTGCCGCCTAAGTTGCGGGTGTTCATCGACTATCTGGTGAAGTGCCTGGAGAAAGAGCCGACCCTGAGCAAGCCGGGAAAGTCGGGCGGTTCAAAACCGTTGGCCGAGTACGAATTGCCCGAGAGTGAAGGGCTGCTGTAACAGATAAAAAAGGCCCGCATGAATCGCCATGCGGGCCTTTTTTATCGGGCGAAAATCAGTGCTTGCTGTCCTGGGCGGACATCGCCAGCAGCTGCTTTTCCTGGTTCCAGTCGAACGGTTCGTCGTTCTGTTCGGCTTCGTAGCGGCGTTCTTCCAGCGCCTGATACATGTCGATTTCTTCATCGGACAGGTAGTGCAGACAGTCGCCGGCGAAGAACCACAGCAGATCCCGCGGGATCAGGTGGGCAATTTGCGGGTAACGGGTAATCACTTGAGTCAGGATGTCCTGGCCCAGGTATTGGCTTTCGATCGGCTCGATCGGCAGTGACGCCAGCAGTTCGTCGAAACGCTCCAGGAACAGGGCATGGCTTTCTTCGGGAACCTGATCGGCCTCACCTACGGCGACCAGGATACTGCGCAGGTGGTCGAGCAAAACCAGATGATCGGCAACGACGTTGGACACGAGATAAGTCCTCAAGAGCAAAACGGGCGCGGGAGTATAAAGCCCCTGCGCCCGTTTTTCACTGATTGAAGGGATCAGCGGATCTTGCCGTCCGCCGGTTTCAGTTGCTCCTTGTCGAAATCATCGACATCGATCACCTTGCGCCGCGCCGCTTCGGCATCACGCAGGGTCTGGGCCTCCACGGCTTGCAACACCCCGGCTTCCAGCGCCGCATCAATGGCGTGTTCGCCTGCGACCGGTTTGACCTGACCGCTCTTGAGCGACGTGTGCAGTTTTTTGTGCAGCGGTTGCGCAGCGTTCAGTTGATCGCAGGCGTGTTGCAGCGCACCGACCGCATCGTCGGCCGATTGCGGGCGATAGCAGCCGGCAAGCAGTTCTTCCAGCGCCGGATCGCCCTTGGCCCGGCCGATGACGCCCGCCACTTCGGCGCCGAGCCTGTCCGACGGGCCTTTGTGACGGCGACCGAACGGGAACACGATCACTCGCAGCAGGCAACCGAAGACCCGGTTCGGGAAATTGGTCAGCAGCTCGTCCAGCGCTTTTTCCGACTGGCCGAGGCTTTCTTCCATGGCCCATCTGAACAGCGGTTCCATGTAGGCCGGCGAATCGAGGTCGTGATAACGCTTGAGCGCCGCCGACGCCAGATACAGGTTGCTCAGCACATCACCCAGACGCGCCGACAGACGTTCGCGGCGTTTCAGCTCGCCACCGAGCAACATCATGCTCAGGTCGGCGAGCATGGCAAACGCGGCAGCCTGACGGTTGAGCGCGCGGAAATAACCCTGGCTGAGTTTGTCTCCCGGCGCATGTTCGAAATGGCCGAAGCCAAGGTTGAGCACCAGCGTGCTGGCGGCGTTGCTCACGGCAAACCCGATGTGCTTGAGCAGCAGGCCATCGAATTCCTTGAGCGCCTGATCCTTGTCCTCGCGTCCGGCGAGGGCCATTTCCTTGAGGACGAACGGATGGCAGCGGATTGCGCCCTGACCGAAGATCATCAGGTTGCGCGAAAGAATGTTCGCGCCTTCCACGGTGATGAAGATCGGCGCGCCGTTCCAGCTGCGGCCCAGGTAGTTGTTCGGGCCCATGATGATCGCCTTGCCGCCGTGTACATCCATGGCGTGGCTGATGCACTCGCGACCGCGTTCGGTGAGGTGATATTTGAGGATCGCCGACAGCACCGAAGGTTTCTCGCCCAGATCCACCGCGTTGGCGGTCAGCATCCGCGCGGCGTCCATCATCCACGCGTTGCCGCCGATCCGCGCCATGGCTTCCTGAATGCCTTCGAATGCTGACAGCGGCACGTTGAACTGCTCGCGAATCTGCGCGTATTGCCCGGTCACCAGGCTGGTGAACTTGGCTGCGCCGGTGCCCACTGCCGGCAGCGAGATCGAACGCCCGACCGACAGGCAGTTCATCAGCATCATCCAGCCTTTGCCGAGCATGTCCTGGCCGCCGATGAGGAAGTCCAGCGGGATGAATACGTCCTTGCCGGAGTTCGGGCCGTTCATGAACGCAGCGCCCAGCGGCAGGTGGCGGCGACCGATTTCCACGCCGGGAGTATCGGTCGGGATCAGCGCGAGGCTGATGCCCAGGTCTTCCTTGTCGCCGAGCAGGTGATCCGGGTCATAGGCCTTGAAGGCCAGGCCGAGCAAGGTCGCGACCGGGCCGAGGGTGATGTAGCGTTTTTCCCAGTTCAGGCGCAGGCCGAGGGTTTCCTGGCCTTCCCATTCGCCCTTGCAGATGATCCCGGTGTCGGGCATCGCTCCCGCGTCTGAACCAGCGAGCGGGCCGGTCAGCGCAAAGCACGGAATGTCGTCGCCCCGGGCCAGCCGTGGCAGGTAATGATTGCGTTGTTCGTCGGTGCCGTAATGCAGCAGCAGTTCGGCCGGGCCGAGGGAGTTGGGTACCATCACGGTGGAGGCGAGGTCGCCGCTGCGGGTCGCCAGTTTCATTGCCACCTGGGAGTGGGCGTAGGCGGAGAATCCCTTGCCGCCGAACTCCTTGGGAATGATCAGGGCGAAGAAGCCGTGTTCCTTGATGTGGGTCCAGGCTTCGGGCGGCAAATCCATCGACTGGCCGATCTGCCAGTCAGTGACCATGGCGCAGAGCTCTTCGGTCGGGCCGTCGATGAACGCCTGTTCTTCTTCGCTCAGTTGTGCCTTGGGATAGGACAGCAGTTTGTCCCAGTCCGGACGACCACTGAACAGTTCGCCGTCCCACCACACCGTGCCGGCGTCGATCGCGTCGCGTTCGGTCTGCGACATCGGCGGGAGGGTTTTCTGGAACCAGTTGAACAGCGGCGCGGTGAAGTGTTTGCGGCGCAGGTCAGGCAATAGCAGCGGGGTGGCCACCAGGGCCAGCACGACCCAGAAAATCAGCAGCAACCAGCCCGGTGCGTGGCTGAAAATCCCCATCGCCAACAAGTAAGCGGCAACAATGCCCAGTGCCGGCAGCGGGGCGATGCGCCGGTGGGCCAGATACGCCACGCCGACGATCAGAACCAGTATCCACAACAACAGCATATTTAATCCTCCGTGAACCAGGGCGAACCGACCCACCAGAGCTTAGACGGCATCTGCAAAACGGGGCGGTCAGAGCAAGGTGATTGAAATCGTGGGAAACCCCGGATGTCTTTTGTAGTTTCGGTGGGCAACACGCGTGGGAAATCGTTCGCCGCTTGCGCGTCTTTACGTGCATGTTTGGCCGAAACGTCGTTATCTCTGTGCTGAACCTCTCGCTAGACTCGGGGCTCAACCAGGAGAACGTCGTCATGCACGAGTATCTGAGCCCCGGCCGCTTCATCGATAGTGACCACCCCTCGGTGGTGGAGTTCGCCGAGCAGCACCGTGGTGCCAGTCGCGATCCGCTCGCGCAGGCAATCAGTCTTTATTACGCCGTGCGCGAGGCGGTGCGTTACAACATGTACACCTTCAGTCGCGACCCGCAGACCTTGCGCGGCAGCTACGCGCTGGCGGCGGGTGAAAGTTATTGCGTGCCCAAGGCCACGTTGCTCGCCGGTTGCGCGCGCCATTGCGGGATCCCCGCACGCATCGGTCTGGCGGATGTGAAAAATCATCTGTCGACGCCGCGTCTGCTTGAACTGCTGAGAAGCGAAGTGTTCGCCATGCATGGTTATACCGAGCTGTTTCTCAACGATCGCTGGGTGAAAGCCACACCCGCGTTCAACCAGAAGCTCTGTGAAATGTTCAACGTTGCGCCGCTGGAATTCGACGGCATGAACGACAGCGTTTTCCACCCGTACAACAGCGATGGCGCGCTGCTGATGGAGTACCTGGTCGATCACGGCCAGTTCGCCGATGTACCGGAATCTTTTTTCTTCGAACATCTGCAGAAATGTTATCCGCACCTGTTCAACGATCAGCAGAAGCCACTGTCCAGTGACATGCGCGGTGATGTCGGCAGCCTCTGATCCGGCGTATGCTGCCTGCCCATTTACTGGAAAAGAGGCGGTCATGCTGAAGATCTGGGGTCGCAAGAATTCGTCGAATGTCAGAAAACCGTTGTGGGCTGCCGAGGAGCTGGGGCTGGCTTACGAGGCCATCGATGCCGGTGGGGCGTTTGGTGTGGTCGACACGCCGGAGTACCGGGCGATGAACCCGAACGGGCGGGTGCCGGTGATTCAGGACGACGGTTTCGTACTGTGGGAATCCAATGCCATCGTGCGTTACCTGCTGGCAAAACATGCGGCCGACACTGCGTGGTATCCGGCGGATCCGCAGACCCGCGCCACCGCTGACAAATGGATGGACTGGACGACTTCCAGTTTTGCAGGACCGTTTCGCACGGTGTTCTGGGGCGTTCTGCGTACCCCGGCAGACAAGCAGGACTGGCCGGCAATCCATGCGGCGATCAAGGAATGTGACGGCTTGCTGGCGATGGCCGATCAGGCACTGAAGCACCAGCCGTATCTGTCCGGAAACGAAATCGGCATGGGCGATATCCCGCTTGGCAGTTTCATTTATGCCTGGTTCGAGATGCCGATCGAGCGCGCGCCACAACCGAATCTTGAAGCCTGGTACGCGCGGTTGAAGCAGCGTCCGGCGTATCAGAAAGCGGTCATGACCGCGTTGACTTAATACCTACTATCGACACACTTGACTGTACTTGTGCGGCGACGGCAAGCACCATTGCGCTCGAGCGCTGCGGTTGTCTTCCTCGCCGCCGGCCTTTTATCAGTCCTTTTTTCTTCACTGGGTGCGTAAATCCGATATGAGTTCCGCTCTGTCCATCCGGCAGCTAACCAAAACCTACGGCAACGGGTTCCAGGCCTTGAGTGGTATCGATCTGGACGTCGCCGAAGGTGACTTCTTCGCCTTGCTCGGCCCCAACGGCGCCGGCAAATCCACGACCATCGGCATTCTTTCGACCCTGGTCAACAAGACCAGCGGCACGGTGAATATCTTTGGCCACGACCTGGACAAGAACCCGGCGGCGCTCAAGCGCTCCATCGGCGTGGTGCCCCAGGAATTCAACTTCAACCAGTTCGAAAAGACTTTCGACATCGTCGTGACCCAGGCCGGTTACTACGGCATCCCGGCGAAGGTCGCCAAGGAACGCGCCGAGCAATACCTGACCCAGCTCGGCCTGTGGGACAAGCGCGATGTGCCGTCGCGTTCGCTGTCCGGCGGCATGAAGCGTCGCTTGATGATCGCCCGGGCACTGGTGCACGAACCGCGTCTGCTGATCCTCGACGAACCGACGGCCGGGGTGGATATCGAGCTGCGCCGTTCGATGTGGACGTTCCTCACCGAACTGAACCAGAAAGGCATCACCATCATCCTCACCACTCACTACCTGGAAGAGGCTGAGCAGCTGTGCCGCAATATCGGCATCATCGATCACGGCACCATCGTCGAGAACACCAGCATGCGTCAGTTGCTCGGCCAACTGCATGTGGAGACTTTCCTGCTGGATCTGAAGAACGGTTTGAGTGCCGCGCCGCAACTGGCGGGCTATCCGGCGCGTCTCGTGGACGGCCATACCCTGGAAGTCCAGGTCGACAAGTCCGTGGGCATCACCGCGCTGTTCGGCCAACTGGCCCTGCAGAACATCGAAGTGCTGAGCCTGCGCAATAAAACCAATCGCCTCGAGGAGTTGTTCGTGTCTCTGGTGGAGAAGAATCTGTCGAAGGTGGCGGTATGAGTTCCGAATTCCGTCCTAACCTCGTCGCGCTTCAAACCATCGTTTACCGCGAGGTCAAACGCTTCACCCGGATCTGGCCGCAGACCCTGCTGCCGCCGGCGATCACCATGGTGTTGTACTTCGTGATCTTCGGTAACCTGATCGGCCGGCAGATCGGCGACATGGGTGGCTTCACCTATATGGAGTACATCGTGCCGGGTCTGATCATGATGTCGGTGATCACCAACTCCTACGGCAACGTGGTGTCGAGTTTCTTCGGCAGCAAGTTCCAGCGCTCCATCGAAGAATTGATGGTGTCGCCGGTGTCGCCGCACACGATTCTGATCGGCTTCACCATCGGCGGCGTGTTGCGTGGGCTGATGGTCGGTGTGATCGTGACCATTCTGTCGCTGTTCTTCACCCATTTGCAGGTGCATCACCTGGGCGTGACCATTCTGGTGGTGGTGCTGACGGCGACGATTTTCTCGCTGTTGGGTTTCATCAACGCTGTATTTGCGCGCAACTTCGATGACATCTCGATCATCCCGACGTTCGTGCTGACCCCGCTGACCTACCTCGGTGGCGTGTTCTATTCGATCACCTTGCTGCCGCCGTTCTGGCAGACCGTGTCGCTGGCCAACCCGGTGCTGCACATGGTCAACGCCTTCCGATACGGCATCCTTGGTGTGTCGGATATCCGTATCGGTATCGCGATCACTTTCATGCTGGTGGCGACGGTGGTGCTGTATTTCGGTTGTGCGCGGCTGCTGGTGAGCGGGCGCGGAATGCGCACCTGATCCTTTCGATACTGCAATAAAAAACGGCCTCCCACTGCGGAGGCCGTTTTGCATTCAACGCATGCGACTTTTCTTGCGCCGGGCCCATTGGCGGGCCACCCACCAGCGCCAGTACATCATCACCAGGCAATAGGCGAGGGCGCCGAGAGCCAGCCCAACCACCACCGAGCCCAGCAGGAACGGTTGCCACAAGGTCGAGAGCTCGCCGCTGATCCATTCCCAGGTCAATTCGTCGGGGAGCGTGCGGGCGGGCACATCCATCAGCCAGGCCCCGGCCTGATACGTGCAGAAAAACACCGCCGGCATGGTGATCGGATTGGTCAGCCAGACCAGGCTGACGGCAATCGGCATGTTGCCACGCATCATGATCGCGAGGACGGCGGCCACCAGCATTTGTGCGGGAATCGGCAGGAACGCCGCGAACAGACCGACGGCCATGGCGCGGGCCACCGAGTGTCGGTTGAGGTGCCAGAGGTTCGGGTCATGCAGCAACGTGCCGAGAAAGCGTAAGGATTTGTGTTCCCTGATGCTCGTCGGGTCGGGCATGTAACGTTTGAATAAGCGCCGGGGCATAAGGCTTCTCGGTCGGTTAAGGCGGCAAGTATGTCTGGATTCTACGAACCGCCCATTCAGACTTTGTGACAATTGATAACGACGCCCGTGCCCCGCAGCGGCTATGCCTGAAGGTGGGACTCTCAAGGACGGGCTTATGCGCACAGGGATGATGGCGCTGGCAGTCGGTCTGCTGGCGCCGGTTTTTTTGCCGGCCTTGCCGCCGGTCGGGTTAATGCTGGTGTTGCCGTGGGTGGCGCTGATGATGCTGCCGTTTCGCAGCTATCCACTGGCGTTTTTGCTGTTTGGACTCGCATGGGCGGGATTCAGCGCGCAGCTGGCGTTGAATGATCGACTGCCTTCTCGGCTGGATGGCGAAACGCGCTGGGTGGAAGGGCGGGTCGTGGGCTTGGCGCAGAATGCCGAGGGCGTCGTGCGCTTCGAACTGGCCGATGCCAGCTCGCGTCACGAGAAACTGCCATCGCTGATGCGTCTGGCCTGGTATGCCGGGCCTGAGGTCAAAAGCGGCGAACGCTGGCGACTGGCGGTCAAGCTCAAGCGCCCTGGTGGCCTGCTCAATCCGGATGCGTTCGATTACGAGGCCTGGCTGCTGGCGCAGCGCATCGGTGCCACCGGGACGGTGAAGGATGGCCAGCGTCTGGCGCCGGCGCAGTGGGCCTGGCGCGACAGTATTCGCCAGCGCCTGCTTGCGGTGGATGCCCAGGGGCGTAACGGCGCTCTGGCTGCGTTGGTGCTCGGCGATGGTTCGGGGCTCAGTCGCGAGGACTGGCAGACCTTGCAGGACACCGGCACCGTGCACCTGCTGGTGATTTCGGGGCAGCACATCGGGCTGTTGGCGGCGCTGATGTACGCGCTGGTCGCGGGGTTGGCCCGATTCGGATTTTGGCCCCTGCGTTGGCCCTGGCTGCCATGGGCATGTGGTCTGGCGATCGCGGCGGCGCTGGGTTACGGCCTGCTGGCCGGATTCGACGTGCCGGTGCGGCGGGCCTGCGTGATGGTTGCGCTGGTGTTGTTGTGGCGATTGCGTTTCCGCCATCTCGGTGCGTGGTGGCCGTTGCTGCTGGCCTTCAATGGTGTGCTGTTGATGGATCCGCTGGCCAGTCTGCGTCCGGGGTTGTGGCTGTCATTCGCCGCGGTGGCTGTGTTGATCTTCACCTTCGGCGGCCGTCTGGGGCCGTGGCGTTGGTGGCAGACCTGGACGCGTGCGCAGTGGCTGATCGCGATCGGATTGTGCCCGGTGTTGGTAACGCTGAGCCTGCCGATCAGTCTCAGTGGGCCGCTGGCCAATCTGCTCGCGGTGCCGTGGATCAGTTTTGCGGTGTTGCCGCCGGCGTTGTTGGGCACTTTATTGCTGCCAATCCCTTATGTCGGTGAAGGGCTGCTGTGGTTGGCCGGTGGACTGATTGAGGGATTGTTCAGGGCACTGGCCTTGATTGCCGGGCGTTGGCCAGCGTGGGTGCCGACGACGATGGAGTGGTGGGGCTGGGCGCTGGGAGGTCTTGGTGCCTTGTTGTTATTGCTGCCCCGAGGCGTTCCCTTGCGTCCATTGGGCTGGCCATTGCTGCTGGTGCTGGCATTTCCGCCCCGGGAACGCCTGGCCGAAGGCGTGGCCGATGTCTGGCAACTGGATGTCGGCCAGGGCCTGGCGATTCTGATCCGCACCCGACATCACACCTTGCTGTACGACAGCGGCCCGCGTTTCGGCGACTTCGACCTCGGCGAGCGAGTGGTGCTGCCAGCCTTGCATAAACTGGGCATCGAACGGCTCGATCTGATGCTGCTCAGCCATGCCGATGCCGATCACGCGGGTGGCGCACTCGCCGTGGCGAAGGGATTGCCGGTCCGCCGGGTCATCAGCGGCGATCCGCCTGGGCTGCCCGAAGCGCTGAACGCCGAAGCCTGTGAAAGCGGCCAGCAATGGCAGTGGGACGGCGTGGGCTTTCGTCTATGGCAGTGGGCCGACGCCCATGACAGCAACCAGCGCTCCTGCGTCCTGCAAATCGAAGCCAACGGTGAACGGTTGCTGCTGACCGGCGATATCGACAGCGCCGCCGAACGGGATCTGCTCAACAGCGCGCTGGCAGTTCAAACCCAGTGGCTGCAAGCGCCGCACCATGGCAGCCGCAGTTCCTCATCGATGGCCTTGCTCAAGGCTTTGCAGCCACAGGCCGTGCTGATTTCCCGAGGGCAGGGCAATTCATTCGGTCACCCGCACCCGACGGTCATCGCCCGTTATCGCAAGCAGGGAATGCACATCCATGACAGCGCCGAGCAGGGTGCCATTCATCTGCAACTGGGGCGGTTTCAGCCGGCCCGGTCGATGCGTCAACAACGCCGGTTCTGGCGGGAACCGCCGTTGCCGGGGGCGGGGTACCGTTGAGCACGGTCGTCGGAGCGACGGGTCTTTATCGCGAACCGGTATGGTAAAGTGGCGCACTTTTTCGAGGGGGCTGTCACTGTGTGGGAATTGGTCAAATCCGGCGGCTGGATGATGTTGCCGATCATTCTGAGTTCCATCGCCGCCATGGCGATCGTCGCCGAGCGCCTGTGGACCCTGCGCGCCAGTCGCGTCACCCCTGAGCATCTGCTGGGTCAGGTCTGGGTCTGGATCAAGGACAAGCAGCTCAACAAGGAAAAACTCAAGGAATTGCGCGCCAACTCGCCGCTGGGTGAAATCCTCGCCGCGGGCCTGGCCAACTCCAAGCATGGTCGCGAGATCATGAAGGAATGCATCGAAGAGGCCGCCGCCCGGGTGATCCACGAGCTTGAACGCTACGTCAACGCGCTGGGCACCATCGCTGCCATGTCGCCGCTGCTCGGTCTTTTGGGTACGGTGCTGGGCATGATCGACATCTTCAGCGCCTTCACCGGTTCCGGCATGACCACCAACGCTTCGGTGCTGGCCGGCGGTATTTCCAAGGCGCTGATCACCACCGCTGCGGGCCTGATGGTCGGTATTCCGGCGGTGTTCTTCCACCGTTTCCTGCAACGCCGCATCGATGAGCTGGTGGTGGGCATGGAGCAGGAAGCGATCAAACTGGTGGAAGTGGTGCAGGGCGACCGTGACGTCGATCTGGCCGGGGGCAAAGCGTGAAATTCCGTCGCAAGCCCCGGGAAACCATCGACATCAACCTCGCGTCGCTGATCGACGTGGTGTTCATCCTGTTGCTGTTTTTCGTCGTGACCACCACCTTCACCCGCGAAACCCAGCTGCGCGTCGATCTGCCGGAAGCGGTCAGCGGCTCGCCGGCCGAGGATCAGCAGGTCAAGCAACTGGATGTCGCCATCAGTGCCGAAGGCGTGTTCTCGGTGAACAACAGGATTTTGCCGAAAAACGACCTGGCGACCCTGATGGAAGCCATGCAGAAAGAATCCAACGGCGACACCAACATGCCGTTGTCGATCAGTGCTGACGGCAAGACTCAGCACCAATCCGTGATCACCGCCATGGATGCGGCCGGCAAGCTCGGTTTCAGCCATCTGCGCATGACCACGGTCGAGGCGGCGCCCAAATCCTGATGGCCATGTCCGATCGTCTGCTCGCCGCGTGGTATCAGGGGCACCCGGCCCTGACGCTGTTGCGGCCGCTGGAGTGGCTGTACCGCCGCGTCGTGGCCGGCAAGCGTCAGCGTTTTCTCGACGGCGAGGGTGAGATCTATCAATCGCCGGTGCCGGTGATCGTGGTCGGCAATATCACCGTCGGCGGCACCGGCAAGACGCCAATGATCCTCTGGCTGATCGAGCACTGCCGACGCCACGGTCTGCGGGTCGGCGTGGTCAGCCGGGGCTATGGCGCCAAGCCTGCGCAACTGCCGTGGCGGGTCGAAGCTGATCAGACTGCCGACATCGCCGGCGACGAACCTTTGCTGATCGTGCAGCGCACTGGCGTTCCGCTGATGATCGACCCCGATCGCAGCGCCGCTGTCAGAGCCCTGCTGGACAGTGAGCCGCTGGACGTGATCCTGTCCGATGACGGCATGCAGCATTACCGCCTCGCGCGGGATCTGGAACTGGTGCTGATCGACGCTGCCCGTGGTCTTGGTAATCAGCGCTGCCTGCCTGCCGGGCCCCTGCGCGAACCGGCCGAACGCCTGCAAAGCGTTGACGGTGTGCTGTTCAACGGTGCCCTCGAGGATCGCGAGGGTGGATTCGCCTTCCATCTCCAGCCCTCGGCGCTGGTCAATCTGCGCAGCGGCCTGCGTCAGTCGCTCGATCATTTTTCGCCCGGTCAGGGCGTGCACGCGGTGGCCGGGATCGGCAACCCGCAACGTTTCTTCAATACCCTCGAAGCGCTAGACTGGCGGCCTGTGCCCCACGCCTTCGCCGATCACGCCGAATACAGCGTGCAGGCCTTGAGTTTCACGCCGTCATTGCCAGTGGTGATGACTGAAAAGGACGCGGTGAAGTGCCGTGCCTTCGCCGCCGCCGACTGGTGGTACCTGGCGGTCGATGCCGTGCCGTCGCCGGCCTTCGTGGCCTGGTTCGACACGCAACTGATGCGCCTGTTGCCGGATCGTCTTTTGCCTTAAACCGTTTTTATCCAGGGAATGTTCATGGACACCAAACTGCTCGACATCCTCGCTTGCCCGATCTGCAAAGGCCCGCTCAAGCTCAGCGCCGACAAGACCGAACTGATCAGCAAGGGCGCCGGCCTGGCGTACCCGATCCGCGACGGTATCCCGGTCATGCTGGAAAGCGAAGCCCGCACCCTGACCACCGACGAGCGTCTGGATAAATGACCACCGCCTTCACCGTTGTCATCCCGTCGCGTTACGCCTCGACCCGTCTGCCGGGCAAGCCGCTGCTGGACATCGCCGGCAAGCCGATGATCCAGCACGTTTGGGAGCAGGCCAGCAAAAGCAGTGCCAGCCGTGTGGTCGTGGCGACCGACGATGCGCGCATCGTCGAAGCCTGCAAGGCCTTCGGCGCCGAAGTGGTGCTGACCCGTGAAGATCACAACTCCGGCACCGATCGTCTGGCTGAAGTGGCCGCGAAGCTGGGTCTGGAGCCGGATGCCATCGTGGTCAACGTCCAGGGTGACGAACCGCTGATCCCGCCGAGCGTAATCGATCAGGTCGCGGCGAATCTTGCGGCGCACACCGAAGCGCGCATGGCTACCCTGGCCGAGCCGATCGAAGACGTTGAGACCCTGTTCAACCCGAACGTGGTCAAGGTCGTCAGCGACCTCGACGGTCTGGCGCTGACCTTCAGTCGCGCGACCCTGCCATGGGCCCGCGATGCGTTCGCCAAGAGCCGCGATGTGCTGCCGGAAGGCGTGCCGTATCGTCGCCACATCGGCATTTATGCCTACCGCGCAGGCTTCCTCCAGGACTTCGTGAGCTGGGGCCCGTGCTGGCTGGAAAGTACCGAATCCCTCGAGCAATTGCGTGCCCTGTGGCACGGCGTGCGGATTCACGTGGCTGACGCGTTGATCGCGCCACCGACCGGAGTCGACACCGCCGAAGACCTCGAGCGCGTCCGTCGCCTGCTGGAGGCCTGATGCGCGTTCTGTTCGTGTGCCTGGGCAACATCTGCCGTTCGCCCACCGCCGAAGGTGTGTTGCGCCATAAATTGCGCGAAGCGGGGCTGGCGGATCAGGTCGAAGTGGCCTCCGCCGGTACTGGCGACTGGCACGTCGGCAATCCGCCAGACAAGCGCAGCCAGGCTGCGGCCAAGCTGCGCGGTTACGACCTGTCGGCGCAACGCGCCCAGCAGGTCAGCCGCGCCGATTTCGCCAGTTACGATCTGATCCTCGCCATGGACAACAGCAACCTGCGCAATCTCAAGGCCTTGCAACCGTCCACCGGCAAGGCCGAGCTGGACCTGTTCCTGCGTCGTTACGAAGGTGAAGTCGATGAAGTGCCGGATCCGTATTACGACGGTGACCAGGGTTTCGAGCAGGTGCTGGATCTGATCGAGCGTGCCTGCGATCAGCTGTTGATCGAAGTGAAGGGCCGGTTATGAGCTTGCAGGTACAGCCGCAGGTTTCCCTGAAACCCTTCAATACCTTCGGCGTCGACGTTCGCGCGCAGCTGTTTGCCGAAGCCCACAGCGACGCCGATGTGCGCGAAGCCCTGGCGTATGCGAGTGCCCATGACGTGCCGTTGCTGGTGATCGGTGGCGGCAGCAATCTGTTGCTGACGGCGGACATCCCGGCGCTGGTGCTGCGCATGGCCAGCCGTGGCATTCGCGTCATCAGCGACGACGGCAACCGCGTGGTGATCGAAGCCGAAGCCGGCGAGCCGTGGCACCCGTTCGTGCAGCACACGCTGGCGCTGGGTTTTTCCGGGCTGGAAAACCTCAGTCTGATCCCCGGCACTGTCGGCGCTGCGCCGATGCAGAACATCGGTGCCTACGGTGTCGAGATCAAGGATGTGTTCGCCGGCCTGACGGCGCTGGATCGCCAGACCGGCGAGCTGAGCGACTTCAGTCTGGAAGAATGCAACTTCGCCTACCGCGACAGCGTGTTCAAGCAGCAGCCGGGTCGTTGGCTGATCCTGCGGGTGCGTTTCGCATTGGATCGAGTCGCGCATCTGCATCTGGAATACGGCCCGGTGCGTCAGCGCCTGACCGAGCAGGGCATCGAGCAGCCGACGCCGACGGATGTCAGTCGAGCCATTTGCAGCATCCGCAGCGAAAAACTGCCGGACCCGGCGGTGCTCGGCAATGCCGGCAGCTTCTTCAAAAACCCCTTGGTGTCAGCGGCGGTGGTCGCACAGATCAAGGCGCAGCACCCGGATCTGGTGGCCTACGCGCAACCGGACGGGCAGATGAAGCTGGCGGCGGGCTGGTTGATCGAGCGAGCGGGCTGGAAAGGTTTCCGTGAGGCCGATGCCGGCGTGCATAAATTGCAGGCGCTGGTGCTGGTCAACTACGGCGCGGCGACCGGGCTGCAATTGCTTGATCTGGCCCAGCGCATCCAGAAAGACATTTCAGAACGTTTCAATGTCGAGCTGGAAATGGAGCCCAATCGCTATTGAGGCTACGCTTTCAAGGCTGAATCCAAAGCCCTGCACTATTAAAAAAGTGCAGGGCTTTTTTGTTAATCGCGGGTTAACGTAGCCAGCTAACGATACCAGTCATTTGCTCCACCAAAGGCCCGGTGCAGACGTTCCCGTCGGCACAAGAGAGCCTGATTAGCCTGAGCCGATCTGCGCGAACCACTACCGTCCCTGCGGTGGCAGATGGCTCGACCCCATAACCTCCAAGAATATGCGGGCGTGCCCATGATTACCCTGAAACTCAATGGTCAAGATCATCCACTCGATGTCACCGAGGACATGCCGCTGTTGTGGGCAATCCGTGACGTCGCCGGTTACAACGGCACCAAGTTCGGCTGCGGCATGGGCCTGTGTGGCGCGTGCACCATTCATATCGACGGCGCGCCGGCGCGCAGTTGCATCACCCCGATCGGTTCGGTAGTCGGGCAGAACGTGACCACTATCGACAACCTGCATGCCGACCCGGTCGGCCAGATCGTCCAGCAAGCCTGGCTTGACACCGCTGTGGCCCAATGCGGTTACTGCCAGGGCGGGCAGATCATGTCCGCCACCGCGTTGCTCAAGACCAACCCGAACCCGAGCGACGAGCAGATCGAAGAGGCGATGGTCGGCAACATCTGCCGTTGCGGCACCTACAACCGGATCAAGACCGCGATCCGCCAGGCATCCACTCACTTGAAGGAGGCCAAGGCATGAGCCGTCTACCGAATGAATTTGCCCTGAGCAACCTGAGTCGCCGGGGCTTCCTCAAGGGCGTCGGCGCCACCGGTGCGCTGGTGCTGGCGGCGAGCTGGGGCTGGCAGGATGTGTTGGCTGAAGACAAACCGAAGCAGTTCGGCGCCGACGGCATGCCCAACGGCTGGATCGACGATCCGAAGGTCTACGTCAGCATTGCCGCCGACGGCACGGTGACCGTGGTCTGCAACCGTTCGGAAATGGGCCAGGGCGTGCGTACCAGCCTGACCATGGTGGTCGCCGATGAGCTGGAAGCCGACTGGGGGCACGTCAAGGTTCAGCAGGCGCCGGGTGATGAAGTGCGCTTCGGCAACCAGGACACCGACGGCTCGCGCAGCATGCGTCACTGGTACGAACCGATGCGCCGTTGCGGCGCTGCCGCCCGGACCATGCTGGAGCAGGCAGCTGCCGCGCAGTGGAAGGTGCCGGTCGGCGAATGCCGCGCGCAACTGCATAAGATCATTCACACGCCGTCCGGGCGCGAGCTGGGTTACGGTGAGCTGGCCGCTGCGGCCAGTGCGCTGACGGTGCCGGCCCGTGACAGCCTGCGGCTCAAGCAGCCGTCGGAATTCCGCTACATCGGCAAGGAAGGCACCAAAGCCATTGACGGTGCCGACATCGTCAATGGCCGCGCGGTGTACGGCGCCGACGTGCATTTCGACGGCATGCTGTTCGCGGTCATCGCGCGTCCGGCGGTGTACGGCGGCAAGATCAAGTCGGTGGATGACAGCGCCGCGTTGAAAGTCCCCGGCGTAATCAAAGTCATCCAGATCGAACCTCGGCCATTGCCTTCGGAATTTCAGCCGTTGGGCGGCGTGGCCGTCGTGGCCAGCAACACCTGGGCGGCATTGAAGGGGCGCGAAGCGCTGAAGATCGAGTGGGACGATGGCCCGAACGCCACTTATGACTCGGTCGCCTATCGCAAGGAGATCGAAGCCGCTTCGCTGAAACCGGGCAAAGTGGTGCGCAATACCGGCGATATCGACAAAGCCATCGGCAGTGCCGCCAGCACGCTCGAAGCCTCTTATTACTTGCCGCATCTGGCCCAGGCGCCGATGGAGCCGATGGTCGCCATCGCCCGCTATAAAGAGGGTGTGTGCGAAGCCTGGGCACCGAGCCAGGCGCCACAGGTCACCCGTGAGCGGATCGCCGAACGCCTGGGGCTGCCGTTCGATAACGTGACCTTCAATGTCACGCTGTTGGGTGGTGGTTTCGGCCGCAAGTCCAAACCGGACTTCGTCGTTGAAGCTGCCGTGCTCGCCAAGGAGTTTCCTGGTAAAGCTGTGCGCGTGCAGTGGACCCGGGAAGACGACATCCACAACTCGTATTTCCACACCGTGTCCGCCGAATACCTCAAGGCTGGCGTCGGCAAGGACGGCTTGCCGTCCGCCTGGTTGCACCGCACGGTAGCGCCTAGCATCACTGCGTTGTTCGCGCCGGGCATGAATCACGAAGCCGCGTTCGAGCTGGGCATGGGCTTTACCAACATGGCCTACGCGATTCCCAACGTGCGCCTGGAAAACCCTGAGGCCACGGTGCATACGCGGGTCGGCTGGTATCGCTCGGTGTCGAACATTCCCCATGGTTTTGCGATCCAGAGCTTCGTCGACGAACTGGCACACAAGGCCAAGGAAGATCCGCTCAAGTACCAGATCAAGTTGCTCGGCCCGGATCGGCAGATCGACCCGCGCACGCTCAGTGAAGAATGGAACTACGGCGAATCCCCCGAGCGGTATCCGATCGACACCGGGCGGATGCGCACCGTGCTGGAAACAGCGGCCAAGGCGGCGGGCTGGGGCCGTCAACTACCCAAGGGGCGTGGTCTCGGATTGGCCGTGCATTACAGCTTCGTCACCTATGTGGCGGCGGTGATCGAAGTCGAGGTCAAGGACGACGGCACGCTGGTCGTGCACAAAGCCGATATCGCCGTGGATTGCGGCCCGCAGATCAACCCGGAGCGGATCCGTTCGCAGTTCGAAGGGGCCTGTGTGATGGGCCTGGGCAACGCCGTGTGGGGCGAAATCAGCTTCAAGGACGGCAAGGTGCAGCAGGACAACTTCCATATGTATGAAGTGGCGCGCATGTCGCTGGCGCCGAAGGAGGTCGCGGTGCATCTGGTGACGCCGCCGGGCGACGTGCCGCTGGGCGGTGTCGGTGAGCCGGGTGTGCCGCCGATTGCGCCGGCGCTGTGCAATGCGATCTTCGCTGCCACTGGCCACCGCATTCGCAACCTGCCGGTGCGTTACCAGTTGCAGGGCTGGCAGAAGGCGCAAGCGTGATGGACAGCGCCGATCTGAATGTCCTGCGCAGTGTGCTCGAATGGCGTCGTGCCGGGCAGCGGGTGGTGTTATTCACCGTGGTGCAGACCTGGGGTACCGCGCCCCGGGCGCCCGGCGCGATGTTGGCGTTGCGTGACGATGGCGTGGTGATAGGTTCGGTGTCCGGCGGTTGCGTCGAAGACGATCTGATCGCCCGGCTGCACGATGGGCGGATTACCGCCGACGGCCCGCCGGTGCAGTTGATCACCTACGGCGTGACGCAGGAAGAAGCCGCGCGCTTCGGCCTGCCTTGCGGCGGCACGCTGCGGTTGACCGAGGAGCGGGTTGGCGATCCGGCGTGGGTCGCCGAGTTGCTGGATCGCTGCGAAAACCATGAAATTGTCGGTCGCGAACTGAATATTGCCAGTGGTGAGGTCATTCTGAGCCCGGCTGGCAAGACTGACACTTTGAGCTTCGATGGCCAGACCCTGCGTGCGATTTACGGCCCACGCTGGCGCCTGCTGTTGATCGGCGCCGGGCAGTTGTCGCGGTATGTGGCCGAGATGGCGCGTCTGCTGGATTTCGAAGTGCTGATCTGTGATCCACGCACCGAATTCGTCTATGGCTGGGAAGAGCAGCATGGACGCTTTGTGCCTGGCATGCCGGACGAGGCGGTGCTGAATATTCAGACCGATGAACGCACGGCGATTGTCGCGCTGACTCACGATCCACGTCTGGACGACATGGCGCTGCTCACGGCGCTCGATTCCAAAGCGTTCTATGTCGGTGCACTCGGCTCGCGGGTCAACAGCCGCAAACGTCGGGAGAATCTGGCTGAGCTAGGCTTGTCAGAAGCGGCCATCGCCCGTTTGCACGGGCCGATCGGTTTGCATATCGGCAGCCATTCCCCGGCGGAAATCGCCTTGTCGCTGTTGGCGGAAATCGTCGCGATCAAGAATGGTGTCGAGCTCAAGCAGAAGAAAACAGTGGAGAGTGTATGAGCCGATCCATCGGGGTGATTGTGCTGGCGGCGGGCGAGGGCAGCCGCTTTCGCGAAGTGGCGGGTGCCGACAAGGACAAGCTGCTGGCCGATTGCACCGGGCGCGATGGCGCGGTGCGTTCGGTGATCGAGCAAGTGCTGGTCAACCTGCCGGCGAGCCTCGCCCGGCGAGTGCTGGTGACGACTGAGGCGCGGCCGCAGGCAATGCGCATGGCGCAGGCTTACGGGTGTGACATTGTCTTGATCGAGTCCACGGGAATGGGCGACAGCATCGCGGCGGGGGTCGCGGCTTGCCCGGATGCCGATGGCTGGCTGATTGTGCTGGGCGACATGCCGTTCATTCTGCCGTCGAGCATTGAGCGTATCGTGGCGGCGATTGCCGAGGATGCGGTCAGCGTACCGACATTGAACGGTGATTATGGGCATCCGGTAGGGTTTGGTCGCTCGTTCGCAGCCGGACTGATGGCCTTGTCGGGTGACCGGGGCGCCCGACCGTTGTTCAAGCAGGGGCGTTTGGTGGAAGTGGTGGTAGATGATCCCGGCGTTCTGTGGGATATCGATGTGCCGCAAGCGCTGGTTTTTCCTCAAGTTTGAAGTACGCACAGACTCCTGTGGGAGCGGGCTTGCCCGCGATGGCGGAGTGTCAGGTAGTGGAACAGGTATAGACAGACCGCTATCGCGAGCAAGCCCGCTCCCACAATTGAGTTGTGTGAATTTTGAGGTATAAAAAAGCCCCGCCTGGATCACCAGGCGGGGCTTTTTATTGGCCTTTGGAATCAGACGAGGGGTTTAGGCTCGTGTTCTTTTTCCTGGGCCTCTTCGTGTTGCTCGACCGCTTCCTGAACGGAGCGTGGTGCTTCGGCAATCACGGCCTCAACGGCAACTTCTTCAGCGACCGGGGCAGGAGCTGCCTCGACCACTTCGGCAGCTGGAGCAGCAGCGGCGGCCAGTTCGGCTTCCTTCTGCAGACGCTCTTCTTCACGCTTGCGACGACGCACTTCGCGCGGGTCGTTCGGCGCGCGGCCGCTTGGGGTCAGGGCGCTGACCGGCGCGACAACTGGAGCCGCTTCAACTATCGGGGCAGGTGCTTCGGCGACAACTGGCGCTTCAACCGCTGGGGCTTCAACGACCGGTGCAGGTTCAGCAACCACCACTGGCTCGGCAGCCTTGGCTTCTTCAACAACAGCAGCTTCAACCACTGGCGCTTCAACAGCAGGCGCTGGTGTTTCAGCGACAGCCGGCTCGGCTACCCAATTGAACGCGGTCTGCTCTTCACGAACTTCACGCACGGTTTCGGTCACGGTTTCAGCGACGGTTTCGACAACCGACTCTTCAACTACGGCTGGTGCTTCGAAGGTCACCGCTGGTTCGGCAGCCGCTTCAACCTGAGGCTGAGCTTCGCGAACCGGAGCCACTTCGACTTCCGGAGCAGCAGCTACTTCGACCGGAGTGGTTGCTTCAACAACCGGGGCTTCTACTGGAGCAGTTTCCAGGGTGGCAGCGGTAGCGCGTTCAGCTTGCTCGTGGGCCTGAGCTTCGGCCGGAGCGCTGATCACGGTGCTGGCAACAGCAGCGGTAACAGCCAGACCAGCGGCCAGATCGGCAGTGCTTGGCGCTTGAGCGTTTTCGCCGGATTCGGACTCTTCCGAGCCTTCGATCACGTTGCCGTTGGCATCACGCTGACGCTCGCGACGGTTGCTGCGACGACGCTGACCACGGGAGCGGCGGCGTGGACGATCGCCTTCGGCGTTCTCCGAACCGTCTTCCGGCAGTTGCTCTTCGTTGGTGGTGATTTCTTCTTCAGCGACGGCAGCAGCGGCCTGTTCGGCACGCGGTTGACGCTCTTCACGCGGAGGACGTGGCGCACGTTCTTCACGCGGCTGACGGGCCGGACGCTCTTCAGCGGTGGCGGCAGCAGCAACGGCCGGAGCGGCATCCAGAGGCTCGCGCAGTTCACGTACGCGTTCTTCACGCTCGCCACGCGGCTTGCGATCTTCACGCGGAGCACGTGGTGCACGTTCTTCACGAGGGGCGCGCGGTGCGCGTTCTTCGCGGGCTACCGGTGCTTCGTCACGGGATTCGCGTGGCTCGCGGACTTCACGTGGTTCGCGCGGCTGACGCTCTTCACGCGGCTCACGTGGTGCGCGTTCTTCACGCGGTGCACGTTCCTCGCGCGGCTTGCGCTCTTCATCGCGGCGACCGTTACGGTTGCGGCTCTGCTGACGGCCGTTGCGACGCTCTTCGTTGCGGGCCGGACGCTCGGTGGCTGGTTTTTCAACCACAACCGGAGCTACAGGCTCTTCCTTGGTGGCGAACAGGCTGACCAGCGACTTCACCAGGCCCTTGAACAGGCTTGGCTCTGGCGCGGCAACCGGAGCAGGTGCCGGGGCCGGAGCGGCGACTTCGGTCGGAACCGGAGCGTTGGCGCGGGCCGGAGCAGTCTTGACGGCGGCTTCCTGGCGAACCAGGGTGCGGGTCGCGGCGGCTGGCTGGACGTCTTCGACATCGGCGGCAGCGGCAGCGATCTCGTAGCTGGACTGGTTGGTCGCGGCTTCCGGGCTGTCGTCACGCAGGCGCTGAACTTCGAAATGCGGGGTTTCGAGGTGATCGTTCGGCAGGATGACGATGCGGGCGCGGGTGCGCAGTTCGATCTTGGTGATCGAGTTGCGTTTTTCGTTGAGCAGGAACGCGGCCACCGGGATCGGCACCTGGGCGCGAACTTCGGCGGTGCGGTCCTTCAGGGCTTCTTCTTCGATCAGGCGCAGGATCGCCAGGGACAGCGATTCGACGTCACGGATGATGCCGGTGCCGCTGCAGCGCGGGCAGACGATGCCGCTGCTTTCGCCCAGCGAAGGACGCAGGCGCTGACGGGACATTTCCAGCAGGCCGAAGCGCGAGATGCGGCCGATCTGCACGCGGGCGCGGTCGGCTTCCAGGCATTCGCGGACTTTCTCTTCCACGGCGCGCTGGTTCTTGGCAGGGGTCATGTCGATGAAGTCGATGACGATCAGGCCGCCGATGTCGCGCAGGCGCAACTGACGGGCGATTTCTTCGGCGGCTTCAAGGTTGGTCTGCAGGGCGGTTTCTTCGATGTCGCTGCCTTTGGTGGCGCGCGCCGAGTTGATGTCGATGGACACCAGGGCTTCGGTCGGATCGATGACGATGGAGCCGCCGGACGGCAGTTCGACGACGCGCTGGAAAGCGGTCTCGATCTGGCTTTCGATCTGGAAACGGTTGAACAGCGGAACGCTGTCTTCGTACAGCTTGATCTTGCTGGCGTACTGCGGCATCACCTGGCGGATGAAGGTCAGGGCTTCGTCCTGGGCTTCAACGCTGTCGATCAGCACTTCGCCGATGTCTTGGCGCAGGTAATCGCGGATGGCGCGGATGATGACGTTGCTTTCCTGGTAGATCAGGAACGGCGCGGAACGATCCAGCGAAGCTTCTTTGATGGCGGTCCACAGTTGCAGCAGGTAATCGAGGTCCCACTGCATTTCTTCGCTGCTGCGGCCAAGGCCGGCAGTGCGCACGATCAGACCCATGTCGGCCGGAGCGACCAGACCGTTCAGCGCTTCACGCAGTTCGTTGCGCTCTTCGCCTTCGATGCGACGGGAGATGCCACCGGCACGCGGGTTGTTCGGCATCAGAACGAGGTAACGACCGGCCAGGCTGATGAAGGTGGTCAGGGCTGCGCCCTTGTTGCCACGTTCTTCTTTTTCGACCTGAACGATGACTTCCTGGCCTTCGCTCAGGACGTCCTTGATGTTGACGCGGCCTTCAGGGGCTTTCTTGAAGTATTCGCGGGAGATTTCTTTGAGGGGCAGGAAGCCGTGGCGCTCGGAGCCGAAATCGACAAAGGCAGCCTCAAGGCTTGGTTCGATGCGAGTGATGCGGCCTTTATAGATGTTGGCCTTTTTCTGCTCGCGTGCACCGGATTCGATGTCCAGGTCGTAGAGGCGCTGGCCATCTACCAGTGCAACACGCAACTCTTCGGGTTGAGTTGCGTTAATCAGCATTCTTTTCATGTAGTACCGTCGGTTTCCGGGCTGCCGGAAACGGCGTTCGGCACACACGACTTCTCACGGTCGGTGTCAGGTGCGTCGGGAGTGGTTGGCCATTCCCGTGTCCAGCGATGTCCGGCCAATTGGGCCGTTATCGCGACGTACGCGTCCTGCTTGCTGTGGCTACTTAAGCACTCAGTCAGGAGGAGGAATCAACCGGTGGCTGTGGACGAGATGAAGCGTCTTGATAAAGCCTGTTGCTACACAGTCCAGCGGTTGTGCATCTCCACCCTACACGTATCCCTGATAATTCGGGTGCTGCCGCGCGCAGAATCCGCAGCGGGTTGGCATTTACCGTGAGCTCCGAAATGGGAGGTCACGCATCATGGCTAATTCAGGCGGTGTTTCCGGAGTCTTCGCTCGGGGTCATCCGCGGCTGACTGCACTTTGTGAACTGGCCGTGAATATGGCTCGCGTGGCGAGTCAAAACTCTGCTTTGCGGCGTGATTCAGGCCTCATGTCACCTGCGCTTGTTACAGCTGCAAACTCCACCGTTACGTAGCAAAAGCCCCGTAGGACGGCCTCGCGTCCTGGTGAATTGCGTTGGTCAGGGCCGGTTTTTGACCGTGGTTCCGCTGTCCAGGCCGCTTTTGGCGGCGTTCGCGACTATAGCAGCAATGATTAAGTGCTTCAATTCCATAAAAAATTGTTATCATCGGCGCCATGACGACTACTGCCCCTTCGACTCCAGGCGTTCAACTGCTTGAGGTCTCGCCGGAATATGCCGGCCAACGAATCGACAATTTCCTCCTCGCCCGGCTCAAAGGCGTGCCCAAGACCTTGATTTACCGCATTTTGCGCAAAGGCGAAGTGCGCGTGAACAAAGGTCGGATCAAGCCCGAATACAAGCTGCAGGCCGGCGACATCGTGCGCGTGCCGCCGGTGCGCGTGCCTGAGCGTGACGAACCGGTGCCTTTGGCCCAAGGTCTGTTGCAGCGCCTGGAAGCCTCGATTGTCTACGAAGACAAGGCCCTGATCGTGATCAACAAGCCCGCCGGCATTGCGGTTCACGGTGGCAGCGGCCTGAATTACGGCGTTATCGAAGCCTTTCGTCAGTTGCGCCCCGATGCCAAGGAGCTCGAGCTGGTTCACCGTCTCGATCGTGATACCTCCGGCCTGCTGATGATCGCCAAGAAGCGCAGCATGTTGCGGCACTTGCATGCCGCGTTGCGCGGTGACGGTGTCGACAAGCGCTACATGGCACTGGTTCGTGGCAACTGGGCGACTTCGATCAAGCAAGTCCGTGCGGCGCTCGGCAAGAGCAATCTGCGCTCCGGTGAGCGCATGGTCGAGGTCGACGAGGAGGAGGGCAAGGAGTCTGTGACCGTGTTCAAGGTGCTGCGTCGCTTTGGCGATTTTGCCACTCTGATCGAAGCCAAGCCGATCACCGGTCGCACGCACCAGATCCGCGTCCATACATTGCACGCCGGGCACTGCATTGCTGGAGACACCAAATACGGCGATGACAGTTTCAGTAAGGAAATCCGTGATCTGGGCGGCAAGCGCCTGTTCCTGCACGCCTACATGCTGACCGTGCCGCTGCCCGATGGCGGTGAGCTCAAGTTGCAGGCACCGGTCGATGAAATGTGGGCCAAGACTGTGGAGCGATTGAGTGCGCCCATCTGATTACAAGCTGCTGATTTTTGATTGGGACGGCACGCTGGCCGATTCCATTCATCGGATTGTCGAGGCGATGCACTCGGCGTCCGGGCGCTCCGGTTTCGAGCTGCGTGATGACTTTGCCGTCAAAGGCATTATTGGACTGGGTTTGCCCGAGGCGATCCGCACGTTGTATCCGGAAATCAGCGATGCCGAGATGACCTTGTTCCGCGAGTATTACGCCGACCACTACATCGCTGCAGAAGCCGTGCCTTCGCCGTTGTTCGAAGGCGTAGTCGAGTCGATGGCGTCCTTTCGTGAGCAGGGCTATCACCTGGCTGTTGCGACCGGCAAGAATCGTCGCGGGCTGGATCGGGTGCTCAAGGCCAATGGCTGGGAAGATTATTTCGATATCACCCGTGCTGCCGATGAAACTGCAAGCAAGCCGCATCCTCTGATGCTGGAGCAGATCCTTGCGCATTGCGGTGTTCGTGCCGAGCAGGCGCTGATGGTCGGCGATTCGTCCTTCGATCTGCTGATGGCGCGCAATGCAGGGATGGATTCGGTGGCGGTCAGTTATGGCGCGCAATCGATCGAATCACTGCAGCAGTTCGAGCCGCGACTGTCGATCGACCATTTTTCCGAATTGCACGCCTGGCTGGGGAAGCAGGCTTAATACGTTTTTGCTGGGGTGGATGGCATGACCGACGAATGGAAAGCACCGGCCAAGGCAACTGCCGAAGACGGTGATGCGAAAAGCTGGAAAATACTGGAAAAGACCCTGCTGGCCGGTGTGCAGGAGCAACGCCGCTCACGGCGTTGGGGCATTTTCTTCAAGTTGCTGACCTTTGTTTATCTGTTTGTTGCGCTGATCCTGTTCACGCCATTGATGGACATGGAAAAGAGCGCCACGCGCAGTTCCAACTACACCGCGTTGATCGACATCACCGGCATGATCGCCGACAAGGAATCTGCCAGCGCTGACAATATCGTCGGCAGTCTGCGCGCGGCGTTCGAGGACAAGAAGGTCAAGGGCGTGATCCTGCGCATCAACAGTCCGGGTGGCAGTCCGGTGCAGTCGGGTTATGTATATGACGAGATCAAGCGCCTGCGCGGCCTGCACCCCGACACCAAGCTGTATGCGGTGATTTCCGATCTGGGCGCTTCCGGTGCCTATTACATCGCCAGTGCGGCGGATCAGATCTATGCCGACAAGGCCAGTCTGGTGGGCTCCATTGGTGTGACGGCGGCCGGTTACGGCTTTGTTGGCACTATGGAGAAGCTGGGCGTCGAGCGTCGCACCTACACCTCCGGCGAGCACAAGGCGTTCCTCGATCCGTTCCAGCCGCAGAAGCCGGAAGAGACCGCGTTTTGGCAGAGTGTGCTGGATACCACGCACAAGCAGTTCATCAACAGCGTCAAGCAGGGGCGTGGCGATCGCCTGAAGGACAAGGAACATCCGGAGCTGTTCTCCGGGTTGGTCTGGTCTGGCGAGCAGGCGCTGCCGCTGGGGTTGATCGATGGTCTGGGCAATGCCAGTTCGGTGGCGCGTGACGTGATTGGCGAAAAGGAACTGGTGGACTTCACCGTTCAGGAATCGCCGTTTGACCGCTTCTCGAAGAAGCTCGGTGCCAGCGTTGCCGAGAAACTGGCAATGTGGATGGGTTTCAACGGCCCGTCGTTGCGCTGATCGAATGCTGCAAGAAACACCGGCCTGAGGGCCGGTTTTTTGTGGGTCAGGGAATCTGTACGCCTTCGGCCAGCAGCATGTCGATCAGGCGAATCAGTGGCAGGCCGATCAGGCTGGTGGCGTCCGGGCCTTCGGTGGATTGAAACAGGCTTACGCCCAGTCCTTCGGCCTTGAAGCTGCCGGCGCAGTCGTAGGGCTGCTCGGCGTGCAGATAGCGCTCGACGCGGGCTTGATCCAGTACGCGCATATGTACGGTGAAAGGCACGCAGTCGACCTGGCAGTGGCCCGTCTGGCTGTTGAGCAGGGCCAAGCCGGTCAGGAAGGTCACGCTGGCGCCGCTGGCGGCCATCAGTTGTTCGCGGGCGTTTTCGAAGGTGTGCGGCTTGCCGATGATGCGCTCGCCGAGTACCGCAACCTGATCGGAGCCGATGATCAGGTGAGCAGGGTGGCTGTCGGCCAAGGCTCGGGCTTTCTGTTCGGCGAGGCGTTTGACCAGCTCGATTGCCGACTCGTCCCGGCGATGGCTTTCATCGATATCCGGCGAGCTGCAGACGAACGGCAGGCGCAGACGGCTGAGCAATTCCCGACGATAGGTCGAGCTTGAAGCGAGTAATAAAGGCAGCATTCGCATCTCCAGAGGCAGGGGGCAGATTCTAGCGGAGCCGCGCAAGTGACGGACAGGGCACAATTTCCTTTGACATGGGTGGGTGCATCCCTATAATGCTGCGCCTATGTTGAATGACCCGATTCCACCTCACGTTGACCCGCGCAAATTGGCTGACCGTGGCACCACCCTTCAAGGTGAACTGCTGCTGGCCGATTTGAAGAGACTCTGCGACCCGCTTTCCGACGATGTCGGTACGGTGCAGGCAAAATTCGTTTTTGAACGAGATGAACGTAAATCTGTGGTGATCCACAGTTTTATCGACACCGAAGTCAAAATGGTTTGCCAGCGTTGTCTTGAGCTGGTCACCCTGCCGATCCACAGCGAATGCAGTTACGCTGTAGTGAAGGAGGGTGCGAATACCCAGTCGTTACCGAAAGGTTATGACGTGCTGGAACTGGGCGAAGATCCATTGGATCTGCAGTCACTGATCGAGGAGGAGCTTCTGCTCGCCTTGCCCATTGTGCCTGCTCATCATCCGGAAGAATGCCAGCAGCCGGCGGGAGCAGATGAGCCCGAACCGAGCGAGGACGAGGTAACGCGGTCCAACCCGTTCAGTGTATTGGCGCAGTTAAAGCGTGACCCAAACGTTTAGGAGTTAATCAATTATGGCTGTTCAGCAGAACAAAAAATCCCGCTCTGCCCGTGACATGCGCCGTTCGCACGACGCTCTCGAGGCTAGCACCCTGTCTGTAGAAAAAACCACTGGTGAAGTTCACCTGCGTCACCACGTATCGCCAGAAGGCGTATACCGTGGCCGTAAAGTGATCGACAAGGGCGCTGACGAGTAATCACTTGTCCGCTCAAGTCATCGCGATTGACGCAATGGGCGGGGACTTCGGTCCCCGCAGCATTGTCCAGGCCAGCCTTGCTTGCCTTTCTGCTACACCCTCGCTGCACCTGACCCTCGTCGGTCAACCTTCCCTTCTTGAAGAACTGATCACCGGCCAATCGGCTGCCGATCGCGCGCGCCTGACGATTGTCCCGGCGTCCGAAGTCATCACCATGGACGAAAAACCTGCTCAGGCTTTGCGTGGCAAGCCGGATTCGTCGATGCGTATCGCCCTTGAATTGCTCCGTGATGGCAAGGTCCAGGCCTGTGTCAGTGCCGGCAATACCGGTGCGTTGATGGCTCTGTCGCGATTTGTGCTCAAGACCCTGCCGGGAATCGATCGCCCGGCCATGGTCGCCGCGATCCCCACTCAGAAGGGCTACTGCCAGTTGCTCGATCTGGGCGCCAACGTCGATTGCAGCGCCGAGCACTTGTTGCAGTTCGCCGTGATGGGTTCCGTGGCGGCGCAAACCCTGGGCATTGCCCGCCCGCGTGTCGCGCTGCTGAATATCGGCACCGAAGACATCAAGGGCAATCAGCAGGTCAAGCTGGCTGCAACGTTGCTACAGGCTGCCCGGGGCATCAATTACATCGGTTTCATCGAAGGTGATGGCTTGTATCGCGGCGAGGCGGATGTGGTGGTGTGCGACGGTTTTGTCGGCAATATCCTGCTCAAGTCCAGCGAAGGTCTGGCGACGATGATCGCTGCACGTATCGAGGCCTTGTTCAAAAAGAATCTCGCTTCCCGCGCGGTCGGCGCTCTGGCGCTGCCATTGATGAAGCGTCTGCAGGCTGATCTGGCACCGGCGCGACACAACGGCGCAAGCTTCCTCGGTTTGCAGGGGATTGTCGTGAAAAGTCACGGTTCGGCCGGGGTTCAGGGGTTTCAGAGTGCCATTCAGCGAGCGCTGATCGAGATTCAGGAAAATCTTCCCGAGCGCCTGCACGGCCGTCTGGAGGATTTGTTGTCTTAGGCGTTTTCGTCGGACAATGCTTAAATGTGACCGCCCGGTTCAAAGGGCCATCCAACTGTCAGTTTCTTGCGTCCCTCTAGCGGGATGCCATTTTTCCGACGACAAGATCATTAGGGGCTTGTTACATGTCTGCTTCCCTCGCATTCGTCTTTCCAGGACAGGGTTCGCAGTCCCTCGGCATGCTGGCCGAGCTGGGCGCGCAACATTCGCTGATCCTCGAAACTTTCAAAGAAGCCTCCGATGCTCTGGGCTACGACCTGTGGGCACTGACCCAGCAGGGCCCGGAAGAGCTGCTCAATCAAACCGATAAAACCCAACCGGCCATTCTGACCGCTTCGATCGCCCTGTGGCGTTTGTGGCTGGCCGAAGGCGGCGCGCGTCCGGCTTTCGTTGCCGGCCACAGTCTGGGCGAATACAGCGCGCTGGTCGCTGCCGGCAGCCTGAGCCTGGCGGACGCGGTCAAGCTCGTTGAGCGCCGTGGCCAGTTGATGCAGGAAGCCGTTCCGGCCGGGCAGGGCGGCATGGCTGCCATCCTCGGTCTGGAAGATGCCGACGTGCTGGCAGCCTGTGCCGAAGCGGCGCAAGGCGAAGTGGTCAGCGCGGTGAACTTCAACTCCCCGGGCCAGGTGGTGATCGCTGGTGCCAAGGCGGCCGTTGAGCGCGCCATCGAAGGCTGCAAGGCCCGCGGCGCCAAGCGTGCCATGCCGCTGCCGGTCAGCGTGCCGTCGCATTGCGAGCTGATGCGTCCGGCTGCCGAACGCTTCGCCGAGTCCATCGCCGCCATCGACTGGCAGGCGCCGCAGATCCCTGTGGTACAGAACGTCAGCGCCCAGGTGCCGGCGGATCTGGAAATCCTCAAGCGTGATCTGCTGGAACAACTCTACAAGCCAGTTCGCTGGGTCGAGTCCGTACAGACCCTGGCCGCCAAAGGCGCGACCAATCTGGTCGAATGCGGTCCTGGCAAAGTGCTGGCCGGTCTGAACAAACGTTGCGCCGAAGGCGTATCGACTTCCAACCTCAATACCCCAGACGCTTTCGCTGCTGCTCGCGCAGCGGCTGTCTGAATCAGGAGAAGCTTGCATGAGTCTGCAAGGTAAAGTTGCACTGGTCACCGGCGCAAGCCGTGGTATCGGCCAGGCTATCGCACTGGAACTGGGTCGTCAGGGCGCCATCGTTGTCGGCACCGCGACTTCCGCTTCGGGCGCCGAGCGCATTGCTGCGACCCTGAAGGAAAACGGCATTCAGGGCGCTGGTTTCGAACTGAACGTTACCAGCGACGAATCCGTCACCAAAGTGCTTGCCAGCATTCAGGAGCAGTTCGGTGCGCCAGTGGCGATTCTGGTCAACAATGCCGGCATCACCCGCGATAACCTGATGATGCGCATGAAAGACGACGAGTGGTACGACGTGATCGATACCAACCTGAACAGTCTGTATCGCCTGTCCAAGGGCGTTCTGCGCGGCATGACGAAAGCGCGTTGGGGCCGAATTATCAGTATTGGCTCGGTGGTGGGTGCCATGGGCAACGCTGGCCAAGTAAACTATGCAGCCGCCAAGGCCGGTCTGGAAGGTTTCAGCCGTGCCATGGCGCGTGAAGTCGGTTCGCGTTCGATTACGGTCAACTCGGTAACCCCAGGGTTCATCGACACCGATATGACCCGCGAGCTGCCTGAAGCACAGCGTGAAGCCTTGCAGACGCAGATTCCGCTGGGCCGTCTGGGACAAGCTCAAGAGATCGCGTCCGTGGTCGCTTTTCTTGCATCCGACGGTGCGGCATACGTGACCGGGGCTACAATCCCGGTTAACGGCGGGATGTACATGTAAGTAAAATGTGACGGATTGCTTCAAAAAAATGTCATACGAGCTGTCTAAAATCCGTTATAAAGCTGCAATCTATTTATAGGCGGCGGGCCGCAGGGTTTGAGGAGTGAAGCTTTCAGTTGAAAAGCTGAAAAGTCTTTCTATACACTTACCCACTGGCCAGCTGCCTGAATTTGTCCATTAGGAGTGAAAACAAGGTATGAGCACCATCGAAGAGCGCGTCAAGAAAATCGTTGCCGAGCAACTGGGTGTTAAAGAAGAAGAAGTGGTCAACACCGCTTCCTTCGTAGAAGACCTGGGTGCCGACTCCCTTGACACCGTTGAGCTGGTGATGGCTCTGGAAGAGGAATTCGAGACCGAAATCCCTGACGAAGAAGCTGAGAAGATCACTACTGTACAAGCTGCAATCGACTACGTTACTAGCCACCAGGCGTAATAGTTTGTAATCGTTGCTTGCTGTCATGGAAAAACCGCACTGCCATCATGGCGTGCGGTTTTTTCTTTAGGCCTGATGCAAAATCGTCATTTGAAAAAGGAGAGTGCTGTGTCGCGTAGACGCGTCGTAGTCACCGGTATGGGTATGTTGTCGCCACTGGGCACGGATGTGCCGAGCAGTTGGCAGGGCATTCTGGCTGGCCGCAGTGGCATTGGTCTGATCGAACACACCGACCTTTCTGCCTATTCCACCCGCTTTGGCGGCTCGGTAAAGGGCTTCAATGTCGAGGAGTACCTGTCGGTCAAGGAAGCGCGCAAGCTCGACCTGTTCATTCAGTACGGTCTGGCGGCCGGCTTTCAAGCCGTACGCAATGCCGGTCTGGAAGTCACCGATGCCAACCGTGAACGCATTGGCGTGGCCATGGGTTCGGGTATCGGCGGTCTGACCAACATCGAAGAAACCAGCCGCACCCTGCACGAGACTGGCCCGCGCCGGATTTCTCCGTTCTTTGTGCCTGGCTCGATCATCAATATGATTTCCGGTTTCCTGTCCATCCATCTGGGTGCACAGGGGCCTAACTATGCCATCGCCACAGCGTGTACCACCGGTACGCACTGCATCGGCATGGCGGCGCGCAACATCATGTACGACGAAGCCGACGTGATGATTGCCGGCGGTGCCGAGATGGCCGCGTGCGGTCTGGGCATGGGCGGCTTTGGTGCCTCCCGTGCACTGTCGACCCGCAACGACGAACCGACCCGCGCCAGCCGTCCGTGGGACAAGGGCCGCGACGGCTTCGTACTGTCCGACGGCGCCGGCGCCCTGGTGCTCGAAGAGCTCGAGCATGCCAAGGCCCGTGGCGCGACCATCTACGCCGAACTGATCGGTTTCGGCACCAGTGGCGACGCCTTCCACATGACTTCGCCACCCGCCGACGGCGCCGGTGCCGCACGCTGCATCACCAATGCGCTGCGCGATGCGAAGATCAACGTCGATCAAGTGCAATACATCAACGCCCACGGTACTTCGACGCCGGCCGGCGACCTTGCCGAAGCCAACGCGATCAAGTCGGTGTTCGGTGATCACGCCTACAAGCTGGCGGTCAGCTCCACCAAGTCCATGACCGGTCACCTGCTGGGAGCGGCGGGTGCGGTCGAGGCGATCTTCAGCGTGCTGGCGATCAACAGCCAGGTGGCGCCGCCGACCATCAACCTCGATGAGCCGGACGAAGGCTGCGACCTCGATTTCGTGCCGCACACCGCGCGCAACATGGATATCGATGTCGTGCTGTCCAACTCGTTCGGGTTTGGCGGCACCAACGGTACGTTGGCGTTCCGTCGGTTCGCCGGCTGATGGACTGCTGGGTCGACGGTCTGCCGGCTGACGCTCTGTCGCTGAAAGATCGTGGCCTGGCTTACGGCGACGGTCTGTTCGAGACCATCGCCGTGCGTGGCGGTCAGCCGTTGCTGCTGGATCGGCATCTGACGCGACTGGCCGATGGCTGTGCGCGTCTGGCCATCGCAGCCGACATCGAGCGGGTTCGCCAGGAGCTGCAATCCTATGCCGCCGCGATGGGCGAGGGCGTGCTCAAGCTCATCCTCACCCGTGGCGACGGATTGCGCGGTTATGCGCCGGATCCTTCGGCGCAGGGCCGACGCATTCTGCAAGGCAATCCTCCCGCCGCTTATCCAGCGGCCCACGCCGAGCAGGGCGTTCGCCTGTTTCCGTGCAGCACGCGTTTGTCTAAACAACCGTTGCTCGCCGGGCTCAAGCACCTCAATCGACTGGAGCAGGTCATTGCCCGCGCCGAATGGCAGGACAGTGAGCATGCCGAAGGTTTGATGCTCGATCAGGCCGGTCGGGTGATCGAAGGCGTGTTCAGCAATCTGTTCCTGGTGCGTGACGGTGTGCTGATCACGGCGGACCTGAAACGCTGCGGCGTGGCCGGTGTGATGCGCGCAGAAATATTGTTTCAGGCCGAGTCCCTTGGCATTCCCGTGCAAATCACCGACATCCCCCTCGAACAGCTGCAATGGGCCGATGAAGTCCTTGTCTGCAACAGCGTGTATGGCGTCTGGCCGGTACGCGCCTGTGCTGCTCTGAGCTGGCCGGTTGGCCCGCTCACCCGTAAACTGCAAACCATTGCCCGCGCGCTACTGGATGCCTGATTCGTGAGACGTAAACTTTTGCTGCTGCTGGAAACCGGACTGGTTCTGGCAGGGCTGCTGTTGGGCGCCAGCGCCTGGAAGATTCATTCGGCACTGGAACAGCCCCTGAACATCACGCAGGAAGAACTGCTGGATGTGCCCAAGGGATCCACCCCGACCCGTACTTTTCTTGGACTCGAAGCCGATGGCGTCATCAAGGACGCGTTCTGGCTGCGGGTCTATTGGCGTTTCAATCTTGCCGGCACGCCGATTCACAGCGGTGAATACCGCATGCAGCCGGGCATGACCGTCAACGGCCTGATTGACCTGTGGAAGCGCGGCGAAGTGGTTCAGTACAGCCTGACCCTGGTCGAAGGCTGGAATTTCCATCAAGTGCGCGCCGCGCTGGCCAAAGATGAAAAGATCGAACAGACCCTCAACGGCCTGAGCGACAGTGATGTGATGGCCAGAATCGGTCACAAGGGTCTCTTTCCCGAAGGACGTTTCTTCCCCGATACCTATCGCTTCGTGCGCGGTGTGACCGATACCGAACTGCTGAAAAAAGCCTTCGACCGCCTCGACGAAGTGCTGGCCAAGGAGTGGGAAAAGCGCTCCGCCGATGTGCCTTACACCGAGCCTTATCAGGCGCTGATCATGGCGTCGCTGGTGGAGAAGGAAACTGGCGTGCCTCAGGAGCGTGGCCAGATTGCCGGCGTCTTCGTGCGTCGCATGGCGCTGGGCATGCAATTGCAGACCGATCCGACGGTGATCTACGGCCTGGGCGACCGCTACAACGGCAAACTGACCCGCGCCCATCTCAAGGAGGCCACCCCGTACAACACGTACATGATTCCGGGGCTGCCGCCGACGCCGATCGCCATGGTCGGACGTGAAGCCATTCACGCCGCACTCAACCCGGTGGATGGCACCAGCCTCTACTTTGTTGCCCGTGGTGATGGCAGCCACGTGTTCTCCGATGATCTGGACGCGCACAACAACGCGGTGCGCGAGTATCAGCTCAAGCGGCGCGCGGATTACCGCTCGAGCCCGGCGCCGGCGACTGCGCCCGAAACCGCTCCGGCAGCGGAGGAGGCGATTCCTGCCGCCTCACCCGACACCGCACCGGAATCGTTGCCGCAGCCGCCTGCTCAAGCGCCTGCGCCGACGCCGGAACCGGAAGCCTCCGCTCCCCAAAACACGCAATGACTTTGATTAAGGACTGCCTGTGACTGGCTTGTTTATTACCCTGGAAGGCCCGGAAGGCGCCGGCAAAAGCACCAACCGCGAATACCTCGCCGAGCGCCTGCGCGCCGCCGGTATCGAAGTGGTGCTGACCCGCGAGCCCGGCGGTACACCGCTGGCCGAGCGCATTCGTGAGGTGTTGCTGGCCCCGGTCGACGAAGTGATGAACCCGGACACCGAGCTGCTGCTGGTGTTCGCCGCCCGTGCCCAGCATCTGGCTGAAGTCATTCGCCCGGCGCTGGCCCGTGGCGCGGTGGTGCTGTGTGACCGTTTCACCGACTCGACTTACGCCTATCAGGGCGGCGGTCGTGGCTTGTCGCTGGAGCGCATCGCGGCGCTGGAGACTTTCGTGCAGGGCGACCTGCGTCCCGACCTGACGCTGATTTTCGATCTGCCGGTGGAAATCGGCCTGGCGCGGGCCAGCGCCCGGGGTCGCCTGGATCGTTTCGAGCTGGAAGGCCGGGCGTTTTTCGAGGCGGTGCGCAGTGCGTTCCTCGAGCGTGCCGAGGCCGATCCTGCGCGCTATGTGCGGATCGACGCCGGTCAGCCGTTGGCCAAGGTTCAACAATCGCTGGATACCCTGATTCCGAATTTGCTGGAGCTGAGCCGTGGCTGAGGCCTATCCATGGCAGGACAGTCTCTGGCAGCAACTGGCCGGGCGCACTCAGCATGCCCACGCGTATCTGCTGCACGGGCCGGCCGGGATCGGCAAGCGCGCGTTGGCCGAGCGTCTGATGGCCAGTCTGTTGTGCCAGCGTCCGACGCCTGAAGCTTGCGGCGAGTGCAAATCCTGCCTGCTGCTCAAGGCCGGCAGCCACCCGGACAATTACATCCTCGAACCGGAAGAAGCGGACAAGGCGATCAAGGTCGACCAGGTGCGTGATCTGGTCAGTTTCGTGGTGCAGACCGCGCAACTGGGCGGGCGCAAGGTGGTGCTGATCGAGCCGGTGGAGTCGATGAACATCAACGCCGCCAACGCCTTGCTCAAGAGCCTTGAAGAGCCGTCCGGCGATACCGTGTTGTTGCTGGTCAGCCACCAGCCGAGCCGGTTGTTGCCGACCATCAAGAGCCGCTGCGTGCAGCAGGCCTGCCCGCTGCCGAGCGAATCCGTGAGCCTGCAATGGCTGGCTCAGGCATTGCCGGAGTGCTCCGAAGACGAACGGGTCGAATTGTTGACCCTGGCCGCCGGCTCGCCGTTGGCCGCCGTCACGTTGCAGGGGCAGGGCGTGCGTGACCAGCGCGCGCAGGTGGTGGAAGGCGTGAAGAAGCTGCTCAAGCAGCAGCAATCGCCGACGCAACTGGCCGAGGAGTGGAAAAACATTCCGATGCTGCGTCTGTTCGACTGGTTCTGCGACTGGTCGAGCCTCATCCTGCGCTATCAATTGACCCAGGACGAAGCGGGCCTCGGCCTGACCGACATGCGTAAGGTGGTGCAATATCTGGCGCAGAAAAGTGCCCAGGCTAAAGTCCTCGATATCCAGGACTGGATCCTCGCCCAGCGCCAGAAAGTCCTGAGCAAGGCCAACCTCAATGCGGCGTTGTTGCTGGAAGCGTTATTGGTGCAATGGGCGAGCTTGCCTGGCCAAAGATAAGAATGTGTACCTAGACTCTGAACATCAGCAGTGGAGGTCAACATGAATGAACCCGTCAGCCCGGGGCCGCGCAACGGCATCTTGTCCCTGACCATCAAGGACAAGTCCGTTCTTTACGCAGCCTACATGCCGTTCATCAAGAACGGTGGCCTGTTCATCCCGACCAACAAGAGCTACAAGTTGGGCGACGAGGTGTTCATGCTGCTGAACCTGATGGACGAGGCGGAGAAGATTCCGGTGGCCGGCAAAGTCGCCTGGATCACCCCCAAAGGCGCCCAGGGCAATCGCGCAGCCGGCGTCGGCGTGCAATTCAACGATGGCGACAACACTGCGCGCAGTCGCATTGAAACTCATCTGGCCGGAGCCCTGAAATCCGACCGTCCCACTCATACGATGTAAGTTGCAGTCCTTTTTATGCTCGTAGATTCCCATTGTCACCTTGATCGCCTCGACCTCGCCGCTCACGACGGTTCCCTGGATGCCGCGCTGGATGCGGCTCGCGAACGCGGCGTCGGGCACTTCCTGTGCATCGGCGTCAGCGCCGACAACGCGGCCGATGTAAAAGCCCTGGCCGATCGTTACGACGACGTCGATTGCTCGGTCGGCGTGCATCCGCTGGATGTACAGCCGGGCGCGGCGCCGGCGCTGGACTGGCTGTTGCACGAGCTCAATCACCCGAGAGTGGTGGCGATTGGCGAAACCGGTCTGGACTACCATTACGAGCCGGAAGCAGCGGAGCTGCAGCAGGAGTCGTTCCGTCTGCACCTGCAAGCCGCGCAGCAGACCGGCAAACCGGTGATCATCCACACCCGTGGCGCCCGCGCCGACACCCTTGAACTGTTGCGCGAAGCCGCGTTGCCCCAGGCCGGTGTGCTGCATTGCTTCACCGAAGACTGGGACATGGCCAAGGCGGCGCTGGACATGGGTTATTACATTTCCCTGTCGGGCATCGTCACCTTCCGCAATGCCGATGCGCTGCGCGATGTGGCGAGCAAGGTTCCGGCCGATCGCCTGCTGGTAGAGACCGATTCGCCGTATCTGGCGCCGATCCCTTATCGCGGCAAACCGAACCTGCCGCAATACGTGCGCGAAGTGGCAGAGTTTCTGGCGATGCTGCGCGGTGAGAACTACGAGCGTTTTGCCGAGCAGACCACCGAGAACTTCAAGCGACTGTTTCCGCTGGCGAGTGTAAAAGCCTGAATCGCAGGCAAAAAAAACCCGGGTTCTGGGGGGTGAATCCGGGTTAAGACCATTAGGAGTAAAACAAAGGCACGCGGTCCCTTGGTACCTTTACCGGCGCGACACTTGGGGGAGATGTCGCCCGACAGTTCAAGTATTGATCAGTCTGGCGCCGAGTCCAGTTGGCTGGCCGGGGTTTTTAAACAAATTTGGAATACGTTCGCTTCGGTTATGTTCTCATTCCCCCCGAAACGTTCGTGAAATGAACAAGAAACACAGATATGGTCGGATGATCCGTGCATTTTTGCGCAAGTTAGGCATAATACGCGGCTTCGAATTTTGACCCCTACAGACCTTTTCTTATGCACAAAGAACCTCGTAAGGTCCGTGAGTTTCGTCGCCGCGAGCAAGAAATTCTCGATACCGCGCTCAAGCTGTTCCTCGAACAAGGTGAAGACAGTGTCACCGTCGAGATGATTGCTGATGCCGTGGGTATCGGCAAAGGCACGATCTACAAGCACTTCAAGTCCAAGGCCGAAATCTATCTGCGCCTGATGCTCGATTACGAGCGCGACTTGAACGAGCTGTTGCACTCGGCCGATGTCGACAAGGACAAGGAAGCGCTGTCCCGTGCCTACTTTGAATTCCGCATGCGCGACCCGCAGCGCTATCGCCTGTTCGATCGCCTGGAGGAGAAGGTGGTCAAGGGCAATCAAGTCCCGGAGATGGTCGAGGAACTGCACAAGATCCGAGCCTCGAACTTCGAACGCCTGACGCTGCTCATCAAGGGCCGCATCAGCGAAGGCAAGCTCGAAGACGTGCCGCCGTACTTCCACTACTGCGCATCCTGGGCGCTGGTGCACGGCGCGGTGGCGCTGTATCACTCGCCGTTCTGGAGCAATGTGCTGGAAGATCAGGAAGGTTTCTTCCAGTTCCTGATGGACATCGGCGTGCGCATGGGCAACAAGCGCAAGCGCGACCCTGAAACGCCGAGCAGCTGAATCATTCAGTCGCCTTATGCGCCGTGTTTTTCGCTACATGGCGCAGTACCGCAGGAATATACTCAGGCATAGGGCTTGCTAAAACTTGAATTGTGAGTCAAGTTTTAGTCGCTCGATTTTCCATCGCCGGAGTGCTTCATGATCGTTGACCGTCAAGGCAGGCGTTTTCGCAATTTGCGGATCAGTCTGACTTCAGCCTGCAATTACGCCTGTACCTACTGCGTGCCCAATGGCAAGCGGCTGGTGGCTGCGCAGGATGAACTGTCGGCCGAGGCCATGGCACGTGGCGTGGCTTATCTGATCGAAGCTGCCGGCATCGAGCGCCTGCGCATCACTGGCGGCGAGCCGCTGGTCAGTCCCAAACTCGAATCTTTCATGAGCGCCGTCGGCAAGATGGGCCTGGAAGACATCAGCCTGACCACCAACGGCCAGCTCCTGGCGAAGAAACTCCCGCTGCTGGTCGATGCCGGCCTGCGACGCATCAACGTTTCCCTCGATACCCTGGACGCCGGCGCGTTCCGCAGCATTGCCCGTGGCGGTGATCTGGCCACCGTGCTGGATGGCATGGATCAGGCGGCAGCGGCGGGGATGAAGATCAAGGTCAACATGGTGCCGTTGCGCGGGCAGAACCTTGATCAGGTGATGCCGTTGCTCGATTACTGCCTTGAACGCGGCTTCGAACTGCGCTTCATCGAACTGATGCGCATGGGCCACCTGGCCACTGATTCCAACGCCTTCCTGCAACAGTTCGTCAGCCTGCAACAGCTGCTGAGCCTGATCGGCGAACATTACGAGTACGCGCAAACCGACGCCCCGGTGGACGCCACGGCGGTTCGCTATGCGATTCCCGGTCGGGGCAACTTCGGCGTGATCGCCAACGAAAGCGTGCCGTTCTGCCGAACCTGCTCGCGCCTGCGCCTGTCGTCCACCGGATGGCTGCATGGCTGCCTGTCGTCGAGCAACCGCCACTATGTCGGTGACCTGCTCGACAAGCCGCGCCACGAGGCGCTGCCGGCGTTGCAGCGACTGCTGGTCAAGGCGCTGGGCGACAAGCAGGAAGTCGCTTTCTCCGGCGGCGCAACCGTCATGAAGATCATCGGCGGCTGAAAATCCTCATCGCGAGCAGGTAAATGCTGACTCCTGTGGGAGCGAGCCTGCTCGCGATTACGATCGAACAATCGACGAAGATCTGGAAATGGCGCAAAAGCTGCATCCTACGGCCATTCGCCGGTTTTCCGTCACCGGCTTCTGGAGGATTAGGATGCGTAGCCTGGTTTTGCTGCTGGCCGTTTTGGCGCTGGGCGGCTGTATGACTGTCAGTGACATGGCCGAAGGGACTCGCTACCAGATGAGCGACGCGGGCTTGCTGGACCACAGCGACAGCCGTCGCGTAAACAATTTCCGCATTCAGCCGGATTCGTTCATCTACATTGCGCAAGGCTCGTTCGCGCCGCCGGGTGGCTCCTACCCTCGTCCAAACGTAGTGGCCGAAGAAGCCTTCAAAGGCTTCGTCGAATACTTCCCGATGGTCCGCCGCGCCCGTGCGCCGGAAGGCCTCGACCAGGCGATGGGCGAAGCCCGCGACGCCGGTGCCCACTATCTGCTGTACACCCGTTTCGCCAAGGCCGACGACCGTATCGGCAACTCCGATGAATGGCTGGATGAGGAAGCCGTGGATCGCCTCGGTATTGACGGCGGCGTGATTCAGATCATGTTGATCGAGACCAGCACCCAGTATTTGATTGATACTGCACGGATCAAGAGTCGTGGCGGTTTACTGACGTTCCACGACAACAAGCCCGAAGACCTGATCGGCCCACCGCTTGCGCAGTACGCGCGCAGCCTGCTGGGCGTCGGGGACCAGTAATTCAAGGAGTACGCCATGAGTGGCCCGCAAAAAGCCAATGACCTGCTGGGGCAAATCCCCAAAACCAAAGGCTTGCCGCCGGTGCACTTGTGGGACCCGGATTTCTGCGGCGACATCGACATGCGCATCGCCCGCGACGGCACCTGGTACTACCTGGGCACGCCGATCGGGCGCAAGCCGATGGTCAAGCTGTTCTCCACGATCATCCGCCGCGATGGTGATGACTATTTCCTGATCACGCCGGTGGAGAAAGTCGGGATCAAGGTCGATGACGCGCCATTCGTGGCGGTTGCCGTCGAGGTGGAAGGCGAGGGTGAGGCGCAAGTGCTGCGCTTTACCACCAACGTCGATGAAACCACCGAGGCCGGCCCGGAACATCCGATCCGGGTCGAGATCGATCCGACAACGCAAGAACCTGCGCCATACGTACATGTGCGCACCAACCTTGAAGCGCTGATCCACCGCAACGTGTTCTACCAATTGGTCGAGCTGGCTGTCAGCCGTGAAATCGATGGCCAGCGCTGGCTCGGCGTCTGGAGCGGCGGCGAGTTTTTCCGCATCGGTCTTGAACCTTAAGACGGCGTCCGCCTGACTCCGATCCACAGATTCAGACTGCTTGAATCCCCTTCTGCAACTGCTATAGCTGTAGTGTGGCAAAGTGCCACTCGCCAAAGGGGCATGGAAATGAACAGACATCAAGTCGGTGCGCTGACGTTGATCGTTTTGCAGACAGGATGCAGCTCATGGATACAGAAACCGGATACGGTACTGATTCGAGAGCATGATCAGAGCAGTTATACGATTCATCATGACGTTGAAACAGTCGCGAAGAACTATTGGGTTTACACAGCTCTCGCGGCGAATGCCTATCACTTGGAATGGCCTAATTACCAACAACAACTGGCGCAGGCAAATATCAAGCAGGTGACAGAGCCTCTGTCCAAGCAGTTCGAGCGTGCGTGTAGACCTCACAGTGGTGTAACAATCCCTACGCCTGGCTGGCATGCATGGACTCAGTTCCCTGGACCCAATTTGGCGAAAAAGGCTGAGAAAGCGAAGTTGTTTTTCAGTGTGTGGGAGCATCGAACAGGCAAGGGAAGCAGTGATGTTTCAGAGGTCGCTATTGTTTTTCGTGGTACCGAGGGCGACCAGCGTCAGGACTGGGAGTCCAATGCGCGCTGGTTCATCCCGACAAAGCTGCGTGGCGAAGACCAATACGATATAACGCGAGATATTGTGGCTCGGGTATTCGAGGATGAAATACAAACCCGCATTCGTCAGCATCGACTGCCCCCTGATGTGAAAGTCACCGCTTTGGGGCATTCCCTTGGAGGTGGTCTGGCGCAGCAGTTGGCCTACGCAATGCCCAGATCCAGTGAGCACTTGATCAAGGTCTCAAAAGTCGTGGCATTCAACTCCTCCCCTGTCACGGGTTGGCTCAGTACGCAGAATCCCCCCCGTGATGAGAATACTCACGGATTAGAAATCGACCGCGTTTTTGAACATGGCGAAGCGCTTGCGTATGTGCGGTTGGTCATCAATATGATTGTCCCGCCGCAAAAAAGGGATTCGTACGTCAGGGATCTGCGATTCAATTTCATGACCACCCCAGGGGGTGTTTCCAATCATGGAAGTCAATTCTTTGCCTGCCGCTTCGCGGAAGTGGCAGGGGCAACCAAGGATGTCGTGTACACCGAGAGTTTTGCTGACCAGGCAGCGCCGCTGATCTCGCCTCCGGCTCCTTGAGGCCGGTAGCTTTGGGGGGGATGAGCTGTACCCCTGAGGCTATATGCTCGTTAGCCTGAAAGACTCGATTGACGTTTAATCATATGATGATTAGCGTGGGCACCCATAGCAAACAGCTTCGGGGTATCCATGTCGAGCAGTTTCCACGCATCAACGGTTGACTGGCTGGGCGCCTGGATTGCCGCCGGCCAGGTAAAACCGGGGCAAGCGATCAAGGTCGAGGCCGATCTGGGCGAGCAGCTCGGCGTCAGTCGCACCGTGATTCGCGAAGCCATCAAGACTCTCGTCGCCAAAGGCATGCTCGAAGTCGGGCCGAAAGTCGGCACGCGGGTGCTGCCGATCAAGCGCTGGAATCTGTTCGATCCGCAAGTCGTCGGCTGGCTGTCACGCAGCGGCCTGCCGGAAAATTTCGTCGACGACCTGCTCGACCTGCGCCGCACCATTGAACCGATGGCGGTGCGCTGGGCCTGCGAACGGGCGACCGTCGAACAGGTGCAAGCCGTGCAACAGGCCTACAACGCGCTGGAGCGCGCAGTGGACAGCGGCATCGATTACAACCGCGCCGACCAGTTCTTCCACGAATGCATTCTCGCCGCCAGCCACAATCAATTCATCGAACAAATGGTGCCCGCCCTCGGTGCGCTGCTCGCCGTATCCTTCGAAGTCTCGGCGGCCGACCCCGACGAATTGCGCCGCACACTGCCCATTCACAAAGACATGGCCGACGCCATCGCCGCCCGGGATGCCGCGCGCGGGGTGTGGGCCTGCATGACCCTGATCGACAATGCCGACCTGGCCATCAAGCGGTTTTACCCGCAGGTGATGGCCGACAAGAAAGCCAGCTGACAAAAACAACAAGACAGGAGGTTGCATGACGTGGACTGCGGTGACAGAGCATCGGGCGCAACTGGGCGAAGGCCCGTTCTGGGACGCCCCGACCCAGGCGCTGTACTGGGCGGACATTGCCGGCAAGCAGGCGCTACGGCTGATCGGGCAGAACGTGCAGATCTGGCAGATGCCGGAACACGTCTCGGCGTTCATTCCCTGCGCCGGCGGCGATGCACTGGTGACCCTGAGCAGCGGCGTCTACCGGCTCGATCTGGATTCCCCCGGACTTGCACCGCGACTGACGCTGTTTTGCGTCGCCGATCCGCAACCGGGCAACCGTGCCAACGAAGCACGGTGCGATGGCCAGGGCCGCTTGTGGCTCGGCACCATGCAAAACAACATCGGCGAGCAGGGCGAGGATCTGCCGATCACTCGTCGTTCCGGAGGGCTGTTCCGGATTGATCTGGATAAACGCGTCACGCCATTGCTGCGTGGCCTGGGCATTCCCAACACGCTGCTCTGGAGTGACGACGGCACCACACTGCTGTTCGGCGACAGCCTCGACAGCACCTTGTACCGCTATTTCATTCACACCGACGGCAACCTCGATACGGCCCAGCCTTGGTACAGCTCTGATCAGAACGGTGGCCCGGACGGTTCGGCGATGGACGCCGAAGGCTACGTGTGGAACGCCCGCTGGGACGGCAGCTGCCTGCTGCGCCTGACGCCCGATGGCCAGATCGACCGCAAGATCGACCTGCCGATCAGCCGCCCGACCAGTTGCGTATTCGGCGGCGCAGACCTGAAAACCCTGTACATCACCAGCGCCAAAAGTCCGCTGAACCATCCGCTGGACGGCGCTGTGCTGTCGCTGCAAGTGGATGTCGCCGGAAAGCTCTGTACGCGATTCGCCAGTTAAATCCCAAAATATGGGATGCAAAATTATATATTGAGATTATTCGGCGGTCGGGTTTATAGTCGGCTCCAGCAGTAACACGCACTCACACTTAAAAAGAACAAAACAGGTGAAGTGATGCAGCGAATTTCCATCGCACTCCACAGCGGAGTCAGCGCTTCGGGCCGTTTCGGTGCCGCGGCGTGCGCTCGCCTGTTTTGTTCCACAAGCCTTCCAGACCGGACATCGTCAGATGCCCGGTTTTTTTATGCTTTCGAACAGGAGTCCTGATTCATGGCTGAACCTCTGTCCCTGCCACCGGTGCCCGAGCCACCGAAAGGTGAGCGCCTGAAAAACAAGGTCGTATTGCTGACCGGCGCCGCCCAAGGCATCGGCGAAGCGATCGTCGCGACCTTCGCCTCCCAGCAGGCAAAACTGGTGATCAGCGATATCCAGGCTGAAAAGGTCGAGAAAGTTGCCGCGCACTGGCGCGAGCAGGGCGCCGACGTGCAAGCGATCAAGGCCGACGTCTCGCGTCAGCAGGATCTGCACGCCATGGCCAAACTGGCCATCGAGCTGCACGGTCGCATCGACGTGCTGGTCAATTGCGCCGGGGTCAACGTATTCCGCGATCCGCTGGAAATGACCGAAGAGGACTGGCGCCGCTGCTTCGCCATCGACCTCGACGGCGCCTGGTATGGCTGCAAAGCCGTGCTGCCGCAGATGATCGAGCAAGGCATCGGCAGCATCATCAACATTGCCTCGACCCATTCCACCAACATTATTCCCGGCTGCTTTCCGTACCCGGTGGCCAAGCACGGCCTGCTCGGGCTGACCCGCGCTCTGGGCATCGAGTATGCGCCGAAGGGCATTCGCGTCAACGCGATTGCGCCGGGTTACATCGAGACCCAGCTCAACGTCGATTACTGGAACGGCTTCGCCGACCCTCACGCCGAACGTCAGCGCGCCTTCGATCTGCACCCACCGAAACGCATCGGCCAGCCGATTGAAGTGGCGATGACCGCCGTGTTCCTGGCCAGTGATGAAGCGCCGTTCATCAACGCCTCGTGCATCACCATCGATGGTGGTCGCTCGGTGATGTACCACGACTGAAAAAACGGAATTCAGGTGGCAAGGTCCGCCTGAAATCCAATCATCATACGATATGACTATTGTCGTCATGATTTGCGGGAAACGCTTCGACCGCTGTAACGCTTTTCAAATAACGCTCAAGAAAAATAACAAGGAGTCTGCTTATGAAACGTCGTTTCGGGATTCGTACCCTCTGCAGTACCGCGCTGGCGGTCACTGCATTCAGCCTGAGCAGTTCGCTGCTGGCCGCCGATCCGGTGAAGATCGGTTTCCTGGTCAAGCAGGCCGAAGAGCCGTGGTTCCAGACTGAGTGGGCCTTCGCCGAGAAAGCTGCCAAGGACAAAGGCTTCGAGCTGATCAAGATCGCCGTGCCGGATGGCGAGAAAACCCTCTCGGCCATCGACAGCCTTGCGGCCAACGGCGCCAAGGGCTTCGTCATCTGCCCGCCGGACGTGTCCCTCGGCCCGGCGATCATGGCCAAGGCCAAACTCAATGATCTGAAAGTGATTGCCGTCGACGACCGCTTCGTCGACGCCAATGGCAAGTTCATGGAGGAAGTGCCGTACCTCGGCATGGCCGCGTTCGAAGTCGGCCAGAAGCAGGGCGCCGCCATGGCCGCCGAGGCGAAAAAGCGTAACTGGGACTGGAAAGACACCTACGCGGTGGTCAACACCTACAACGAACTCGACACCGGCAAGAAGCGCACCGATGGCTCGATGAAGGCCCTCGAAGACGCGGGCATGCCGAAGGATCACATTCTGACCGCCGCCCTGAAAACCCTCGACGTACCGGGCAGCATGGACGCCACCAACTCGGCGCTGGTCAAGCTGCCGGACGCGGCGAAGAACCTGATCATCGGCGGCATGAACGACAACACTGTGCTGGGCGGCGTGCGCGCCACCGAAGCCGCCGGGTTTGCCGCGGCCAACGTGATCGGCATCGGCATCAACGGTACCGATGCGATCGGCGAGCTGAAAAAGCCCAACAGCGGCTTCTACGGTTCGATGCTGCCGAGCCCGCACATTGAGGGCTACAACACCGCGGCCATGATGTTCGAGTGGGTCACCACCGGCAAAGAACCGCCGAAGTACACCGCGATGGACGACGTCACCCTGATCACCCGCGACAACTTCAAGCAGGAGCTGGAGAAGATCGGCCTGTGGAACTGACGGCAGCGGCGGTCCGGGCAGCCGGGCCGCTTGAACGGTGTGATGAGGTGGCTTAAATGCACGCGCAAGTACAGACACAAGAACACAGCGCCAGCGGCAGCCTGCGTTTCAACGGGATCGGCAAGACCTTCCCGGGCGTGAAGGCGCTGGACGGCATCAGTTTCGTCGCTCACCCCGGGCAGGTTCACGCTTTGATGGGCGAGAACGGCGCGGGCAAATCGACGCTGCTGAAAATCCTCGGCGGCGCCTACATCCCGAGCAGTGGCGAGCTACAGATCGGCGAGCGGACGATGGCCTTCAAGTCCACTGCCGACAGCATCGGCAGCGGCGTGGCGGTGATTCACCAGGAGCTGCATCTGGTGCCGGAAATGACCGTGGCCGAGAACCTGTTTCTCGGTCACTTGCCGGCCAGTTTCGGCCTGATCAATCGCGGCGCGCTGCGCCAGCGAGCCTTGGCCTGCCTCAAGGGCCTGGCCGATGAAATCGACCCGCAGACCAAGGTCGGACGCCTCTCTCTCGGTCAGCGGCAACTGGTGGAAATCGCCAAGGCGTTGTCCCGTGGCGCCCATGTGATTGCCTTTGACGAACCGACCAGCAGCCTCTCAGCGCGGGAAATCGACCGCTTGATGGCGATCATCGGTCGGCTGCGCGACGAGGGCAAAGTGGTGCTCTACGTCTCCCATCGCATGGAAGAAGTGTTCCGCATCTGCGACGCGGTGACGGTGTTCAAGGACGGTCGCTACGTGCGTACCTTCGAGGACATGAGCCAGTTGACCCACGATCAACTGGTGACCTGCATGGTCGGGCGCGACATTCAGGACATCTACGATTATCGCGGTCGCCCGCGCGGTGCCGTGGCGCTGAGAGTCGATGGCTTGCTCGGCCCGGGCCTGCGCGAGCCGATCAGTTTCGATGCGCACAAAGGCGAGATTCTGGGCCTGTTCGGACTGGTCGGGGCAGGGCGCACCGAGCTGTTTCGTCTGCTCAGTGGCCTGGAGCGCAACACCGCCGGACGCCTGGAATTGCGCGGCCATGAACTGAAGCTGCGTTCGCCTCGTGATGCGATTGCCGCCGGGATTCTGCTGTGCCCGGAGGATCGCAAGAAGGAGGGCATCATCCCCCTCGCCAGTGTCGCTGAGAACATCAACATCAGTGCGCGCGGCGCCAACTCCGGGCTCGGTTGCCTGCTGCGCGGGATCTGGGAAAAGGGCAACGCCGACAAACAGATCAAGGCCCTGAAAGTGAAGACGCCCCACGCCGGGCAACAGATCAAGTTCCTCTCCGGCGGTAATCAGCAGAAGGCGATTCTCGGCCGCTGGCTGTCGATGCCGATGAAGGTCCTGCTGCTCGACGAACCGACCCGGGGCATCGACATCGGCGCCAAGGCCGAGATCTACCAGATCATCCATAACCTCGCCGCCGACGGTATTTCGGTGATCGTGGTGTCCAGCGATCTGATGGAAGTAATGGGCATTTCCGACCGCATTCTGGTGCTGTGCGAGGGCGCCCTGCGTGGCGAAGTCAGCCGCGACCAGGCCAACGAATCCAACCTGCTGCAACTGGCTTTGCCGCGCCACCGCGCTGACGGCGTGGCGAACTGAGAGGTGACTATGATGACAACCCAAAACGAAACCCTGCCGACCGAGCGCAAGCCTCTGGATATGCGGCGCTTCCTCGATGACTGGGTGATGTTGCTGGCGGCGGTCGGGATCTTTCTCGCCTGTACCTTGCTGATCGATAACTTCCTGTCACCGCTGAACATGCGCGGCCTGGGCCTGGCGATTTCCACCACCGGGATCGCCGCGTGCACCATGTTGTACTGCCTGGCGTCGGGGCATTTCGACCTGTCCGTGGGTTCGGTAATTGCCTGCGCCGGGGTGGTTGCGGCGGTGGTGATGCGCGATACCAACAGCGTGTTTCTCGGCGTCAGCGCCGCGCTGGTGATGGGCCTGATCGTCGGCCTGATCAACGGCATCGTGATCGCCAAGTTGCGGGTCAATGCGTTGATCACGACGCTGGCGACCATGCAGATCGTCCGTGGCCTGGCCTACATTTTTGCCAATGGCAAAGCGGTGGGCGTGTCCCAGGAATCGTTCTTCGTGTTCGGCAACGGCCAGTTGTTCGGCGTGCCGGTGCCGATCCTGATCACCATTGTCTGCTTCTTGTTTTTCGGCTGGTTGCTGAACTACACGACCTACGGGCGCAACACCATGGCCATCGGTGGCAACCAGGAAGCGGCGTTGCTGGCAGGGGTGAATGTTGATCGCACGAAGATCATCATCTTCGCGGTGCATGGGGTGATTGGTGCGCTGGCGGGGGTGATTCTGGCGTCGCGGATGACTTCCGGGCAGCCGATGATCGGGCAGGGGTTTGAGCTGACGGTGATTTCGGCCTGCGTGCTGGGCGGGGTGTCGCTGAGTGGCGGGATCGGGATGATCCGGCATGTGATCGCCGGGGTGCTGATTCTGGCGATTATCGAGAATGCGATGAACCTGAAGAATATCGACACGTTTTATCAGTATGTGATTCGTGGTTCGATTTTGCTGTTGGCTGTGGTTATCGACCGTCTGAAACAACGGTAATCCGCAATACCCTGTGGGAGCGAGCTTGCTCGCGATAGAGGTAGATCCGGCACTCTGATGTTGGATGTTCAGGCCTTATCGCGAGCAAGCTCGCTCCCACAGTTCATCCTGTCTACCGAACCTTCCGTCACTTCCAGATAAATACTCCTTGCTCGCTCTGTCCTGTTTCGGTTATCAATTTGTACATGATTAGACAGGTACGATTTGACAAGAAACAACGGGTGGTCGACGAGCTCGTCCGACGCATCGAAAGCGGCCTCATGGAGGACGGCTTTCTATTGCCCGGCGAGCATCAGTTGGCTCAGGAATTCAACGTCAGCCGTGGCACGTTGCGCGAAGCGCTGGCCGAACTGAAGCGGCGCAATTACATCGCCACGCAAAGCGGGGTCGGTTCCATCGTCACCTTCGACGGGGTGGTGCTCGACCAGCGCAGCGGCTGGGCCCAGGCCCTCGCCGACAGCGGGGCGTTGATCAATACCGATGTGCTGCGTCTGGAGGCCGTGACCCGCGAGGATTTGCTTCCGCGTTTCGGCTCCGATCAATTCATTCTTCTCGAGCGCCGCCGACGCTCCAACGACGGCACGGCGGTGTCCCTCGAACGCTCTCTGATGCCCGCCACCGGAGGCCTGGAAAGCCTGCCGCGGGTCGGCCTGATCGACAACTCCCTGACCATCACCTTGGCCGCCTACGGGTACGTCGGTGAGCGCGGCGATCAATGGATCGGCGCCGAACCGCTCAACGCGATGGACGCCGAACTGCTCGGCCGTCCGGAAGGCACGGTGTTCCTCAAGGCGTTGCGCACCACCTACGACCGGCAGAACCGCTTCATGGAACAGGTCGAAAGCCTGCTCGACCCGGTGCACTTCCGTCTGCACCTGCAATTTGGAGAATCAAAATGACCGCCCTCGACCGTGCCTTGGGCGCGTTTTACGGCCTGGCCCTCGGCGACGCGCTGGGCATGCCGACCCAATCCCTCAACCGCGAAACCATCAAGCAGCGCTTCGGCCAGATCACCGATCTGCAAGACGCCGGCCCCTTGCAGCCGATTGCCGCGAACATGCCCAAGGGATCGATCACCGATGACACCGAACAGGCGATTCTGGTCGGCGAGTTATTGGTCGAAGGCAAGGGCCGGATCGAACCGGCGGTGCTTGCGCAACGGTTGATCGAATGGGAAGCCGAGATGCAGGCCAAGGGCTCGCAGGACTTGCTCGGCCCCTCGACCAAACGCGCAATCGAAATGATCCTCGCCGGCCATTCGCCCGAAGAGGCTGGCCGCTACGGCACCACCAACGGCGCCGCGATGCGCATCACCCCGGTGGGAATCGCAGCGAATGTCGCCGACCCCGAGCGCTTTATCGCAGCGGTGGTGCAGGCCTGTCAGGTCACTCACAACACCACGCTGGGGATTTCCAGCGCGGCGGCGGTGGCGGCGGTGGTTTCTGCCGGGATCAACGGCCTGGACTTGGGCGAGGCGCTGAACCTCGGTCAGCAGATCGCCCAGCAAGCGGAGTCTCACGGGCACTGGGTGGCCGGTGGGCGTATCGCCTCGCGGATCAGTTGGGCGCGCAGCATCAGTGTCGAAAGCGACCCGGTGTTGCTCGCGGATCTGCTGTACGACGTGATCGGCACCTCGGTGGCGTCGCAGGAATCGGTGGTGGTGTCGTTCGCCCTCGCGCAGCAAGTCGCGGTCGGTGAAATGACGCCGTTCGATGCGCTGTGCATGGCCGCGAGCCTGGGTGGCGACACCGACACGATCGCGGCGATTCTCGGCGCCATGCTCGGGGCCTGCCTGGGCCTGCAGAGCTGGCCGGCGCCGATGATTGAAACCGTCAAAGCCGTCAACGATCTGGAGCTGGAACCGTTGGTGCAGGGACTTTTGGCCCTGCGCTGATTGGACTGACGCCATCGCTGGCAAGCCAGCTCCCACAGGTTCGAAGTGAACCTTGAGACTTGCACAGTCCCTGTGGGAGCTGGCTTGCCAGCGATGGGCGCACCAAAAATCCTGAATATTCACCCGCAATGGATCGCGCAGACAGGCCCAGGACGGGCGGGATGTCTTGTCGTTCTGCGTCATTGCCACAACCACAATAAAGGCAAACAGGAGCATTTTTCATGAGTTCATCGAACGCCGGGCAAAGCGTCGGGCAACTGGAAACCCGTGGCATCGAACCGGTGCCGGAAGGCGAGTGCAACGGCCATCCGCTGCAACTGTTCTGGGTCTGGTTCGCCGCCAACATTTCCATCCTCGGCCTGCCGCTGGGCGCCACGCTGGTGGCGTTTCGCGGCCTGGCGATCTGGCAAGCGATCATCGTCGCGATCCTCGGCGCTGCCGGTTCGTTCGCGGTGGTGGGGATCATCTCGATTGCCGGTCGCCGCGGTCGTGCGCCGAGCCTGACTCTGTCCCGGGCGATCTTCGGTGTGCGCGGCAATATCGGCCCGACGCTGGTCTCGCTGATGTCGCGCCTGGGCTGGGAAACAGTGAACACCACGACTGCGGCGTTTGTGCTGTTGTCGCTGTGCTCGATCCTGTTCGGCTCGCCGGTTGAAGCCAAAAGCGCACCGGTGCTGACCCTGATCTTCATCGCGATTTTCGTGCTGCTGACCCTGTCGGTATCTGGCCTTGGCCACGCCACCTTGCTGGTGATCCAGAAGTGGGCGACCTACGTATTCGGCGCGCTGAACATTCTGGTCGGCGGCTTCCTCTGCGCGACCATCGACTGGAGCGCGGTATTCAACGCCACGCCGGCGCCGATGAGCGCGATGATCATCGGCATCGGCACCATGGCGGCCGGCACCGGGATTGGCTGGGCCAACGCTGGCGCGGACATGTCGCGCTATCAGCATCGCAGCGTCAAAGCCGTGCGCCTGGTCGCTTCGGCAGCGTTCGGCGCGGGGATTCCATTGGTGCTGTTGATCACCCTCGGCGGCCTGCTGTCGGTGGGCAACAACGACCTCGCTTCGGCGACCGACCCGATCGTGGCGATCCGCGACATGCTGCCGACCTGGATGGCCGTGCCGTACCTGATCACCGCATTCGGTGGCCTGCTGCTGTCGAACAACCTGTCGGTGTACTCCGCCGGTCTGACCACGCTGACCCTCGGCCTGAAGGTCAAGCGTGTGTACGCGGTAGTGGTCGATATCGTTGCGATCTTCGCCGGTTCGATCTACTTCATGCTGATCGCCGACAGCTTCTACGGTCCGTTCATTACCTTCATTTCCCTGCTGGCGGTGCCGATCACTGCGTGGGTCGGGATCTTCGTGGTCGACCTGATTCACCGTCACTACTACAGCCCGAAAGACCTGCTCGACGTCAGCCCGAGCAGCGCCTACTGGTACAGCGGCGGCATCGAGTGGCGCGCTTTCGGCGCATGGGCGATTGCAATCGTGCTGGGCTTCAGTTTCACCACCATCGGCACCACGGCTGAAAATGTCTGGTTCAAGGGCTTCCTGTCCGACTCGTGGCTGGGCCACAACGGCCTCGGCTGGATCGTGACCTTTGTGGTCGCCGGCGGCATTTACTTCGTACTCGGCGGGGCGAAAGACCGCCGCGCCGCGCAAACCGAGAATGCTCATGCCTAAGATGTTGCACACCGGCCAGGTCATCATCGACCTGGTCATGGCCGTGGACGCGCTGCCGAAAATCGGTGGTGACGTGCTGGCGCAGTCCGCCAGTTTCGAAGCCGGCGGCGGCTTCAATGTCATGGCTGCCGCCGCGCGCAATGGCTTGCCGGTGGTCTATCTCGGCCGCCATGGCAATGGTCGTTTCGGCGAACTGGCACGGCAGGCGATGAACGCCGAAGGCATCCGCATCGGCATCGACCAGCCTGCAGAGCGCGACACCGGCATCTGCGTGGCGCTGACCGATGCGTCGGCCGAGCGCAGTTTCATTTCCTACATCGGCGCTGAAGGAGAGGTCACGACGGCGGAGCTGAACAGCGTTGCGGCCGAGTCGGGGGACTTTGTCTACGTCAGCGGCTACAGCCTGCTGCACAGCGGCAAGGCACAGGCTTTGCTGGACTGGACGCTGGCGCTGCCGAAGACGATCAGCGTGGTGTTCGATCCGGGTCCGCTGGTGGAGTCGCCGGACTCACCGATGATGCAGGCGTTGCTGCCGCGCATCGATGTGTGGACCAGCAACAGCGTCGAGGCATTGCGTTTCACTGGCGCGACGGACATCGAAACCGCGTTGGACCGGTTGGTCGTGCATTTGCCGCAGGATGTGCTGATGGTGGTGCGCGACGGCCCGCAGGGTTGCTGGATTCATCAACGCGGCGAGCGCCAGCATGTGCCGGGTTTCAAGGTGCAGGCCGTGGACAGCAACGGCGCAGGCGATGCGCATGCAGGCGTGTTCGTCGCTGGATTGGCGCAAGGACTGACGGCTCACGAAGCCGCCCGTCGCGCCAATGCCGCCGCCGCGTTGGCCGTCACCCGCTGGGGCCCGGCGACCTCACCGGGCACTGCCGAAGTCGATGCGCTGATCCGCGAATCTTCAGCCTACTGACCGGCCCCCTCGGAACCCGAGCCACCGGTGGTGGTTTTCGAGCCCATGCCGGAGCCGGAATTATCCGGCGGAACCGGATTGCCGGAAGTGCCGCCCTGGCGTCCCGGGTCGTTGCCCTGGGTGCGCGGGTCGGTGCCGGTGGCGGGTGGCAGGGCGTTCTCGACGCCCGAGCCATCGGTGTTCATGCCGGGGGCACTCTGGATGGCCGGAGCTTTCGGGCGCTCGACCGGATCGGTTGGGCCGGTTCCGGTGGCCGTCGCAGCGAAGGCCACGGGAGAGAGCAGGGCGGCGAAAACGAGAGCAGTCAACCTTGACGAGATCATGGGGTTTCTCCAGTGATTGGAATCCTTACCTGATCTTGGGCCGCCCTCGCGTCGCATAGGTGCCGGATGAGCGACGAACGGTTCAGTTCGTCAGCGCGTTTTTTACTGTGATTCGCCGCCACAGCAAGCGGCCGACGGTGATCGTCCAGTTCAACGCCGCCACCGCCAGAACCGTCAGCAACAGCGTCGACATGCCGTGCTCGACGATGATTTTCCCGGCCAGCAGCGGGAACCCGAACACCCCGATGAAGTACGCCAGACTGAACAGCAGCAACGCTTGCGACGTGGTGCCGACCGGCGCTTCGTTGGCTGCCAGCCCGTTGATCACCGAGTAGGTGAGGCCGTAACCAACACCGAGCATCACCGCTGCCAGCAAGTAGCTGAAACCGCTTTGTACACCGAACGCGAACAGCACGATCGAGCCCAGCATCAACCCCGACAACAGGCACGACGCGCGCAGCGGATCACGTTTGACCACATAGCCTGCGATCAACATCCGGCTGCTGATCGCAGCGCTCATGAAGCCCAGAAAGAACAGCGAATAGTCCAGAGAACGGGCGGCGGCGTAGCTGGTCTGGAAACTCGACAACCCGCCGAACACGCAACCGCCGAGACCGACCATGATGATTGGAAACAGTGCTCGGGAACTGAGCACCTGAGCAGTCGCCTGACATGAGATTCGGGCGGCTGACGTTGCCTGTGTGCCTTTCAACCGAGCACCGAGACGCCAGAACAGCAGCACGCCGATCAGGCTCGCCGCAGCCGCCAGATAGAACGCTGACGTCACCGGCAACCCCACCGCACTCGCTGCACGCCCGAGCAACGGGCCGCTGCCGATCCCGGTCATCATGCTGCCGGACAGCAGCGCAAAGTATTTCGCTCGCTGGGCCGGGCTTACCAGACTGGCAACGATGATCGGTCCCAGCGTGTAGAACACGCCCCAGCCCAAGCCGAGCAGCAACCCGAAAAACAACAGCAGATGACCGAAGCCCGGCGTCATCGCAAACCCCAGGCTCGCTGCCACCAGCAACAGCCCGAACAGCGCAATCGAGCGCGCCGCACCCAGCCAGTCGGACAGGTGCCCGGACACCAGCACCGCAACGAAGGTGCTGAGCATCGCCGCACTGATCACGCTGCCGGCGTCATGCTCGTTGCCGCCGCGAGAACCGATCAGCAGCGAGAGCAAAAACGTCGCGCCATAAGACAGCGACAGCAGATAACTGGCGAGGCAGAACAGGCCGAACAGTTTGCCCGAGACCTGGGGTGTTGCTTGAGGCATGACGCGGTTCCTTGACCGGAAAAATTGAGCGTCATCTATCTAACACGTCATGCCCGCAGCTTAGGTCTGAGCTTGCCGATCTCAGGATCGTGATTGACCGGAGTAACGCCTTCAGACCACGCCGATCTCTTCCTTGAATTGCTCCATGAAACCCTTCAGGCGTTGATGACGGATTTGCGCCAGACGTTGACCGGCAACGGTCTGGAAACCGTCGGCGAGGTGCAGCAGTTTGGTCTGAAAATGATCGAGGCAGAATCGCTTGTCGTCGTAGTCCCTTTCCCGGGCCTCGGGATCGTGCGGGTCATACAATGCGCTGCCCATGCGCCCGGCGGTGTAGAAGGTGCGAGCGACGCCGAGCATGCCGAGTGAATCGAGACGGTCGGCGTCCTGCATCAGCTGGGCTTCGAGGGTTAGCGGGGTGATGTTGGCGGAAAAACTGTGGGCTTCGATGGCGTGGATGACGGTGACGATTTTTGCTTCGGGCCAGTTCAGGTTTGCCAGCACCTTTGAGGCTTTTTCCGCCGCCAGACGCGATGCCTGTGAACGCAGTGGCGAGTTCTTTTCTACCGCGACGCAATCGTGCAGCAGCACCGCCGCGAGCAACACCTCAAGGTCGCCGCCTTCTTCCGCCTGCAACGTACGCGCGTTGTGCCAGACCCGTTGCAAATGCGACAGGTCATGAGCGCCGTCTTCCGACGGTTCCAGCGCGTGGGGCAGCAGTTCTGTGGCGAGTTCCACAAGGGGCGAGAAAGCGAAGTTGTTCATGGGCATCCTTTCGAGTGTTCGGCGGCGCTAGCCTAATCTGTGGATTGCCATGTGACGAGCGCCGCGCGGCGCCTTAGTATGGCGTTTTCCTTTTTCCGACAAGGCCCGTCCATGACGATCGAAATCCGCCCGGCGACCCCCAGCGATGCACCGCAAATCCTCGCGTTCATCACTGAACTTGCAGACTTCGAAAAGGCCCGTCACGAAGTCATCGCCAGCGTCGCCGACATCGAGCGCAGCCTGTTCAGCGAAGGCGCCACGGCCCACGGTCTGATCTGCCTGCGTGACGGTCTGCCGATCGGTTTTGCGGTGTTCTTCTTCAGCTATTCGACCTGGCTGGGCAGCAACTGCCTGTACCTTGAAGACCTCTACATCACCCCCGAACAACGGGGCGGCGGCGCCGGCAAAACCCTGTTGCGTCACCTCGCAAAAATCGCCTGCGCCAACGACTGTGGTCGCTTCGAATGGAGCGTGCTGGACTGGAACACCCCGGCCATCGAATTCTACAAATCCCTCGGCGCCCAGCCGCAGGAAGAGTGGGTGCGTTATCGCATGGATGGCAAGGTGTTACGCGAGTTTGCCGAGGGCTAAGTATATAGTGGCAATCTGATTACTGATTCGATTGTCCAAACTGCTCTGGTCCGGCATTCTACGCGCCATTTTTGCGCGCTCACGGACGACACCTGCAATGCCTCTGGCACTCTTTCTCCACGCCCGTGGAGCCTTCGCTGCGTCAACGAGTGACCGGCGATGAGCGGGCTACGGGCGTCGATCCGCCTGTACGGCCTGGTCAAAAACCTCGGCTCAAGCGACAACCCTAATCGCCAACCGGTGGACATCCTCTGCACCGTCAATCGCCTCGGTGGCACAGCCATCCGTGCGTTTGTCTCGCGGCTCGACGCCGAGCTGATGACGCGCAGTGCGGGCTACGAAAACTACCGGGTGATACCGCTGCGCACGTTCGATCCGAACGGATTCATCGATGCCCATCAAGGCTGGCTGACCCTGCACGTGTGCTGCGGTTTTGTCGCGCCTGCGGGGCAATCGATTTTCCACCAAGGTGTGCTGTCGCCGATGGGCTGGTATGTCTACTCGCAAACGGGTCGCTGGACGGACGAGCGCTATCTGGAACTCGGCCCGCAAATGGCCGAGCTGCTGCAAACCACCTACGACCAGCATCGACTGACCGGCTACAACACCTTGCTCAACCAACTCGATGACGCCACAACTGCCGAGTTGAACTGGTTTGCCGACGAAGCCTGGCAACAACTGCAAACCCTCACACCCCCGAACAGCCGCGAGCATTGTCACGCGCTGTTTGATTCCGTCGACAACCGCTGGCGTTTCGCCGTGACCGACGTCGATCTATATCAGCCTCACCCGGAACCTCTGAAGCAAGAAGCTTTGAATTGAGTGGTAAACCCGCTGCACGCGTCATCGACCCAACCGCTTGCCCACTGCCAGGCCATGGTACCAACCCGATCGTCTCCGGCTCGCCGGACGTGTTCTTCGACGGACTCCCCGCTGCGCGCATGACCGATAAATCGGCGTGCGGCAGCCCGATCACCGGCGGTGTTTCCGCCACGGTGTTCATCAACGGCCTGAATGCCGCGATGCTCGACAGCACTGGAGGGCATGGCAATGTCGTGGTCGGTGGGTCGGGGACGGTGATTATTGGACAGAGCGGGGGAGGGGCGGCGTTTAGTGGCTTGTTGCCGATGCCGGTGCATTTCAATGATCGGATGCAGGTGACGAACGAGGCCACCGGAGAGCCGGTCCCCAATCATCCCTATGCAATCCAGCGAGGTGATGGGCGCGTTGAGCATGGCATTACTGATGAGCAGGGTTTTACCCATATGATCAGCTCTCATTTGCCAGAAACTATCAAACTGTTTGTAGAGTGATCGAAATGGAAGTCGAAAATCCCGCGCTCAAAGATTGCAAGACTGAGGCCGCGAGCCATGAGTTGACCTGCAAAACTGATCAGTCTGTCAAGGCTTATGCAATTAAAGTTAAGAAGATTGTTGTGTTTTTTATCGGTGGTGCCGGTGACAAGGAACAGTATTATCAAGACCAGCCACCTCATAGGAATGTGGTAAACGCACAACGATTGATGTCAAGTAAACTCGCTGGGGTGCCGATAGAAAAATTTCGAACGGTATATTTAAGCTACAAAGATGTGCGCGGTAAAAAGGATATCAATAAATATGTATTGAGTTATTTGGGTGGCGATAAGTCAGTCTATGTCAGCATCGTGGGTCATAGTTTGGGTGGGTGGAATGGCGCTCATCTTTCAGCAATCCTGAAAGAAGAAGGGTATACGGTGAAGTCATTGGTCACCCTCGACCCTGTAGGGGGTGGTATGGGGGTGTGGATGATTTCTGATATTTACTTTACAACCCCGAAACCGAGTGCAGATTACTGGATCAATGTATTGGCAAAACCTGACAATCCCAATGACTCTGACAATGTGGCCGAGCTTGGAGAGCGTTGGCTCATGAAATCGGGTCCGGATCTTGATTTTTCGGTAAATGCCAACCATGAAGCGGCCGGTACTTTGTTTGGAACAAAGGCACAAGGGGGACAATCGGCTTGTGAGCTTGTTGCTGAACGAATGCTTAAGTATCTGGAGCCTTGAAATGAGAATTTTACTTTCGGTCATTGCTTTTGTTTTTTTAGTGGCGTGTTCCAAAAAAATCGTGGTTCCTGGCTCTGAGATAGAGTTTGTTTCGATGGGGGATAACGGCAGTAGTCCTCTTCTTGAAGTTAAATTCAGTTCGGCGAGTGATCTGCTGAACTTTTTCCGGATCAATGCCGGGCAAAGTCAGGTGGGAAATGCGTTGATATGTTCGTTGGATGATGAGGTGTTCTTCAAGGAAAGGCAGCAATTGAAGATGTATTTAGAGGGTGACATGGTAGCGGTGGATAGGGCAGGAGATGGATTGCGATATATCTATTCAGCGAGTGTGTTTGCCATGCAAACATTGGATGGGGGAACGTCGGGTACATTCATTTCTGAAAAACAGTTATTGGAAACACTGCACAGTCGTGATGTCGTGATGTGCAGGTTTTTGACAGCTTCACATTGGTATGGGCCGTATTACTCCGAACCGATGAAAGTTCCTGCGCAAGCTTTTGTTCAAGCGATACGGCACAAGCACGGATTGGATTGAATGCGCCGGTCGATTCATCCCAAAATATGGGATGCAAAATTACATATTGAGATTTCAGGCCCGAGAGGTCTATAGTCCAGCTCACTCACTGCCAATAACAAAACAGGTGAAGCGATGCTGGCGCAATTGATCGCGCTCGATTGGGGGACGACCTCACTACGTGCTTACAAACTCGCGGCGGGCGGGCAGGTGCTGGCGCAGCGGTCGCTGTCGTTCGGGATCATGCAGTTGCCGAAGACGCCACGGATCATCAACGGTCGCGAATGCGCCGATGGTTTCGAACTGGCGTTCGACGAGGCGTGCGGCGACTGGCTCGACGCGCAACCGGACTTGCCGGTGATTGCCTGCGGCATGGTCGGCAGCGCCCAAGGCTGGCGCGAAGCGTCCTACCGCGATACGCCGGCCAACGTCGCCGATCTCGGAAAAACCTTGCAAACCGTTCGCAGCCTGCGCGGTGTCGATGTGCATATCGTGCCGGGTGTGATTCAGCGCTCGACGCTGCCGAACGTGATGCGCGGCGAGGAAACCCAGGTCCTCGGCGTCCTGCAGAATCTGCCGGTCGAGGCGGGCAATGATCTGCTGATCGGCCTGCCGGGCAGTCATTCGAAATGGGTGGAAGTGGCCGACGGCTGCATCACCCGCTTCGACACCTTCATGACCGGCGAAGTGTTCGCCGTACTCAGCGAACACAGCATTCTCGGCCGTACCCAACAGCACAGCGCGACGTTCGACGCCGAGGCCTTTGATCGCGGCGTGCAGGTGGCGCTGTCGGCGGAGGGCGAGATCGGCGTGCTGTCGACCCTGTTCAGCGCCCGCAGCCTGGGCCTGACCGGCGAACTCAGTGCCACTGCGCAACCGGACTATCTGTCCGGCCTGCTGATCGGCCATGAGCTGACAGCATTGGCCGCCGTGCAACGATGCCGGCGCAACAGCACACATCTTCCTTCGATCATCCTCATCGGCAACGCGCAGTTGTGCGCCCGCTACACCCGTGCGCTCGACGCCTGCGGATTCGCCCGGGCAACCCTGGCCGAACAGGCTACCGAGCGTGGTCTGTGGCAACTGGCGCGCGCCGCCGGACTGATCGATTCCTCATCCCGTTAACCCTGACTGGAGGCCTGACATGCTCAAGCAAGCACTGGCGCAAAACGGTCTGATCGCGATCCTGCGCGGCCTGCATCCGCAGGAAGCTGCATCTGTCGGAGACGTCCTGTATGCGGCCGGATTTCGCGTCATCGAAGTACCGCTCAATTCCCCTGCACCGTACGAAAGTATTCGCATCCTGCGTAAGACCCTGCCCGCCGATTGCCTGATCGGTGCCGGCACGGTGCTGACCCCGGAACAGGTCGAATCGGTGAAGGAGGCCGGCGGCCAGGTGATCGTCATGCCCCACAGCGATGCCAAGGTGTTGCGGGCGGCGAAAGCGGCGGGGCTGTATCTGTCGCCGGGCGTTGCCACCCCGACCGAAGCCTTTGCGGCACTGGAGGAGGGCGCGGACATTCTCAAGCTGTTCCCGGCCGAGCAGATGGGCCCTGCGGTGGTGAAAGCCTGGCTGGCGGTGTTGCCGGTCGGGACGATTCTGGCGCCGGTCGGCGGCATCACGCCGGACAACATGCAGGCGTTCATCGACGCTGGCGTCAAAGGCTTCGGCCTCGGTTCCGGGCTGTTCAAACCGGGCATGACGACTGAGCAAGTGGCAGCCAATGCCAAGGCCTACGTGGCGGCCTGGAAAGCCCTTCACTAAGACTTTTCGGCGCTGCGTGCGCTGCATCTAACAAGAGAGACAAGCAGATGAAAATCACCAAACTCACCACCTTCATCGTCCCGCCGCGCTGGTGCTTCCTGAAAGTCGAAACCGACGAGGGCGTGACCGGTTGGGGCGAGCCCGTGGTCGAGGGCCGTGCCCACACGGTCGCTGCAGCGGTTGAGGAATTGTCCGACTACCTGATCGGCAAAGACCCACGCAACATCGAAGACATCTGGACTGTGCTGTATCGCGGCGGCTTCTACCGCGGCGGCGCGATCCACATGAGCGCCCTGGCCGGCATCGATCAGGCGTTGTGGGATATCAAGGGCAAAGCCCTCGGCGTGTCGGTCAGCGACCTGCTCGGTGGCCAGGTGCGGGACAAGATTCGTGTGTATTCGTGGATTGGCGGTGACCGTCCGGCGGACACCGCGCGGGCCGCGAAAGAGGCGGTAGGCCGTGGTTTTACGGCGGTGAAAATGAACGGCACCGAAGAGCTGCAATTCCTCGATACCTTCGAAAAGGTCGATCTGGCGCTGGCCAACGTTGCCGCCGTGCGTGATGCGGTCGGGCCGAACGTCGGCATCGGCGTCGACTTCCATGGCCGGGTGCACAAACCCATGGCCAAGGTGCTGATGAAGGAACTCGACCCGTACAAGCTGATGTTCATCGAAGAGCCGGTGCTCAGCGAAAACTACGAAGCGCTGAAAGAACTGGCACCGTTGACCAGCACCCCGATTGCCCTCGGCGAGCGACTGTTTTCGCGCTGGGACTTTAAGCGGGTGTTGAGCGAAGGTTACGTCGACATCATTCAGCCGGACGCGTCCCACGCCGGCGGCATTACCGAAACCCGCAAGATCGCCAACATGGCCGAAGCCTACGACGTGGCGCTCGCACTGCATTGCCCGCTGGGGCCGATTGCGCTGGCGGCGTGTCTGCAACTGGACGCCGCTTGTTACAACGCGTTTATCCAGGAGCAGAGCCTGGGCATCCATTACAACGAGAGCAATGACCTGCTCGATTATGTGAAGGATCCACGGGTGTTCGACTACGACAAAGGCTTCGTGAAAATCCCCAACGGCCCGGGCCTGGGGATCGAGATCAACGAGGAATACGTGATCGAACGCGCGGCGGTCGGCCACCGCTGGCGCAATCCGATCTGGCGTCATGCCGATGGCAGCTTTGCCGAGTGGTGAGTCTTTCCTGACAAACCACTGAACCTTGTGGGAGCTGGCTTGCCAGCGATAACGGACTATCTGACACATCAATGTTGGATGGGCCGCCGTCATCGCTGGCAAGCCAGCTCCCACAGGGTGGGCAGTGCAAGTTTCACTCCCGACCTCAATAAACATAAGAAGAGGCGCTCCCCATGCAACCGCAAACCCTCACCGGGCAAGCGACGTTAGTCACGCCCAGCCGCAAGCGATTTTTCATCATGGTGTTGCTGTTCATCACCGTGGTCATCAACTATCTCGACCGCAGCAACCTGTCGATTGCCGCCCCGGCTCTGACGACGGATCTGGGCATCGACCCGGTGCACGTCGGGCTGATCTTTTCCGCGTTCGGCTGGACCTACGCCGCCATGCAAATCCCCGGCGGCTGGCTGGTGGATCGGGTGCCGCCGCGCATCCTTTATAGCGTCGCGCTTCTGTTATGGTCGCTGGCTACGGTGATGCTCGGTTTCGCCGCCAGTTTCATTGCGCTGTTCGTGCTGCGCATGGCGGTCGGTGCGCTGGAAGCGCCGGCGTATCCGATCAACAGCCGCGTGGTGACGACCTGGTTCCCCGAGCGTGAGCGGGCCACCGCCATCGGCTTCTATACCTCCGGACAGTTTGTCGGGCTGGCGTTCCTGACTCCGGTACTGGCGTGGCTGCAACATGAATTCGGCTGGCACATGGTGTTTGTCGTGACCGGCGCGGTGGGCATTGTCTGGGCGGCGATCTGGTACGCGGTGTATCGCGAGCCACGGGATTTCAAAGGCGTCAACGAAGGCGAAATCGACCTGATCCGCGAGGGCGGCGGGCTGGTGGACATCGCCGCCGAAACCGCCAAGGTGAAAGCGAAATTCAGCTGGACCGACCTCGGCATCGTCCTCAGCAAACGCAAGTTGTGGGGGATCTACCTCGGCCAGTTCTGCCTGAACTCGACGCTGTGGTTTTTCCTGACGTGGTTCCCGACTTATCTGGTGAAATATCGCGGCATGGACTTCATCAAGTCCGGCCTGCTGGCGTCGCTGCCGTTTCTCGCCGCCTTCATTGGTGTGTTGTGTTCAGGGTTCTTTTCCGACTTCCTGATTCGTCGTGGCTACACCGTGGGCTTCGCGCGCAAGTTGCCGATCATTGGCGGGCTGCTGATTTCCACCTCGATCATCGGCGCCAACTTCGTCGAATCGACGCCGTTGGTGATTGCCTTCCTGGCCCTGGCGTTTTTCGGCAACGGGCTGGCGTCGATCACCTGGTCGCTGGTCTCGACACTGGCGCCGGCGCGGTTACTGGGCTTGACCGGCGGGGTGTTCAACTTCATCGGTAACCTGTCGGCGATTGCCACGCCGATTGTCATCGGCTTCCTGGCCAGCGGCGATTCGTTCGCTCCGGCGATCACCTACATCGCGGTTCTGGCCTTGATCGGTGCTTTGTCCTACGTGCTGCTGGTGGGCAAGGTCGAGCGCATCGAGTTGTAGTCGGCCATCTCGGGCGACCATAATGCCGCCCGTTCCCTCGCTCAACGCTAAAGGCTGGATATGCAGGAAGACGCCCCGAAAAATGCCAAGGACGCCGCGCCGACCGGCACCCAGACCCTGCTTCGCGGGTTGGGTGTGGTGCAGGCCGTCGCCAGTGGTGCCCGCGATCTCAAAGAGATTGCCCGCCTGATTGGCACCACGCGCAGCACCACCCATCGTCTGGCCAGTTGTCTGGTGGACGAGCGCTACCTGCGTGTCGTGCCGCAAGTCGGTTATCTGCTGGGGCCTAAGCTGATCGAACTGGGTTTCCAGGCGCGCGAAGAATTGCCGCTGGTGACGTTGGCCGGGCCGTATCTGGACGAGCTGTCGGCACTGACCGGCGACACGGTTCACCTGGGAATCCGTGAAGGCGACGAAGTGCTGTACCTGTTGAAGAATCCGGGGCGCAACGGCCCGGAAATGCGCTCGCGGGTCGGCCATCGCATGCCGCTGGCGCGGACCGGGATCGGCAAGGCCTTGATGCTGGATGACGCGCCGCAGGACTGGCAGCGTCTGTACGACATCAGTCTGCCGGCGGGTGGGAAAAGTCAGTTCTGGCCGCAGCATCCCCAGCAGTCGTGGGAACAGCTGGAGCAACGGATGACCGAGTACGTGGCCGGTGGCTACGCGTTCGATCTGGAGGACAACGAACCGTCGATCCGCTGCGTGGCGGCACCGATCCGCGATGCGAGCAAGCGCATCGTCGCGGCGATCAGCATCGCCAGCACCGTGCCGTACATGCCGCTGGAAAAAATGGCCGAGCTGATTCCCCTGATCAAAGGGGTCACGGCCCGGCTCTCGGCAGAACTTGGTTTAAAAGTGCAGGTTTGAAGGTTTAAAGCTTCAGGGTCGCCATGTCGATCACGAAACGGTACTTCACATCACCGGCGATCATGCGGGCGTAGGCCTCGTTGATCTGGCGGATGTCGAGCATTTCGATGTCGCAGGTGATGTTGTGTTCGGCGCAGAAATCCAGCACTTCCTGGGTTTCGGCGACGCCACCGATCAACGAACCGGCCAATACGCGGCGACCCAACACCAGTTTCGCGGCGTGAACCGGCGGATCGATCGGCTCGATCAGGCCCACCAGAATGTGCACGCCGTCGAAGCGCAGGGTGTCGAGGTACGGGTTGAGGTCGTGCTGCACCGGAATGGTGTCGAGCAGGAAATCGAAGTAACCCGCTGCGGCTTTCATTTGATCTTCGTCGGTGGAGACAATGACGTGATCGGCGCCCTGACGACGACCTTCCTCGGCCTTGCTCGCCGAACGGGTGAACAGGGTCACTTCGGCGCCCATGGCCTTGGCGAACTTGATGCCCATGTGACCGAGGCCGCCCATGCCGAGAATCCCGACCTTGTCGCCGGCCTTCACGCCGTAGTGCTTGAGCGGCGAGTAGGTGGTGATGCCGGCGCAAAGGATCGGCGCGGCGCTGGCCAGGGCGAGTCTTTCCGGAATCCGCACCACGAAGTGCTCGCTGACCACGATGCTGTCCGAATAACCGCCCATGGTATTGCTGCCATCGACCCGATCCGGGGTGGCATAGGTCATGGTCGGGCCTTCGAGGCAGTATTGCTCGAGGTTCGACTGACAGGCTTCGCAGGTGCGGCAGGAGTCGACCATGCAGCCGACGCCGACCAGATCGCCGACCTTGTGCTTGGTGACATTCGCACCGACGGCGGTGACTTTTCCGACGATCTCGTGGCCGGGCATCAACGGGTAAACGGCGATGCCCCATTCGTTGCGCGCCTGGTGGATATCGGAGTGGCAGACGCCGCAGTACAGAATTTCGATGGCGACGTCGTCGGCCCGTGGGCTGCGGCGTTCGAACTTCATCGGGGCGAGGGGCGTGGTGGCCGTTTGAGCGGCATAGCCGATGGCGGTGTACATGTGAAACCTCGCAGAAGCAGTGACAAGTGAGGCGGCGCATTCTGGGCGCCGTCCGGTCGTCCGGCCATGGCGATTCCTCCGGGTGTCATGCCTAATCCTCCGGCATGCGGGGTTGATCGGTCGCATTGGCAAAAGGATCTGCGATGATGCTTTCATCCCTTTTTACGTGATTTTTCTGAAGAGCCACCCGATGCAATTGACCCGTCACCTTGATGCCAACGCCACCCTGGTTTCGCTGATCGAACCGCTGGCGCTGCGCGATGGTTACAGCCAGACCGGGCTGCCGGGCGTGCAGGTGTTGCGCGCCAGTTGCGACGTCGCCCGTGGCCCGCACATTTATGAACCGAGCCTGATGATCATCGCCCAGGGCAGCAAACTGGCGTATCTGGGGCCGCGCACCATGGAGTACGGTGCCGGGCATTACCTGATTCAGGCGTTGCCGGTGCCGTTCGAGTGCGAAACCTATGCGTTGCCGGACGCGCCGTTGCTGGGTGTATCGGTGGCGATCGACCGGGTGCTGCTCGGTGAACTGGTGCTGGCCATGGGACTGGCGCCGGGGCGGCATATTCCGGCGCAGACGCCGGAGTCGATGACCTCGGTGGTACTCGACGATGACATGCGTGGTTGCGTCGAGCGCTTGCTGCGATGCCTGCACGATCCGCTGGAATGCCAGATTCTCGGGCCGGCGCGGGTGCGTGAATTGTTGTTTGTCGCGTTGCGCGGACCTCAGGCCGATGTACTGCGGGCACTGGTCGAGCAGCAGGGGCAGTTTGCCCGGGTGGCGGCTTCGATCAGCCATTTGCACTCGCATTACACCGAACCGTTGAACGTCGAGACGCTGGCCAGCTGCGCGAACATGAGTGTGTCGACCTTTCATGAGCATTTCAAACGCAGCACGTTGCTGTCGCCGGTGCAGTATCTGAAGCGTTTACGTTTGTTGAAGGCGCAGACGCTGTTGATCGCCGAGGGGCTGGGGGTGGCGCAGGTGGCGCATCGGGTGGGGTATCAGAGCACGTCGCAGTTCAGTCGCGAGTACAAACGCTATTTCGAGCGCAGTCCGGGGGATGAGCGCGCGGCTTGATCCTGTACAAATTGCAGGCAACAAAAAGGCCCCCATAAAGGGAGCCTTGATGTTCAGCGGTTCGACTTATATGTTCCGTTTACATATTTGGATACGTCGGGCCACCGGCGCCTTCCGGCGTCACCCAGGTGATGTTCTGCGAAGGGTCCTTGATGTCACAGGTCTTGCAGTGCACGCAGTTCTGGGCGTTGATCTGGAATCGCTTCTCGCCGTCTTCCTTGGTGATTACTTCATACACGCCGGCCGGGCAGTAGCGCTGTGCCGGCTCGTCGTACAGCGGCAGGTTCTTGCTCAGCGGGATGGTCGGGTCGGTCAGTTTCAGGTGGCATGGCTGTTCTTCTTCATGGTTGGTACCGGAGATGAACACCGAGCTCAGCTTGTCGAAGCTGATCTTGCCGTCGGGTTTCGGGTAGTCGATCTTCTTGCAGTCGGCGGCGAGCTTGAGGCAGGCGTAGTCCGGCTTGGTGTCGTGCAGGGTGAACGGCAGTTTGCCGCCGAAGATGTTCTGGTCCAGCCAGTTGAAACCGCCGCCGACGATGGCGCCGAACTTGTGGATCGCCGGGCCGAAGTTGCGGCTGGCGAACAGTTCTTCGTAGAGCCAGCTCTTCTTGAAGGCGTCGACATAAGTGGTCAGCTCTTCGGTGCCGTCCTTTTCAGCGAACAGCGCATCGGCGACGGATTCAGCGGCGAGCATGCCGGACTTCATCGCGGTGTGGCTGCCCTTGATCTTGGCGAAGTTCAGGGTGCCGAGGTCGCAACCGATCAGCGCGCCGCCCTTGAACACCATTTTCGGCAGCGAGTTCAGGCCGCCCTTGCAGATTGCGCGCGCGCCGTAGCTGATGCGCTTGCCGCCTTCCAGGTACTGCTTGAGCACCGGGTGATGCTTGAGGCGCTGGAATTCGTCGAACGGCGACAGGTAGGTGTTGCTGTAGGACAGATCGACGATCAGGCCGACCACAACCTGGTTGTTTTCCAGGTGATAGAGGAAGGAGCCGCCGGTGTTCTCGGTGCCCATGATGTCCATCGGCCAACCGGCGGTGTGCACTACCAGGCCTGGCTGGTGTTTGGCCGGGTCGATTTCCCAGATTTCTTTCAGGCCGATGCCGTAGTGCTGGGCGTCGGCCTCGCTGTCGAGGTTGTAGCGTTTGATCAGTTGCTTGCCGATGTGGCCACGGCAGCCTTCGGCGAACAGCGTGTATTTGCCACGCAGTTCCATGCCTGGGGTATACAGGCCTTCTTTCGGATGGCCTTCACGGTCGACGCCGAGGTCGCCGGTGATGATCCCGCGTACCACGCCGTTTTCATCGATCAGCGCTTCCTGAGCGGCGAAGCCCGGGTAAATTTCCACGCCCAGGTTTTCGGCCTGCTGAGCGAGCCAGCGGCACAGGTTGCCGAGGGAAATAATGTAGTTGCCTTCGTTGTGCATGGTCTTGGGCACAAAGAAGTCAGGAATTTTCTGCGCGCTTTCGGCGTTTTTCAGCACGAAAATGTCATCGCGGGTGACTGGCGTGTTCAGCGGGGCGCCGAGTTCCTTCCAGTCCGGGAACAGTTCGTTCAGGGCCCGTGGTTCGAATACGGCACCGGACAGGATGTGCGCGCCGACTTCGGAGCCTTTTTCGACCACGCAGACGCTGATTTCCTTACCGGCTTCGGCGGCCTTCTGCTTCAGACGGCAGGCGGCGGACAGGCCAGCGGGGCCGGCACCGACGATGACCACGTCGAATTCCATGTATTCGCGTTCCACAGGCTATCTCCTACTCAAGGCTCAACAGTTTTTTTTCTAATTTGGAGGTTTGGTGTCGTATCCGTTATTGCCTTTACGTTAACGTCAAGGGTAATAATGGGCAAACCACCTTTCTCTCTAGGCGGCGCATTATATCTACACCACTCTTAGCGTCCAATACAAACGTTTGTTTGAATCGGCTCCAGCCCAGAGAAATCAAAGAAGCGCGGCTTATGACAGGGCATTTTGGCGTATTGACCAGAATGGGCGTTCCGGTCAAGATACGGGCGGTTTTGCGCTCGCCGTAGGCTGAATGGTGGTTTCAAGAGCACCTCTAAAGACAGGGCGTAGGCGGTAACCGGTGATGCGCAGCGCAGGTTCGGCGCGCAGTTTACACACCGCGAAGCGGCATGACTCGTCGGTCACGACTGACGAACGGTCATCCCGCTCAGCCGGCGTTTTTAGAGGTGCCCTTGTGCCCGATGAGCATCAACCGCCAGGTTCGCCTAGGCGACTTTCTTTTCACCGGAGAGTAACGAGGAATCCATGAAGGTTCTTGTAGCTGTCAAACGCGTTGTGGATTACAACGTCAAGGTTCGCGTCAAGGCGGACAATTCCGGCGTAGACCTCGCCAACGTCAAGATGTCGATGAACCCGTTCTGCGAAATCGCAGTGGAAGAAGCCGTACGCCTGAAAGAAAAAGGCGTTGCGACTGAAATCGTCGTCGTCTCCATCGGCCCGTCCACCGCTCAGGAACAGCTGCGTACCGCACTGGCTCTGGGTGCCGACCGCGCCATCCTCGTCGAATCCGCTGAAGACCTGACTTCCCTGGCCGTGGCCAAGCTGCTCAAGGCTGTGGTCGACAAGGAACAGCCGCAGCTGGTGATCCTGGGCAAACAGGCCATCGACAGCGACAACAACCAGACCGGCCAGATGCTCGCTGCACTGAGCGGCTACGGTCAGGGCACTTTCGCCTCGAAAGTCGAAGTCTCCGGCGACAGCGTTGCCGTGACCCGCGAAATCGACGGTGGCGCACAGACCGTTTCCCTGAAACTGCCGGCCATCGTCACCACCGACCTGCGTTTGAACGAGCCGCGCTACGCGTCCCTGCCAAACATCATGAAAGCCAAGAAGAAGCCTCTCGAGACGCTGACTCCGGACGCTTTGGGCGTTTCCACCGCCTCCACCAACAAGACCCTGAAAGTCGAAGCGCCGGCTGCACGCAGCGCGGGCATCAAGGTCAAGTCGGTGGCTGAACTGGTCGAGAAACTGAAAAACGAAGCGAAGGTAATCTAAATGACTATCTTGGTTATTGCTGAACACGACAACAAAGTGCTGGCCCCGGCCACTCTGAACACCGTGGCTGCCGCTGCCAAAATCGGTGGCGACATCCACGTTCTGGTTGCCGGTCAAGGCGCCGGCGCCGTGGCTGAAGCCGCCGCGAAAATCGCTGGCGTGAGCAAAGTCCTGAATGCTGACAATGCTGCCTACGCGCATCAGCTGCCGGAAAACGTCGCTCCGCTGGTTGCTGAACTGGGCAAGGGCTACAGCCATATCCTGGCTGCCGCCACTTCCAACGGCAAAAACATCCTGCCGCGCGTTGCCGCCCAGCTGGACGTTGACCAGATCTCCGAAATCATCTCGGTCGAAAGCGCTGACACTTTCAAGCGTCCGATCTACGCCGGTAACGCCATCGCTACCGTGCAATCGACCGCTGCGATCAAAGTGATCACCGTGCGTGCCACCGGTTTCGACCCGGTTGCCGCTGAAGGTGGTTCGGCTGCTGTTGAAGCGGTTGCCGCTGCCCACAACGCCGGCACTTCCAGCTTCGTCAGCGAAGAACTGGCCAAGTCCGACCGTCCTGAGCTGACCGCTGCCAAGATCGTCGTTTCCGGCGGCCGCGGCATGCAGAACGGCGACAACTTCAAACACCTGTACGCTCTGGCCGACAAGCTGGGCGCCGCTGTGGGTGCTTCCCGCGCCGCGGTCGACGCAGGTTTCGTACCGAACGACATGCAGGTCGGTCAGACCGGCAAGATCGTTGCGCCACAGCTGTACATCGCCGTCGGTATCTCCGGCGCGATCCAGCACCTGGCCGGCATGAAAGACTCCAAAGTGATCGTTGCGATCAACAAGGACGAAGAAGCGCCGATCTTCCAGGTGGCCGATTACGGCCTGGTGGCGGATCTGTTCGAAGCCGTACCTGAGCTGGAGAAGCTGGTCTAATCCGGCAGCTTCACTTATAAAGAGCCCGACCTTTTGGTCGGGCTTTTTTTTGTCTCGGATTTGAGTGGGAGCGTTTCGCCATGGATCTGCATCGTCGGTTGGGCTGCTCGTGGTTGCTGGGGCTGGCATTGTTGCCGGGCCTGTCGGTGGCGGCGGGCAAATGCGAGCGGCTGGTCGTCACCGGCAGCCCGGATGCGCCGCCGTACCTTTGGCAGGATCCGCAGAACCCCAAGCAACTGATCGGCGCCAGTGCCGACCTGTTGCAACAGGTGGCGAAGGAGCTGGGGATCAAAGTCGATCTGTTGTACGCCGGCAAGCGTTCCCAGGCCCTCGACGAAGTGCGCAGCGGGCGCATGGACATGCTGGCCGACGCGCCGCTGACTTTCAATGAGCTGGAAAACCTCGACTACATTCACCCGCCGTTGCTGGAAAACGATTACCTGGTGTGGACACGCAAGGGCTCGACGCTGGTCTACAGCGAAGCCAAGGACCTGCACGGACATACCGGCGGCTTGTCGGAAAAGTCTCGAATGACCCCGGCATTCAGCACTTTCGCCGAGCAGCAATTGACCCTGACCCGTACGGCAAACCTGACCCAGGCGTTTCAGAAACTTCTGTTGGGCGAGGTGGAATATGTACTCGCCGGTCGTTACTCGGGCATGGCGGCCGCGCAGGCATTGGGCATGGCCAGTGATCTGTTGGCCTTCGAACAACCCATCGACCAGCCGGGTCTGTTCCTGGCGGTTTCGCACAACTCGGCCTGCAACGATCCGTGGTTGCGCGGACAGCTGGCCAAAAAGATGACAGAATTGCCCGCGTCCGGCCTGACGGAAGCCGCGCTGCAACGCAACATCGAGCGCTGGAAGGCGCAGCAGCAACAGCCGCCGCAACCACCTGTCAGCGCCCCAAAACAGTAGGGATTCTTAGTGAGTAATCGACTTCTTTTCGCGGCCATGGCCGTTCTGGCCCTGGCCGGTTGCGCCAGCGATCCGGCACCCAACGAACAAATGCGCCTCACCGAACAGGCCCTTGAGCAGGCCAAGGCCGTGGGCGCCACCGCCGAAGACGTGCCGGAAATGAAACTGGCCGAAGACAAGTTCAACCGGGCCAAAGGCAGCATGGCGGGTGAGTCTTACAAGAATGCGCGGATGCGATTCGAACAGGCTGAGCTCGATGCCCGTCTGGCGGAAGCCAAAGTGTTGACCCAGAAGAGCGAAGAGCAAGTAAACGTGCTCAACACCCGCATCGTCCGACTGCGCAAGCAACTGGGGGATGCCCAATGAGCCTGAAGTCCAAAGCCATCGGCGCTTTGATTCTGGCCGGTTGCGCCAGCCTTTACGGCTGCGCCGGCCAGCACAGCGAATCTGCATTGCAGCAGGCCAGCGCCGACTTCCAGAAGGTCAAGGAAGATTCCAACGTGTTGCGTATCGCGCCGAAAGACGTCATCCGCGCAGGTGAGTCTCTGGCCCGTGCCGATCGTCTGTCGACGTACTGGGGCAGCGGCTCGGACGTGGTGCATTACGCCTATCTGAGTCAGCGCTACAGCGAAATCGCCCGTGAGCACACCAACCAGGTACTCAATGAAGAACGAGCGGCGAAACTGGAACTTGATCGCCAGCGCCTGCAACTGGCCTTGCGCGAGTCCAAACTGCTGAGCGTGCAGCAGCAGGGCAAATGGCTGGAAGAGCAGATCGTTGCGCTGGCCACTACCCAGACCGACAGAGGTCTGGTGATGACCCTGGGTGACGTGCTGTTCGACACCGGCGAAGCCGAACTGAAAAACTCGGCCAACCGCGTGGTACTGAAGATCGTGCAGTTCCTGCAACTCAACCCGAAACGCATCGTGCGCATCGAGGGTTACACCGACAGCACCGGCGGCAAGCAGGAAAACCTCAAACTTTCTCGCGACCGCGCACAGTCGGTAGCGGACGTGTTGACGGACCTGGGTATCGATGAAAAACGCATTCAGGTCGAAGGCTACGGCGACGAATATCCGGTGGACGCCAACGCTTCCGAGCGTGGGCGAGCGCAGAACCGTCGGGTAGAAATCGTGTTCTCCGACGAAAAAGGCCAGCTCGGCGCCACCCGCTGAGGGTGGCGTTACTGGAAAGCCCGGGCTGTCAGGCAGCACCGGGCTTTTTTACGTCTGTCGATTACCTCACAAAGCAGTACAGATTTAACCGACACAGCACTGTATGGTTGACTAATATGGCAACTGTCCCAGTACACTTCCAAACTGTTCCGGTATTGTTTCACACAAGAATAAAACGCCCGTGAAATCGAGTGCTGCGTCATGACCAATCTCTTGCTCTACCAACGTATTGCTCAACAGCTGGCCGAAGATATCCGCCGTGGCGTCTATCAACCGGGCGAGCGCGTGCCTTCGGTGCGCAAGATGAGTTCGCAGCTCAACGTCAGCCATGCCACGGTGTTGCAGGCTTACGCCAACCTTGAGGATCAGGGCCTGATCCGCGCGCGGCCGCAGTCCGGTTACTACGTGCACCAGACTCCCGCACTCACGGCGCCCACGCCGGATATCGCCCGGGTCGAACGGCCAGGCCTGGTCACCCGCAGCAGCATCATTCAGCAAGTGTTGGTCGAATCCCGACGTGAAGGCGTGTTCCCGCTGGGAGCAGCGGTGCCGAGTGTCGATTACTTGCCAGTGCGTGCCCTGCATCAGCAGTTGGCCAAGGTTACCCGCTTTCACAGCCCTCGGGCGTTCAGCTACATGTTCAGCCCCGGCTTCGAGCCGTTGCGCCGGCAGGTGGCGATTCGCATGCGTGATGCGGGCGTAGTGGTTGACCCCTCGGAAGTGGTGATTACCCACGGCTGCGTCGACGCGTTGCAGATGTCGTTGCGAGTGCTGACTCGCCCCGGCGACCTGATCGCCGCCGAATCACCAACCTATTACGGACTGCTGCAACTGGCGGATCTGCTGGGCCTGAAAGTCATCGAGATCCCCAGCGACCCCGCCACCGGCATGAGTCTCGAAGCCCTGCAACTGGCGGCCAACCAATGGTCGATCAAGGCGCTGGTGCTGACCACCCGCCTGAGCAATCCACTCGGCGGCACCATGCCCGAGGAGCGCCAGAAACAGCTGCTGAGGCTGGCCTCGGACTTCGACATCCAGATCGTCGAAGACGACATCTATGGCGAATTGATGTTCGAGCAGGGGCGCACCAAGTCGCTCAAGGCCTACGATCGGCTCGACCGGGTGATCTATTGCTCGAGCTTTTCCAAGACGTTATCGCCCGGTGTGCGCATCGGCTGGATGATCGCCGGCAAGTACCAGCAGGAAATCCAGCGCTTGCAGACCTTCAGCACTCATTCGGCGTGCAGCGTCACGCAAATGGCCATCGCGGCGTACCTTGAAAACGGCGGCTATGACCGGCATTTACGGTACATCCGCCAGGAATACCGAAAAAATCTCAGCGCGTTTCAGCTGGCAGTCCAGCAGTACTTTCCCGAAGGCACGCAGATGACCCGACCAACTGGCGGATTCATTCTGTGGGTCAGCCTGCCGGGGCGGGTCAACACTCAGGAATTGCACGTGCGGGCGCTGCAACAGGGCATCAGCATTGCGCCGGGCCTGATCTTCAGCAACACCGAACAGTTCAACCACTGCATCCGGTTGAACTGCGGCATCCCGTGGAATCGCGAGGCGGAACGGGCGCTGATGACCCTCGGAATGCTGGCGACCCAGCTCTGTCAGGAGATGGCCGGCGGCTTTTGAAACAATGGCGGAGCTTGTCATGTGACGCCCAACAGGCGAGCATATGGCCCTCTGCCGTTAGCTTCGTTGGGTTCATGAAAGCGAAATTTTCTGCCGTTTCGGTTGTGCTTTGCCTGCTGTTGATGGGTCATGTGCCCGGTGCTTTGGCGGCTTCGGCTCAGGAAAAGACCCCGGCCGCTGCCACCGCGAAAAAACCGGTCACGGCCAAGAAAAACGCACCGGCGAAAACAACGCAGCAGAAAAAGGCTGCTCCAGCCAAGAAACGGGCACCGGTCGCTTCCAAGTCCAAGTCGGCGAAAGAAGTGGCCAAGACGCCGCTGCCGTCCGCGAAGCTCGATTTGAGTCTGCCCAAAGACATGGTTCAGGAGTTGAAGCCTCCCGGCGCTGTGACGATGCCCAAGCGCGATCCGGTCCTGCCGCAGATGTTTGGTGAAAAAAACAGCGGTTTCCAGCTCAACGGCCGTTTGCTCAGCAACGAAATGCAGTTGCAACTGCGCAATGAGGAACGCCGGGAAGTCGAAGGCGCGGCGCTGGATTTCGAGTTCAAGCAATAAATCGTGCCCATCGGTGACCCGCAGACCAGACGCTTTGTCGGAGACTGGTCAGTCACTTTCGTTTCTGCTTAAAAACCCCGGTTCAGGCAATTTAAAACAGCCGTTTAAGCGGTTACCCTGTTCCGCGTCTCTTTAACACATTGCCCGCTGCGAGGAACGCGTCGTCATGAAATGCCGTGAAGGCTGTGGCGCCTGCTGCATTGCCCCTTCCATCAGTTCGCCTATTCCAGGCATGCCTGATGGCAAACCTGCCGGTGAACGCTGCGTTCAGTTGTCGGTCGATAACCTGTGCAACATTTTCGGCCGCCCGGAGCGTCCGGCGGTCTGTTCAGGATTCAAGGCCGATCCTGAAGTCTGCGGCAGCAGCCAGGAAGATGCGATCAGACTGCTCGGCTGGTGGGAGCAGATGACCGCGGCGTGATGTGTCAAACGAACGGAACTTCAACAATAAGGAATAAGACTATGGGTTCGCTGCATCGTATCGCTGTGTTGTGTGGTTTGACCGCCGTGCTGGCCACCTCGGCCGCCCAGGCTGAAGACTGGAAAGTCGCCAAGAACGAGGACGGCATCAAAGTCTCCCTGAGCGAAGTACCGGGTTCGGACTACAAGTCTTATCAGGGCGTGACCGTGATGAAGACCACCGTCGCCAAACTGCGCGCCCTGCAGGAGGACGTTTCCGGTGCCTGCGCCTGGATTCACGAATGCAAGTCCCAGAAACTGCTCAAGCACGAAGGTGACCAGAGCTGGACCTACACTCAGTTCAATACGCCATGGCCGGTAACTCCGCGCGATTCGATCCTGCATGTCACCACTGTTGAAGGCGCCGATGGCAGCCTGACCCGTAATCTGGAAGGCGTGCCGAAGTACCTGCCTGAAGAAAAGGGTTTTGTCCGGGTCGCACAGGTCAAAGGTTTCTGGAAGTTCGTGCCAAAAGGCGATCAGGTTGAAGTGACTTACCAGGTTCACACCGAGCCGGGCGGTAGCGTGCCGTCGATGATCGCCAACAAGTTTGTGGTCGACGCACCGTTCAATACCCTGAAAGCCTTGAAAGAACGCGCCGAGAAGTAACTGTCGCGTTCATCTGTAAACGCCCCGAAGAACTCGGGGCGTTTTGTTTTGCAGGTTTATTGTGTTTCCGGATATGCGTTGAACGAAATTTTCACAAAGTCTCCAAGACAATTCGCCCGCGCTGTTTGCACTTGCTCCAGTATGCCGAGCCTTGCATGAAAGAGTCTGGCACAGGGGCAGTAATCAATGGCAATGCCGCCGGTGATCGTGCAACATTTGCGCTCCGCGCAAGCCCCGGGGCCGGGAATGGCCAACAGAGGGCAGGGCGCAACCGTATTTTTGCAACTTCAACTTCCAATGGGTCCTAAAACGACATGGCAAACCCGGACGCCCTGAATCAGCAGCGATCTTCCAGTCGCCTGCTGCAACCGACCGTCAAATCGCATCTGGCCTACACGCTCCTGTGCGCGCTGGTCATGATGGTGATGTTTTCCGTGCTGCGCCTCGCGCTGCTGGTCTACAACCGCGAGATGATCCTCGACACCCCGGCCTCGACCTTCCTCGAAGCCTTCGCCAACGGCCTGCGCTTCGATATTCGCCTGGTGGTGTATGTCTGCATTCCGCTGGTGCTGGCGCTGTTCAGCGCCCGGGCCATGGCGGCGCGCGGGTTCTTCCGTCTGTGGCTGACCGTCGCTTCGAGCATCGCGCTGTTCCTCGGCCTGATGGAGATGGACTTCTATCGCGAGTTCCACCAGCGCCTCAACGGCCTGGTGTTCCAGTACGTGAAGGAAGACCCGAAAACCGTGATGAGCATGCTCTGGTACGGTTTCCCGGTGGTGCGTTACCTGCTGGCGTGGGCCGTGGGCACGCTGATCCTGACCCTGGCGTTCAAGGGCGCCGACCGTCTGACCCGTCCGCGTGGTCCGTTCAGTGGTGGCAACGTCGGCACCCGTCAAGTGGCGCCATGGTATGCGCGTCTGGCGGTGTTCGTGGTGTGCCTGCTGATCTGCGTGGTCGCCGCTCGCGGTACCCTGCGTCAAGGCCCGCCGCTGCGCTGGGGTGACGTGTACACCACCGATTCGAACTTCGCCAACCAGCTCGGCCTCAACGGCACGCTGTCGCTGATCGCGGCAGCCAAGGACCGGATGGGCGAGGATCGCGACAACATCTGGAAAGCCACGTTGCCGCAGGATCAGGCGCAGAAAGTGGTCCGCGAGATGCTGATGACGTCGGACGACAAACTGGTCGATGCCGATATCGCTGCCGTGCGTCGTGAATACACGCCGCCGGCCGACAAGACCCTGCCGATCAAGAACGTCGTCGTGATCCTGATGGAAAGCATGGCCGGTCACTCGGTGGGTGCTCTGGGCGCGCCGGGCAACATCACGCCGTACCTCGACAAGCTGTCGAAGGAAGGCCTGCTGTTCGACCGTTTCTTCTCCAACGGCACCCACACCCACCAGGGCATGTTCGCCACCATGGCGTGCTTCCCGAACCTGCCGGGTTTCGAATACCTGATGCAGACCCCGGAAGGCAGCCACAAGCTGTCCGGCCTGCCGCAGTTGCTCAGCGCGCGCAACTATGACGACGTGTACGTCTACAACGGTGACTTTGCCTGGGACAACCAGTCCGGTTTCTTCAGCAACCAGGGCATGACCAACTTCGTTGGCCGCAACGACTTCGTGAACCCGGTGTTCTCCGATCCGACCTGGGGCGTGTCCGACCAGGACATGTTCGACCGTGGTCTGGTGGAGCTCAAGGCGCGGGAAAACGGCAAGCCGTTCTACGCGCTGCTGCAGACCCTGTCCAACCACACGCCGTACGCCTTGCCGACACCGTTGCCGGTCGAGCGCGTCACCGACCGTGGCCCGCTCAACGAGCACCTGACCGCCATGCGTTACGCTGACTGGGCGCTGGGCCAGTTCTTCGAGAAGGCCCGCAAGGAGCCGTACTTCAAGGAGACCCTGTTCGTCATCGTCGGCGACCACGGTTTCGGCAACGAGCGTCAGATCACCGAAATGGACCTGGGTCGCTTCAACGTGCCGATGCTGATGATCGCACCGGGCATCCAGGAAAAATTCGGTACCCGTGACCACACCGTGGGCACCCAGATCGACATCGTGCCGACCATCATGGGCCGCCTCGGTGGCGAAGTGCGCCATCAGTGCTGGGGCCGCGATCTGCTGAACCTGCCGCAGGGGGACACCGGTTTCGGTGTGATCAAGCCGTCGGGCAGCGAGCAGACCACCGCCATCGTCACTGCCGACCAGATCCTGGTGCTGCCGAAAGAGAAGGAAATGGCGCCGAAGATTTACCAGTACCAACTGGGCGCAAACCCTTCTGCTGAAATCATTCCGGATGCACCGCGCACTGCCGAGCTGAAACTCAAGCTCGAAGCGTTCCTGCAAACGGCGACCAAGAGCCTGATCGATAACACCGCCGGTGTGATTAACGGCAAGCCGGACTGATCAGTCGGCACAATAAAAAAGAGGCCCTTGAAGGGCCTCTTTTTTTGTCGGTCAAATAGTCATATGCGACCGAGTAACAACAGCACCAGCAGTACAACCAGCACTACGCCGATAATGCCCGAAGGGCCGTAACCCCAACTTCTGGAGTGCGGGAAGACCGGCAGACCACCGATCAGCAACAGGATCAGGATAATGATAAGAATTGTGCCCATGTCGATTTCCTTGTTGATAGCGTCTGAGAAGTCTTGGTGTTCAAGGGCAGCTGGAAGTTAACTAAATCCAGCCGGCTTATAAATTCCGACTGGTGCGCATGAAAGAAAATTCAATGTTTTTTTAAGGTATTTGGCTCGCGCTCTTATTTCGTTTGTTGCCGTGGTTTGCTTTCGCCATTCAGCAATCTGATGGAGCGTGGGTCGCCCCGTATCCTTCGCTACACTCCGCGCATCTTCCCCGAAACAACAAGGCTGTCTGCTATGCAAAATCGCATGATGATCACTGGCGCGGGCTCTGGCCTGGGTCGCGAAATCGCGCTGCGCTGGGCGCGTGAAGGCTGGCAACTGGCCTTGTCCGACGTCAGCGAACCCGGTTTGCAAGAGACCCTGAGACTCGTTCGCGAGGCCGGTGGTGACGGCTTCATCCAGCGCTGCGATGTGCGTGATTACAGCCAGCTCACGGCGTTCGCCCAGGCTTGCGAAGTGAAACTTGGTGGCATCGACATCATCGTCAACAACGCCGGCGTGGCCTCGGGCGGCTTCTTCAGCGAGCTGTCGCTGGAGGACTGGGACTGGCAGATCGCAATCAACCTGATGGGCGTGGTCAAAGGTTGCAAGGCGTTCCTGCCGCTGCTGGAACAGAGCAAGGGCAAGATCATCAACATCGCCTCGATGGCCGCGCTGATGCAGGGGCCGGCGATGAGTAACTACAACGTGGCCAAGGCCGGGGTGGTGGCACTGTCGGAAAGTCTGTTGATCGAACTGGCCCAACAAGAAGTCGGGGTTCATGTGGTCTGCCCGTCGTTCTTCCAGACCAATCTGCTGGATTCTTTCCGTGGCCCGACGCCAGCGATGAAAGCCCAGGTCGGCAAGTTGCTGGAAAGTTCGCCAATCACCGCCAGCGACATTGCCGATTACATCTACAAGCAAGTCGCAGCCGGTGAGTTCATGATTCTGCCCCACGAACAAGGGCGCATGGCCTGGGCGCTCAAACAGAAGAATCCGCAGCTGCTGTACAACGAAATGACCTCGATGGCCGAAAAGATGCGTGCCAAGGCCAAACAGAACAACGGCTGAACTTGCCCGGGGTTCGCCGCATCGTTAGGGTGGCCGCAACAGTCACCCTGACGAGATATCTTGCATGCTCAACTACTTGTGGTTTTTCCTCGCTGCGCTGTTCGAAATCGCCGGTTGTTTCGCGTTCTGGATGTGGTTGCGCCAGGGCAAGAGTGCCTTGTGGGTAATCCCGGCGCTGCTCAGCCTGACCCTGTTCGCGCTGCTGTTGACGCGTGTCGAAGCGACTTACGCCGGTCGCGCCTACGCCGCTTACGGTGGCATTTACATCATTGCTTCGATTGGCTGGCTGGCGGTGGTCGAGCGCATCCGTCCGCTGGGTTCGGACTGGATCGGTGTGGCGCTGTGTGTGATCGGGGCGAGTGTGATTCTGTTCGGGCCGCGGTTTTCTGCGAGCTGAATCTCGCAGCCTTGAAGGAAACGTCTGAAGGCTCGCGCGCCTTGACGCGTAGGGAATGACTGAATTGCCCGGCGTGCATTGTAGGGCGGTCGAAACCCGCGCATCTTCAAGGCTCGAAAACCTTGAAGGACAACCCCCATGCTTGTACTCAGCCGTGTTGTCGGTGAACTGATTTCCATCGGCGACAACATCACTCTGCGCGTTCTGGCGGTCAACGGCTCCAGCGTGCGGTTCGGCGTCGAAGCGCCGGAGCAGGTCGGCGTGCATCGCGCCGAAGTCTACGAACGGATCCAGCGCAAACAGGCCAGCGGCAAGGGCCGCTGACCGGTTTCAGTCGAACAGGTGCTTGGGCACGTCGTGCTTGAGCATCAACTGGCATTGCTCGCTTTCCGGATCGAAGACAATCAACGCCTGGCCTTTGGTCAGCGCCTGGCGAACCCGCAGCACGCGGGTTTCCAGCGGCGTGTCGTCACCGTTGTCGGTACCGTCGCGGGTGACAAAGTCCTCGATCAGGCGGGTGAGGGTGTCGACTTCAAGCGCGTCGTAGGGAATCAGCATGGGCACCTCGGCTAAATCAATGTCGGGATGCTACGGCGAATGACCGCCGAGGGCCAGACTCAACTGTCCGAGCGTTGCCCTACCAGGCTGTCCACCGACGGCACACGGGTGTCGCTCTCCATTTGCGTCTCGTGTTCGATCTGATGACTGAAGCGGTCCAGTGACCCGGTGGCCGGTTGCGCATCGCTGGCGAACACCGGCGGACTCAGGATGTACGCTCCCAACAGGCGACTGAGCGCGGCCAGGCTGTCGATGTGGGTGCGTTCGTAGCCGTGGGTGGCGTCGCAGCCGAAGGCGAGCAGGGCGGTGCGGATGTCGTGACCGGCGGTGACCGCCGAGTGGGCGTCGCTGAAGTAATAGCGGAACAGGTCGCGGCGCACCGGCAGTTCGTGCTCGCCGGCAAGACGCAACAGATGCCGCGACAGGTGATAGTCGTACGGCCCGCCGGAATCCTGCATCGCCACGCTCACCGCATGTTCGCTGGAGTGCTGGCCCGGTGCGACCGGGGCGATGTCGATGCCGACGAATTCGCTGACGTCCCACGGCAATGCTGCCGCCGCGCCGCTGCCGGTTTCCTCGGTGATGGTGAACAGCGGATGGCAGTCGATCATCAGCTCCTGCCCGCTGTCGACGATGGCTTTCAGGGCTGCCAGCAGCGCGGCGACACCGGCCTTGTCATCCAGATGTCGGGCGCTGATGTGGCCGCTTTCGGTGAACTCCGGCAACGGATCGAAGGCCACCACGTCGCCGACGCTGATGCCCAGCGAATCGCAATCGGCGCGAGTCGCGCAGTAGGCATCCAGACGCAATTCGACGTGATCCCAACTGATCGGCATCTCGTCCACGGCGGTGTTGAAGGCATGCCCGGAAGCCATCAACGGCAACACGCTACCGCGAATCACACCGTTGTCGGTGAACAGGCTGACGCGGCTGCCCTCGGCAAATCGGCTCGACCAGCAGCCCACCGGCGCCAGGGTCAGACGCCCGTTATCTTTCACCGCGCGTACGGCGGCGCCGATGGTGTCCAGGTGCGCCGACACTGCGCGGTCGGGGCTGTTTTTCTTGCCCTTGAGGGTGGCGCGGATCGTGCCGCGACGGGTCATTTCGAAGGGAATGCCAAGTTCCTCCAGACGCTCGGCGACGTAACGCACGATGGTGTCGGTGAACCCGGTGGGGCTGGGAATGGCGAGCATTTCCAGCAGGACTTTCTGCAGGTAGTTCAGATCCGGTTCGGGAATTTGGGTGGTCATGGAAACTCCTGATGAGTTGGGCGCATCGATGGTTTCGATGAGGGAAATTTGTGGTGTCTGGTTCGGCCTCTTCGCGAGCAAGCTCGCTCCCCCATAAGCAGCGATACCCTGTGGGAGCGAGTTTGCTCGCGAAGGCGTCAATACAGACACCGGGTGATCAAGAGACAGCCGGCTGACTGTGCGGAAACAACAGATCGACAAACCGCTCGGCCGTCGGCTGCGGCTCATGGTTGGCGAGACCCGCCCGCTCGTTGGCTTCGATGAACACGTACGCCGGTTGATCTGCCGCCGGCACCATCAGGTCGAGGCCGACCATCGGGATTTCAAGCGCCCGGGCCGCGCGCACGGCGGCCTCGGCCAGGGTCGGGTGCAAAATCGCCGTGACGTCTTCCAGCGTGCCACCGGTGTGCAGGTTCGCCGTGCGTCGCACGAACAGATGCTCACCGGCCGGCAGAACGCTGCTGTAGTCGTAACCGGCCGCGTGCAGGGTGCGCTGGGTTTCGTGATCCAGCGGGATTTTGCTTTCGCCGCTGGTGGCCGCTTGCCGGCGCCGGCTCTGCGCTTCAATCAATGCGCCGATGGAATGCTGACCGTCGCCGACCACTTCGGCCGGGCGGCGGATCGCCGCTGCGACCACCTCGAAACCGATCACCAGAATCCGCAGGTCGAAGCCTTCGTGGAAGCTCTCGAGCAGCACGCGAGTGTCGAACTGTCTGGCCGCTTCAATAGCCTGCTGCACGTCCTCGATGGTTTGCAGATCCACCGCCACACCTTGGCCCTGTTCGCCATCCAGCGGCTTGACCACCACTCGCTGGTATTCATCGAGAAACGCCAGATTGTCGTCTGCGTTCCCCGCCAATTGCTGTGACGGCACATTCAACCCGGCGGCTTTCAACACTTTGTGAGTCAGGCTCTTGTCCTGGCACAGGTTCATGCTGATGGCGCTGGTCAGGTCGCTCAGGGATTCGCGGCAACGCACCCGGCGTCCGCCGTGACTGAGGGTGAACAGCCCGGCATCGGCGTCATCCACTTGCACGTCGATGCCGCGCCGGTGGGCTTCCTCGACGATGATCCGCGCATATGGGTTGAACTGCGCCTCCGGCCCCGGCCCTAGAAACAGCGGCTGATTGATGCCGTTCTTGCGCTTGACGGCGAACGTCGGCAGGTTGCGAAAACCGAGTTTGGCGTAGAGGTTTTTCGCCTGCCGGTTGTCATGCAGCACCGACAGGTCGAGGTAGCTCAGACCGCGACTCATGAAGTGCTCGATCAGATGCCGCACCAGCACTTCACCGACACCGGGCCGCGAACACTGCGGATCGACCGCCAGGCACCACAGGCTGCTGCCGTTTTCCGGGTCGTTGTAAGCCTTCTGGTGATTGAGGCCCATGACGCTGCCGATCACCGCGCCGCTGTCCTCGTCTTCCGCCAGCCAGTACACCGGACCGCCCTGATGGTGCGGGGTGAGCAGGGTGGCATCGATCGGCAACATGCCGCGCGCCTGATACAGCTGATTGATCGCCTGCCAGTCCGCGTCACTCTGCGCACGACGAATGCGAAATCCACGAAACACGCGGGTCGCCTGACGATAATCGCTGAACCACAAGCGCAGGGTGTCGGACGGGTCGAGAAACAGTTGCGCCGGTTCCAGGCCGAGAATCTGCTGCGGTGCGGCAACGTACAAAGCGATGTCGCGTTCGCCTGGCTGTTCGTTGAGCAGCTCCCGGGCGAGGCTCGCCGGATCGGGAAAGGTGTGGCCGATCAGCAACCGGCCCCAGCCGCAATGCACCGCAATCGGTTCGGCGGCCGGCTCGCTGCCGTCTTCGGCCAGACGCGCCTGCAAGCGCTCGTAGGACGGCGTCTGACCGCGCAGCAGCCGTTGGCTGTAAGCCGTGGCGTGAGGTTTCATCGATCAGATTCCTTGTTCGCTGAGCCACAGGTTCAGAGCCGCCAGTTGCCACAGCTTGGAGCCGCGCAATGGGGTTAACTGACCTTGTGGGTCGGTCAGCAACCTGTCGAGCATGGCCGGTTTGAACAGGCCGCGATCCTGACTCGGATCCAGCAGCAGTTCGCGCACCCAGTTCAGGGTATCGCCCTGCAAGTGCTTGAGACCCGGCACCGGGAAGTAACCTTTCTTGCGGTCGATCACTTCGCTTGGAATCACCAGCCGCGCGGCTTCTTTCAACACCTGTTTGCCGCCGTCCGGCAGTTTGAATCTGCCCGGAACACGGGCCGACAATTCCACCAGTCGATAGTCGAGAAACGGCGTGCGCGCCTCCAGGCCCCAGGCCATGGTCATGTTGTCGACGCGTTTGACCGGGTCGTCCACCAGCATCACCGTACTGTCCAGGCGCAGGGCCTTGTCGACCGCTGCATCGGCGCCGGGCTGTGCGAAATGTTCCTTCACGAAGTCGCCGGCAGCGTCATTGGCCGTGAGCCATTTCGGCTGCACCGTGGCGGCGTAATCTTCGTAGCTGCGGTCGAAAAACGCTTCGCGATAAGCCGCATACGGATCGGCCGCGCCGTCGACTTGCGGATACCAGTGATAACCCGCGAACAACTCGTCGGCGCCCTGGCCGCTCTGCACTACCTTGCAATGTTTGGCCACTTCGCGGGACAGCAGATAGAAGGCGATGCAATCGTGACTGACCATCGGCTCGCTCATGGCGCGGAACGCGGCGGGCAATTGCTCGATGATCTCTTTTTCGTCGATGCGCAGTTGATGGTGCTGGGTGCCGTAATGCTTGGCGATCAGGTCGGAGTACTGAAACTCGTCACCGCGTTCGCCGCCGGCATCCTGAAAACCGATGGAAAAGGTCGACAGGTTTTCCACGCCGACTTCGCGCAACAGGCCGACGAGCATGCTCGAATCGACGCCGCCGGACAGCAGCACACCGACATCCACCGCCGCCCGTTGGCGAATCGCCACGGCTTCGCGGGTGCTGTCGAGCACGCGGTCGCGCCAGTCTTCCAGGGTCAGGTTTTTCTCGTCGTCGTGTGGGCCGTAGGGCAGGGTCCACCAGGTTTTCTGCTCGGTGGTGCCGTCCGCTTCAATACGCATCCAGCTCGCTGGTGGCAGCTTTTCGATGCCCGCCAGCAAGGTGCGCGGCGCAGGCACCACGGCGTGGAAATTCAGGTAATGGTTGAGCGCCACCGGATCGAGGATCGGGTTGATGTCACCGCCCTTGAGCAGCGCCGGCAGGGCCGAGGCAAAACGCAAACGCTGGCCGGTGCGCGACAGGTACAGCGGCTTCACACCGAGACGGTCGCGGGCGATGAACAGGCGCTGGGCATCGCGCTCCCAGATGGCGAAGGCAAACATGCCGTTGAGTTTCGGCAGCAGCGCCTCGCCCCAGGCGTGATAACCCTTGAGCAACACCTCGGTGTCGCCGCCGGAATAGAACGCATAACCCAGCGCTTCGAGCTCGGCGCGTAGTTCCGGAAAGTTATAGATCGCGCCATTGAAGGCCAGGGAAAGGCCCAGTTGGCTGTCGATCATCGGCTGCGCCGAGCCGTCCGACAGGTCCATGATTTTCAGGCGTCGATGGCCCAGGGCAATCGGCCCCTGGGCATGAAAGCCCCACGCGTCGGGGCCGCGAGGCGCCAGGTGATGGGTGATTCGCTCGATGGCTGCAAGGTCTGCAGGTTGTTGATCAAAACGTAACTCGCCAGCTAATCCGCACATAAAGTCCTTACCGGTTTTTCCGTTGGGGAGGGTGTTGCTGAACCGCGCCGAAATGGCCGGTACCCAGAAACTGACCCGGCCGGGATGTGGGAGTTTTAGAACGATCAGTTATAAGCGCATCGGCCTGACCGATGGGCCGTTAGCATCCTGCTTGAGCTCATGGGTAGTAGATAAGTATTGAAAACATGCGGATGTCTGCTTGTTTGCCGGCTTTAACGTGTAGTTTTTCGTGTTTTTTTTCCGGGGGCGGGATCGTTAGGGTAGAGGCTCCGAAGCGCAATAAAGGAATATTGCCCATGTCGAGTACGAAACCGGATACACCGGCACCGTTGACCCAAAAACAGATATTGAGTTTTTTGCTGGAAGCCACCGGCGATCTGGATACTGCCCAGGCCTTGCAGAAAACACTGCCCTCCAGCCTTCTGAAAGGCTCCAGCTCCACACTTGCGGCACTGGACCAGACCGCGCGTGATTTACACGCCGCTCAGGCAAAGGTCGACGCCGATCTTGGCCGCTTGCAACCGCTGAACGTTTTTTGCGCCGCGCTGTTGACCAGCACCCTGAAAGCTCGCTGGGCAATGGAATTCGATGTCGAAAAAGACTCTCTGGAGTTGCCCGGGGATTACTGTGGCTGTGAACCCGTCACTCCGCCTGGCGGAGGGGCGCCGGTCACGCCGCCGGCAACGCCGACGCTTCTGGAAGCGGCGATGCAGAACTTCACGAAGCGGGAGGCGCGGGACGATTTCTTTCCTGCAGGCAGTGTGGTACGCATCGCTGGCCAGCCGGCAGGGATTGCGGGCCTGACACCAACCGCATTCGCCGTACTCTGTCGCGAACTCGATCTGGGGAAGAAGTACCAACAGCATTTTCAGCAGGTATTCGGTATCCGGGAGGTTGATGGCAAACCGGTTGCCTCCGGCCCCATGGTGCGCAACATCACTGCCTTGAAAAAACAGTTGCTGCAACTGGATCTGCACCTGGCGCTGTTGAAAGAGCACATCAGCAAGGGCGCATACGAAAGCCTTGAGCGCCTGATCGAGGCCGGTGGTATCGCGGATGCCAAAAGCCTGAATTTTCAGGGCCGTCCGTTGATCATGCAAGGCATTGAACTGCTCGACTGTTGCATCTGGGGTGTCGTGGTGTTTTCCGAGCGTTCGGTCGAGTCGGACCCGGATCAATGGTGTCTGGTCTACATGCCCGGCGAGCCCTCTCAACCGCTGTACGAATATGCGAGTTTTTCGGCGTTCATTGCGTACCTGGAATTCAGATTGGGGATGGCCAGCTACAAGAGCTACTTCACGCACTGCATCGGCGAGGTCGACAAGGCGGACTTCTTCAAAAACTTCGCGGACGCTAGCAGCCTGGGCCGCGCCAGGTACTTGCCAATCACCGGATCGTTGCTCGACTTCATGCACCAGAGCCATATCGGCAAACTGCAGATCGATGCCCGCGCGCTTGCCGTACCGACCGCCGATGTGGATGAAGAGGCGCGCAAGAAGCGCCTGCTTGAGTATCTGGAAATCGGTCTGACGGTCGTCAATGTGGCCGGGATTTTCGTCCCGGTCGTAGGGCAATTGATGATGGGGGTTGCCGTAGGGCAAATGCTTGCGGAAGTTTATGAGGGGGTCGAGGACTGGTCGCGGGGAGATCGTGAAGAGGCGTTTTCCCATCTGCTCAGCGTCGCTGAAAACATTGTACTGATGGTCAGTGTGGGCGCGGGTATCAGGGGACTGAAAACGCTGGCGATCAAGACGGTGCGCAAGCATCCGGATTTCTTCCAGCCTTTCGCGGCCATATGGAACCGTGATGGTCAGCCTCGACTGTGGAAGCCGCAATTACTTGGCTATGAACAGGCGCTTCCGGACATTGCCGAGCCACAGCTCGATACGCCGGGTTTGTACAGGGCGAACGGCAGGCAGTTTGCCCGTCTCGACAATCGAGCTTACGAGGTAGCGCTGGAGCCGCCGTCCGATTCCTGGGAAGTCCGGCATCCTGTGCGTGCGAAGGCTTATCAGCCTGTACTGAAGCGCAACGACCGCGGAGGCTGGCGTCATTCCTTCGAGCAGACCGAGCGATGGAGCGGGGCCTACACGCTCAAACGAATGGATCCCGGGCTTGAAGGATGGGATGACAGTCGTCTGGAGATGGCCCGTCGGTTGAGCGGCACCCGGATCGATGAGCTGCATCGTCTGAGCGATGACAACCGGCCACTGCCTCCTCGCTTGCTGGACATGATCGAGCGCTTTGGAATCGAGCGCAGAGTGCGCGACTACATTGCCGCCATGGAACGTGGCGAGGCGACCGATCCCCGGTATGTCAACGAGCAGTTGCATGCGTTACCCCGGCTTGCGAACTGGCCGGCCGATCGCTGCATCGAGGTCGTGGATGAACAAGGGCGCATCACCGCGACCTACCCGCCCGGATCGATTGACGACGATAGCGTGAGCGTCATCGTCAACCATGGGCAATTGGGGAAGGGCGAGCTGCTGCAAGCCGTCATCGATGGTCTGTACCCCAAAGAGGTGGAGGCATTGGTGGGGGCGAGCGTTGCCCCGGCCGACGCCAGTCAGCAGTTGGCGAAAGTGATCGGGGCTGCGGTCAGGGCCGATCGAAGGTCGACGTTCGATCATCTCTACAGTCGGTACGATCGAGACCTTGCCGGTGAGCTGCTCAAGGTGCGCAAGGCCTTTCCCGATTTGCCGGTACGCTCTGCCCGGGACTTGCTCAAACGCACGCCAAGCGTTGAACGGATGCACCTGCGCTCCACCGGGCGATTGCCCATGGGGCTGGCGCAGAGGGCGCGGCAAGCCTCGAGCGATGTGCGTGTGGATCGGGCGCTGACGGGGTTTTACCTGGCCGAGATTGCCAACGACGACACCGGGAAACTGGCTATCGGATTGTTGCCGCAGCTCAGTGGATGGGATTCCGGGTTCTATCTGGAGCTACGGGCGCAACGCCTGAACGGCGAGCTGCTGGAGACGCTGGGCAAGAAACCATCAACGCCTTTGAACGCTTGCACGCTGGTAAAGCTCGACAGTGGTTACGAAGTGTATGGCAGTGACGGCAAATCGCTTGGCCAGGCGACCGCAGGGCCGGACAGTCTGTACCACGGGATTCTCAAGGGGCTTTCGGAGCAACAGCGCAAAGCCATCGGCTTTGCGCAACCGACACCGGACGATGCCTGGCGTTTACGCAGCAGACTGTTGGAAAGTGCTTTGGGAGAGCATGAAGGATGTGCCCGGTTGCTGGCAGGTGATCAGTTTCAACCGGAGCTCTCCGAAACCTTCTGCACACTGGACGATTCGCCCTCCGGGTCGTCGACGCATTCGCGTCAGTTATTGCGCAAGGTCAGAAAGCTCTATCCCTTGTTTTCCGACGCGCAGGCCAGCGAGTTTCTCGACCAGCTGGGCGGCGACCACCTGACCCGCGCCCTCCGTGTCCGTGAGTTGCACCATGATCTGGCAAGGCTGCGCGACGCGCTGGATGCCTGGAGCGAAGATGAGGCGGCCATGAAAGCACTGGGCGGCGACTTGACCAAAGTCGTTGATTGCCGGCAGCTCGTGGCGTTCGAAATCGAAGACTGCTTTCGGCGAATGATCTTCGCCCACGGTGAGAATCATCGACCGGTTTATGGGCTGGAACTCGATGGCATGCGGTGTGGCAAACTGCCGGTCCTGCCGGTGGGGTTGTCGTTTGACCACGTCAGGCACTTGTCACTGCGCAACATGCAGCTGGACAACGATGTCGCTTATTTCCTCAAGGCTTTCCGGCAGGTCGAGTTCCTGGACCTTGATCGCAACAGGCTCACCCTGTTGCCAGAGGTGATCTCGAACATGCCCAATCTCCGTGAGTTCAGCGCTTCACGCAATCAGATCCGGTTGACGGAGTATGCCCTGGCGAAAGTGTCCCGGATGCGCACTCTGCAAAGTCTGAACCTGAGCTACAACCCCTTGGGTGCGACGCTGGACGTCAGCCACATGTTCGATCTGGTCGACCTGTCCGTACGCAATACCCGTTCCACGGAACTGCCCAAGGGACTGGCCCGCTTACCCAATCTGGACCGGGTGGATCTGCGCGACAACGACATTCGCGATTTGCCGGATTGGCTTTTTGAAACACCGAGGCGCTTCAGTGAAACGATCAATCTGGAGCTCAATCCGATTTCGGAGTTCAGCACTACGCTGCTGAAGGATTACCACAAGAGAGTCGGCGTCGGTTTTGGCTACCTGGACAACGATATTGCGCGGCTTGACGAGAATCAGGCGCGCTCGATCTGGCTGACTGAAACAGGTGGATCGGTGGGTTCCCGGCGTCTGCAGATATGGACCGCGATCAATGACGATCCGATGGCCGAAGGCTTGTTTCACCTGTTGGCGGAGCTGGGCAATACCGCCGAATCCATCCATGTGCGCGAGGACATGTCTCGTCGGGTCTGGGCAGTGCTGGAGGCGACTCATGCCAATGCCGAATTGCGTGAGCAGATCTTCGACCTGGCAGCCAACCCGATCGATTGTGCGGATAACGCCGCAGTGACCTTCAGTCATCTGGAGGTCGCAGTACAAGTCCAGCGAGCAACCCGCCAATTCGGCAATCGACAACCTTCAGGCACGTCATTGATCAATCTTGCAAGACGTCTGTTCCGCCTGGAGCAGGTGGATCAGATCGCTGCGGAGCACGCGCTGGAGCGAAAGTCGCCGGATCCACTGGAGGTGAGCCTTGCCTATCGCACGGGGTTGACTGCGGCACTCGATCTGCCCGGTCAACCGTCGCACATGCGTTACGCTTCAATCGCCGACGTGACGGGGCAGGACCTGGTGACTGCCATTCATAGAGTCCAGATGGCCGAACTGTCGCCTGCATGGTTGAAGTTCCTGGTTCGCCAGCCTTTTTGGAGCAACTTTGTAAAAAACAGTTTTGCCCAGCATTTCGACGAGGCTCGCAAGCCTCATCACGAGGAGATTCAGGCCCTGTTCGACAAGGCTGAAGAACTGAGCTCCGCAGATTATCTGAGCGAGATGAACCGATGCGCTGGAAGGCTGGAACAGTCGGAAAACACCTTGCTCGAACGCTTGACCGAACAGGTGTTGAGGCTGACCGAGAGAGGGGCCTGTCTGTTGCCCGACGCTTGATTACTGACGGATCGTCATTTACCCCGGATCAGACGGCGCAAGGCAAATCGGTTCGGATGGCAGGCTTGCGCCACGCTTGCAGGCAGTGGCAAGGGCTCGTTGTCCAGCCAGGCAGCCAGTAACTCTCCGGACAGCGGGGCGGTGATCAATCCGCGTGAGCCATGGCCGCTGTTGACGTACAAACCCTCCAGCCACGGGCAGGCAATATCCGGCACTTGTCGGGCATCCTTGCCCAGTGCCGCGTAGGCCTGATCGAAGGCTTCGCGGTCGGCGAGAGGGCCGACAATCGGCAGATAATCGGGGCTGGTGCAGCGGAAGGCGGCACGTCCTTCGAGACGATCGGCGTCCTGTTCGCTGATCTGCAGGCGTGAGACCAGGTCGCTGGAGATCTCTTCGAGCATCGCCAGATTATCCAGGTGTTCGGCGGTGGTCGGGCTCAGGTCGTCGCTGTTGAAGTCGAAACTGGCACCCAGGGTGTGTTCGCCCAGTCGTGCCGGTGCGACATAGCCTTCGGCGCAGGCCACCGTGGTCAGTGCCTGACTTTGCGGGGTCTGCGCCAGGCGGGTGATTTGCCCGCGAATACGTTTGAGGGGCAGGTCGGCACTCTGGGCAAAACGCTTGATCTCGGCGGCACCGGCCAGCACCACCACAGGCGCTGTTGCGATCAATCGCTCACCGTCGAAGGCTTGCCACTGACCGTCGACTTTGCGCAACTCCACGGCTTCCTGATGGGTAAGCAGTGTGATGCCCGGCTGTGCAGATTGCGCCTGACACAACGCCGGCGGATGCACCCAGCCACCTTCGGGATAATACAAACCACCGTGCGCCAGACCGATCCCGGCGCGGGTCTGCGCTTCGGGTTGGTCGAGCCACTGCAAAAGGTCCTCGGGAAACGCCGCCGCCAGTTGCGCCTGACGTTCGCGTTCCTTTTCATTGAACGCCAGTTGCAGCACGCCGCAGTCATCCCAGTCGGTGCCGCGTTGCAGGGTTTCCAGCAGACGTCGGGTGTAGCCGAAGCCGCTGACGATCAACTGCGACAGTGCAGTGCCGTGGGCAGACAGTTTCAGATACAGCACACCTTGGGGATTGCCCGAGGCTTCCTGTGCAACCGCGCCATGCCGTTCCATCAGACTGACCTGCCAGCCCCGCGCTGCGAGGCTGGCCGCCGTGGCGCAACCGGCCAGACCGGCGCCGATCACCAGGGCACGACGCTCTCCCGTGACAGGCGCGGGGCGGGCGTACCACGGTTTTTCCGCAGCGGGAGGCGCAACGCCTTCGGGCCAGCCGAGAAACTCGCCGCGCAGGATTTCCCACTTGTGGCCGATGCCCGGCGTGCGCTTCATCTTGAAGCCGGCGGCGTTCAGCAGGCGCCGCACCCAACCGGTGCTGGTGAAGGTGCTGATGGTCGAGCCGGGCGCCGCCAGTCGCGCCAGTTCGGCGAACAGTTCGGCGGTCCACATCTCCGGGTTTTTCGCCGGGGCGAAACCGTCGAGAAACCACGCGTCGATCTGGCCGTCCAGTTGTGGCAACTGCTCCAGTGCATCGCCGATCAGCAGCGTCAGGGTCACGCGACCGTTATCCAGAACAATGCGCTGGAAACCTTGATGAATGGCCACGTAATGCTTGAGCAACTGATCGGAGAATGGCTTCAGATCGGGCCACAACGCCAGCGCCCGTTGCAGGTCGGCAGGGCTCAACGGAAATTTTTCGACGCTGACAAAATGCAGCCGCGCACCGGCCACCGCGTGCTGTTCGAACAACTGCCAGGCGCAGAGGAAATTCAGCCCGGTGCCGAACCCGGTTTCACCGATCACCAGCCGCCCACCCGCCGACAGCGCGGCAAAACGCTCGGCCAGACGGTTCTGTTCGAGGAACACGTAGCGGGTTTCATCCAGCCCTGACTGGTCGGAAAAATACACATCGTCGAACACTCGCGAACGCGGGCGTCCCTGGTCATCCCAGTCGAGTTGGGCGTGGGGCATTACAGGTTTCATGGCAGGCTCGGCAACGACAAGGCGGCCATTCTAGCCGATCACGCAGGCGGCGCTTGATCCATGGCAAGCCTTGCTGACGATCACTCAAGGACAATCCGCCGCCGGCGGGAATTTCTGTGCCGCGTCAGAGCCCAATCCGCTAGTCTTGCTGAATCCTGGAAGGAGCCGTCCCTATGTTCGAATCCGCTGAAATCGGTCACGCCATCGACAAAGACACCTACGAAGCCGCCGTGCCCGCCCTGCGTGAAGCGCTGCTCGAAGCCCAGTTCGAGTTGCAGCAGCAGAAGCGTTTCCCGGTGATCATTTTGATCAACGGCATCGAAGGCGCTGGCAAAGGCGAAACGGTGAAGTTGCTCAACGAGTGGATGGACCCGCGCCTGATCGAAGTGCGCACCTTCGACCAGCAGACCGATGAAGAGCTGGCGCGACCACCGGCCTGGCGTTACTGGCGGATGCTGCCGGCCAAGGGGCGGATGGGGATTTTCTTCGGCAACTGGTACAGCCAGATGCTGCAGGGTCGGGTGCACGGCTTGTTCAAGGACCCGCGACTGGATCAGGCGATTGCCGGCGCCGAGCGCATGGAAAAGATGTTCTGCGATGAAGGCGCGCTGATCTTCAAGTTCTGGTTCCACCTGTCCAAGAAACAGATGAAGGCGCGGCTCAAGGCCCTGGCCGATGACCCGCTGCACAGCTGGCGTATCAGCCCGCTGGACTGGCAGCAGTCGCAGACCTACGACAAGTTCGTCAAATACGGCGAGCGCGTGCTGCGCCGCACCAGTCGCGATTACGCGCCGTGGCATGTCATCGAGGGTGTCGATCCGCACTACCGCAGTCTGACGGTCGGCAAGATCCTGCTCGAAGGCCTGCAGAACGCGCTGAAGCGTCCCGATGTGCACCCGCATGATGTCAGCGCCCAGCCGCTGGGCACGTCGGTGGATCAGTTGAACCTGCTCGACAGCCTCAACCTGAATCAGCGTCTGGAGAAGAAAGACTACGAAGAACAATTGATCACCGAGCAGGCGCGGCTATCGGGGCTCATGCGCGACAAACGCATGCGTCGTCACGCGCTGGTGGCGGTGTTCGAAGGTAACGATGCGGCGGGCAAGGGTGGTTCGATTCGCCGGGTCGCGGCGGCGCTCGATCCGCGCCAATACAGCATCGTGCCGATTGCCGCACCGACCGAAGAAGAGCGTGCGCAGCCGTATCTGTGGCGGTTCTGGCGGCACATCCCGGCGCGGGGCAAATTCACCGTGTTCGACCGTTCGTGGTACGGCCGGGTGCTGGTGGAGCGGGTCGAGGGTTTTTGCAGCACCGCCGACTGGATGCGTGCCTATGGCGAAATCAATGACTTCGAGGAGCAACTGGCCGATGCCGGTGTGATCGTGGTCAAGTTCTGGCTGGCCATCGACAAGGACACGCAGATGGAGCGTTTCCAGGAGCGTGAAGAAATCCCGTTCAAGCGCTTCAAGATCACCGAAGACGACTGGCGCAACCGCGACAAGTGGGACGCCTATCGCGCCGCCGTGGGCGACATGGTCGACCGCACCAGCACTGAAATCGCGCCGTGGACCCTGGTCGAGGCCAATGACAAGCGCTGGGCCCGGGTCAAGGTGCTGCGCACGATCAACCGGGCGCTGGAAGAGGCTTTCGAGAAGTCCGACAAGCGAGCCAGAAAGCACAAAGACTGAACCGATGGGCACGCATACGCGAGGTGAATGATTGTCGCGGTCGGCGATTGGGTGGACTTATGCTCGGTCCACTCTCAACCGACTGCAACAATGAGGTATGCCATGCGTGAAGTGGTGATCGTCGACAGCGTACGGACCGGCCTGGCCAAGTCCTTTCGCGGCAAGTTCAACCAGACCCGTCCCGATGACATGGCGGCCCATTGCGTCAATGCGTTGCTCTCGCGCAACGACATCGACCCGGCCAGTGTCGAGGATTGCATCGTCGGCGCCGGCTCCAACGAAGGCGCCCAAGGCTACAACATCGGCCGCAACGTGGCGGTGCTCTCGCAATTGGGCACCGGCACCGCCGGCATGACCCTCAACCGTTTCTGTTCCTCAGGTTTGCAGGCGATTGCGATTGCCGCCAACCAGATCGCTTCGGGTTGCAGCGACATCATCGTCGCCGGCGGCGTCGAGTCGATCAGCTTGACCCTGAAAAGCGTCAACACCGATCACCTGATCAACCCGTTGCTCAAACAGCAGACCCCCGGCATCTACTACACCATGGGCCAGACCGCCGAAGTGGTGGCGCGCCGTTATGGCGTCAGCCGCGAGGCGCAGGATCGTTACTCGCTGCAAAGCCAGATCCGCACCGCTCAGGCGCAGGCAGCAGGGCTGTTCAACGATGAAATCGTGCCGATGGCGGTGAAGTACCGCGTTGAAGACAAAAACAGTGGTGAAGTGCAGATCCTCGACGGCATCGTCGATCGCGACGACTGCAACCGCCCGGACACCACCTATGAAAGCCTCGCCGGGTTGAAACCGGTGTTTGCCGAGGACGGTTCGGTGACCGCCGGCAACTCGTCGCAGTTGTCCGATGGCGCCTCGATGACGCTGGTGATGAGCCTGGAAAAAGCCCTGCAACTGGGGCTCAAGCCGAAGGCGTTTTTCCGTGGGTTCACCGTGGCCGGTTGCGAGCCGGACGAAATGGGCATCGGCCCGGTGTTCTCGGTGCCGAAACTGCTCAAGACCAAAGGCTTGCAGGTGGCGGATATCGATCTGTGGGAATTGAACGAAGCGTTCGCCTCGCAGTGCCTGTACGCCCGTGACCGGCTGGAAATCGACAACGAGAAGTACAACGTCAACGGCGGCTCGATTTCCATCGGTCACCCGTTCGGCATGACCGGCTCGCGGCAGGTCGGGCATCTGGTGCGCGAGTTGCAGCGGCGCAATCTGCGCTACGGAATCGTGACCATGTGCGTAGGCGGCGGGATGGGCGCGACCGGGTTGTTTGAGGCGGTGCGTTAAGTCCGGGAATTTGTTTTGCTCTCTCGATAGCTTTCGCGAGCAAGCTCGCTCCCACAGTTGGCCCTATTCTTGTTGAAGGAATGTGATCGAATGTGGGAGCGAGCTTGCTCGCGAATGGGGCGACCGGATCTACCTGCCAGAATCCAGCAACTGCATCCGCGCGATGTATGCGCGGATTTCCTGCTCGGCTTTCTCGGGGCTGTCGAACGGCCCTTCAAGGGTGTTTTCCCGGGTGCTGAAATACAGTTCGCCGTTGACCCGGCACACGCGGTCGCTGCGAAAATGCGTGGCGGGGGCGGTGTCCTGGGCGCGCATGCCTAACATGACGGGGTCTCCTTGGTGAGTGATGTCCCGGGCTGGATCCAATCAGCTTATGCCTGAACCACTTACCTTGCCCGTGCAGCCGATCAACGGCCCATCGTCAATTTTCTGCTGCGACCTGCACAGTTTCATTTGCGGCTGGAGCGCAACTGTCCCTGTGTCGGGCCGGTCTGTGCGCCTAGAATGAGCGCTCCTGTCATTGGCTTTCGGGGTTCTCATGCACGTTTCATCGGGTCGTTGGGTGTACGGCATGTTCCTGGCGCTGTTGACGGCGTTTCTGTGGGGGATCCTGCCGATCAAACTCAAGCAGGTGCTGGTGGTGATGGACCCGGTCACGGTGACCTGGTTCCGCCTGCTGGTGTCCGGCGGCTGTCTGTTCATTTATCTGGCGGCGACCGGACGGTTGCCGAGTCGCAAGGTGCTCGGGCCGAAGGGCGGCTGGCTGGTGCTGATGGCGGTGCTCGGGCTGGTGGGCAACTACGTGCTGTACCTGATGGGCCTGAACCTGCTCAGCCCCGGCACTGCGCAACTGGTGGTGCAGATGGGGCCGATCATGTTGCTGATCGCCAGTCTGTTCGTGTTCAAGGAACGCTTCAGCATCGGTCAGGGCATGGGTCTGGCGGTGCTGCTGATCGGTTTTGCGTTGTTCTTCAATCAGCGTCTGGCTGAATTGCTCACCTCTTTATCTGATTACACCGCCGGCGTGTTGCTGGTGCTGCTGGCCTCGACGGTCTGGACCTTCTATGCGCTTGGCCAGAAGCAATTGCTGACGGTGTGGAATTCGTTGCAGGTGATGATGGTGATCTACCTGTTCTGCGCCCTGTTGCTGACGCCTTGGGTGCATCCGCTTGAGGCGCTGTCACTGAGCCCGTTGCAGGGCTGGCTGCTGCTGGCGTGTTGCATGAACACCCTGATCGCCTACGGCGCATTTGCCGAGGCGCTGGCGCACTGGGAAGCTTCGCGGGTCAGCGCGACGCTGGCGATCACGCCGTTGGTGACGTTCGGCGCGGTGGCCGTGGCGGCAGGGGTGTGGCCTGAATATGTACATGCCGAGCAGATCAATCTGCTGGGGTATGGCGGGGCGGTGCTGGTGGTGCTGGGCTCGGCGCTGGTAGCGCTCGGGCCTTCGCTGATTGCCGGGCTCAAGGCCCGGCGGATGAAGATGGCCGCCAGTTAAACCGCTTCAACTTCATTCGCGAGCAAGCTCGCTCTCACATTCAACCGCACTCCTGACAGGGGAATGCGGTCAACGGTGGGAGCGAGCTTGCTCGCGAAGACATATTTTCAGGCGCTAAAAAAACTAGCCCTTGGCACCGGCCTCGATCATGTTCTCCGGACGTACCCAGGCATCGAACTCTTCATCGGTCAGATAGCCCAGCTCCAGCGCCGCTTCGCGCAAGGTCTTGCCTTCGCTGTAGGCCTTCTTGGCGATTTCCGCCGACTTGTCGTAGCCGATGTGCGGGTTCAGCGCTGTCACCAGCATCAGCCCGCGCTCCAGATGTTTCGCCATGACTTCGGCATCCGGTTCAAGCCCGGCGATGCAGTGCTGCTGGAAGTTGCTGCAGCCATCGGCCAGCAGGCGGATCGATTGCAGCAGGTTGTGGATGATCACCGGTTTGAACACGTTCAGTTGCAGGTGACCCTGGCTGGCGGCAAAACCGATTGCCACGTCATTGCCCAACACCTGACAGGCGAGCATCGACAACGCCTCGCACTGGGTCGGATTGACCTTGCCGGGCATGATCGAACTGCCCGGCTCGTTGGCCGGCAGGCGCACTTCGGCAAAACCGGCTCGCGGCCCCGAACCCAGCAGGCGCAGGTCGTTGGCGATTTTCATCAGTGCCACGGCGAGGGTTTTCAGGGCGCCGGACAGCGTGGTCAGTGGCTCGTGGCCGGCGAGTGCGGCGAATTTGTTCGGCGCGGTGACGAACGGCAGGCCGGACAACGCCGCGAGCTCAGCGGCAATCGCTTCACCGAAGCCGTGGGGCGAATTCAGCCCGGTGCCGACGGCGGTGCCGCCCTGCGCCAGTTCGCAGACTGCCGGCAGCGCCGCGCGAATTGCCCGCTCGGCGTAATCCAGCTGCGCTATGAAACCGGAGAGTTCCTGGCCGAAGGTGATCGGCGTGGCGTCCATCATGTGGGTGCGACCGGTTTTCACCAGTTTCATGTGCCGCGCCGACAGTTCGGCCAGACCGCCCGACAGCTCGGCGATGGCCGGCAGCAATTGGACCTGCACCGCTTGCGCAGTGGCGATGCTCATGGCCGTGGGGAAGCAGTCGTTGGAGCTCTGCGAGCGGTTGACGTGATCGTTGGGGTGCACCGGCGTCTTGCCGCCGCGCGGGTTGCCGGCCAGTTCGTTGGCGCGGCCGGCAATCACTTCGTTGGCGTTCATGTTGCTTTGGGTGCCGCTGCCGGTCTGCCAGACCACCAGCGGGAACTGATCGTCATGCTGGCCGTCGAGCACTTCGTCGGCGGCCTGTTCGATCAGGCGGGCGATGTCGGCAGGCAGGTCGCCGTTGCGGTCGTTGACCCGGGCCGCGGCTTTCTTGATCAGGGCCAGGGCGTGCAGGACCGGCAAGGGCATGCGTTCCTGACCGATGGCGAAGTTGATCAGCGAGCGTTGCGTCTGAGCGCCCCAGTAAGCGTCGTCCGGGACCTCGATCTGGCCCAGGCTGTCGGTTTCGATACGGCTCATCGTGCACACTCCTGTTGGTCTGTTTGCGCAGTTTAGGCCGGTGTCGGCCCGGGTGGTTCCCTCCAGTCGATTGTTGACCGGCAAATCCCCGCCAATCAAGCGCGGCAAGGCCCGGGGGTTGAGCCGCAGCGTTATTCAGGCGCAGAATGGTCGCCCTTGGGGTTTTACCTCGCCTAGCTGAAAAGGAAACTCGATGACTCGTCTTCGTGCCATCTGCACCGCGGTTGCCCTGGTTTGCGCCAGCGGCCAGGTGTTTGCCGATACCGCCAGCCACAACGCCAGTGCCGAAACTTTCCTGACCCTGGCGCACGCTGACAAGCTGGGCACTCCGGTGTACATGCAGGTTCAGCAGATGTTCGCCCAGCGTTTTGAACAGACCAAGGCGCCGGAATCCAAGAAAGCCGTACTGGATACCTACCAGGCCAAGGCCAACGCCGCCCTGGACCAGGCCATCGGCTGGAACAAGCTGAAGCCGGACATGGTCAAGCTCTACACCAGCAACTTCAGCGAACAGGAATTGAAAGACCTGGTTGCGTTCTACCAGTCGCCACTGGGCAAGAAAGTCCTGGAAAAAATGCCGCAGCTGACCCAGCAATCGGCCCAGATGACCCAGGCCAAACTGGAAAGCGCCGTACCGGTGGTCAACAAGTTGCTGGACGACATGACCAACGAGCTGGCACCGAAAGGCGCGGCTCCGGCCAAGAAGAAGTAAGCGGAGCTCGTGATGACCATGCAACAACGCATCGAATCGACGCTGGCGCTGCTTCAGCCTGAGCATCTGCAAGTGCTGGACGAAAGCCACATGCACAGTCGCGGGTTGCAGACCCACTTCAAGGCTGTGGTGGTCAGTGCGCAGTTCGAAGGCCTGAACCGGGTCAAGCGCCACCAGAAAGTCTACGGCACGCTTGGCGAGCTGATGGGCGAGTTCCATGCGTTGGCGCTGCACACCTACACCCCGCAGGAATGGGCAGAGACAGGCGTCGCTCCGGCGTCGCCGACCTGTGCTGGCGGCAGCAAGCATTGAGCCTTGCAGCAATGAACTGAGGTTCTTTGCTAGAATCCGCAACGCGCCGCTCACCCGGCGCGTTTTTTTTCGTATCCGGTTCACCCTTTACGAGGGTAGCCACCTGGAGAAATACCCATGACACAACCGATTGTCGTGGCGGCACTGTACAAGTTCGTCACCCTCGAAGATTACGTCAACCTGCGCGAGCCCCTGCTGCAAGCGATGGTCGACAACGGCATCAAAGGCACCCTGCTGATCGCCGAAGAAGGCATCAACGGCACGGTTTCCGGCAGCCGTGAAGGCATCGACGGCCTGCTGGCCTGGCTGCGCAACGATCCGCGCATGATCGATATCGATCACAAGGAATCGTACTGCGACGAGCAGCCGTTCTACCGCACCAAGGTCAAGCTCAAGAAAGAGATCGTGACCCTGGGCGTCGAAGGCGTCGACCCGAACAAGAAGGTCGGCACCTATGTCGAACCGCAGGACTGGAACGCGCTGATCAGCGACCCTGAAGTGCTGCTGATCGATACCCGCAACGATTACGAAGTCTCGATCGGTACCTTCGAAGGCGCCATCGATCCGAAAACCACCAGTTTTCGCGAATTCCCCGACTACATCAAAGAACACTTCGATCCGGCCGTGCACAAGAAGGTCGCGATGTTCTGCACGGGTGGCATTCGCTGCGAAAAAGCCTCGAGCTACATGCTCGGCGAAGGTTTCGAAGAGGTTTACCACCTCAAGGGCGGTATCCTGAAGTACCTCGAAGAGGTGCCGCAGGAAGAAACCAAATGGCAGGGCGACTGCTTCGTCTTCGACAACCGCGTGACCGTGCGCCATGACCTGAGCGAAGGCGACTACGATCAGTGTCATGCATGCCGCACCCCGGTCAGCGTCGAGGATCGCGCCTCCGAGCATTACGTGGCCGGCATCAGCTGCCCGCACTGCTGGGACACCCTGAGCGAGAAGACTCGCCGCAGCGCCATCGACCGTCAGAAGCAGATCGAACTGGCAAAAGCGCGCAACATGCCGCACCCGATCGGCTACAACTACAAGCAAGCATCCACCGAGGCTTAATCATGTCTGCACGCCTGCTCTATGTGATGGATCCGATGTGTTCGTGGTGCTGGGGATTTGCCCCGGTGGCCAAGGCATTGGTGGAGCAGGCGCAGGCAGCCGGGGTGGAACTGCACCTGGTGGTCGGCGGGTTGCGCACCGGCAGCGGTGCAGCACTTGAACCAACCACCCGGCGCTACATTCTCGAACACTGGCAGGCGGTCACCGAGGCCACCGGCCAGCCGTTCAAACTTGAAGGCGCATTGCCGGACGGTTTTGTCTACGACACAGAGCCTGCCTGCCGGGCCATCGTCACCGCGCGCAGTCTGGCGCCGGATTGCGCGTGGAAACTGGTCGGGTTGATCCAGCACGCGTTTTACGCTGAAGGTCGCGATGTCACCCAGGCCAGCGTTCTGGTGGAGCTGGCAGAGAAGGCCGGCGTCCCGCGCATCGAATTTGCTGCCCTGTTTGATCATGCCGATCAGCACAAGGCGACTCAGGCCGATTTCAGCTGGGTGCAGGATCTGGGCATTTCCGGATTCCCGACCCTGCTCGCCGAGCGCAATGGCCAACTGGCGTTGCTGACCAACGGTTACCAGCCGCTCAGTGAACTGTCACCGTTGCTCGGCCGATGGCTGGAGCGCGCGGCCTGTGTCTGACCCGGCCGATGACACGCCAGCCGTCAAGCGTGTCGACCGGCTGAGCTGGGCAGAAGTCCGGCGACTGGCGCTTCATCACAAAAAATCCCTGTGGATCGCCAACGGCGTGGCCGTACTGGCGACCCTTTGCAGTGTGCCGATCCCGTTGCTGCTGCCGTTGCTGGTGGACGAGGTCCTGCTCGGTCACGGCGATGCGGCGCTGAAAGTCATGAACCACGTGCTGCCCTCGATGTGGCAGCAGGCGGCGGGCTACATCGGCCTGATGCTGGTGGTGACGCTGACCCTGCGTTGCAGTGCCCTGTGTTTTGGCGTGTTGCAGGCGCGGTTGTTTGCGCGGCTGGCCAAGGACATCGTGTATCGCATTCGCGTGCGCTTGATCGAGCGTCTGAAACGAATCTCGCTGGGCGAATACGAAAGCCTGGGCAGCGGCACGGTCACCACGCATCTGGTCACCGACCTCGATACCCTCGACAAGTTTGTCGGCGAAACCCTCAGCCGTTTCCTGGTGGCGATGCTGACCCTGGTCGGCACCGCCAGCATCCTGATGTGGATGCACTGGAAACTGGCGCTGCTGATCCTGCTCTTCAACCCGTTGGTGATCTACGCCACGGTGCAGTTGGGCAAGCGGGTCAAGCACCTGAAGAAACTGGAGAACGACAGCACCTCGCGCTTCACCCAGGCATTGAGCGAAACCCTCGACTCGATTCAGGAAGTGCGGGCCGGCAACCGTCAGGGCTACTTTCTCGGACGGCTTGGGCTGCGGGCTCAGGAAGTGCGCAACTACGCGGTCAATTCGCAATGGAAGACCGACGCCTCGAACCGGGCCAGCGGCTTGCTGTTCCAGTTCGGCATCGACATCTTCCGCGCGGCGGCCATGTTGACGGTGTTGTTCTCCGATTTGTCGATCGGCCAGATGCTCGCGGTGTTCAGCTATCTGTGGTTCATGATCGGCCCGGTCGAACAACTGCTGAATCTGCAATACGCCTATTACGCGGCGGGCGGTGCGCTGACCCGGATCAACGAACTGCTGGCCCGCGCCGATGAGCCGCAATACCCCGGCGGCGTCGATCCGTTCAAGGGCCGCGATACCGTCGGGATCGAGGTGCAGGGCCTGAGCTTTGGTTATGGCGATGAACTGGTGCTGGATCAGATGAACCTGTCCATCGCACCGGGCGAGAAAGTGGCGATTGTCGGCGCCAGCGGCGGCGGCAAAAGTACCCTCGTGCAATTGCTGCTGGGCCTGTACACGCCGCTGGCCGGGACCATTCGTTTCGGCGGATCGACCCAGCAGGAAATCGGTTTGGAAACGGTTCGGGAAAACGTCGCGGTGGTGCTGCAGCATCCGGCGCTGTTCAACGACACCGTACGCGCCAACCTGACCATGGGCCGTACCCGCAGCGATGAAGCCTGCTGGCAGGCACTGGAAATCGCCCAGCTCGAACCTACCATTCGCGCGTTGCCGGACGGCCTGGACAGTATCGTCGGCCGCTCCGGTGTGCGCCTGTCCGGTGGTCAGCGGCAGCGGTTGGCGATTGCGCGGATGATCCTCGCGGAGCCGAAAGTGGTGATCCTCGACGAGGCGACGTCAGCCCTCGACGCCGCCACCGAATACAACCTGCACCAGGCCATGGCACGTTTCCTCCATGGCCGCACCACATTGATCATTGCCCACCGCCTGTCAGCGGTGAAGCAGGCAGACCGGGTGCTGGTGTTCGACGGTGGGCAGGTGGCCGAAGATGGCGACCATCAGCAACTGATTGCCGATGGCGGGTTGTACGCCAAGCTTTATGGGCATTTGCAGCGGTTGTAGGTTATTTCCAGACGACGTTCAGCCAATCATCACCGCCTGTATGACCGAACGCCTTTACGATCACTCCGCAAGCTTCGCAGGGTGGCATGGTGGTTGCGATGTTGACCGAGCGGATGGCCTGTTTATCGGGATATTTCTGGTGGATGACGCTGATCAACTTGCTTTCACTGTCCAGTGAGGTGGGTATTTGGGGCAGTGCGGGATAGGTCTTCGGAATGGCCAGAAGATTTTCATGGCTATCCATCAGAAGGCCACTCGGGGTAGGTGGACCGTTCAAGTCGACATTGAAATAGGTCGTATCGCCTATCTGGACGTGCTCGGCTCCCAGATTGGTTTTGAACAGAGGCAGTTTTCCTGTCGTGTCCTGTGCCCCGGAAACACTGACATAGATCTCCCTGACTCCTTCAGTCTTGATGACTTCTGCATACGCGATGTTTCTGGGGTTGGGACGTCGTTGTGATTTAGGCAACAGGGCATTGAGCTTTTTCATCGTGCGATCGATCCTGAACAGACTTTCTTTGTTCTGTGGGATCGTCGGCTCCAAGAACAATGTGTCAAAAATTTCGGCTGTTCGTTGGCGCAGTGTTTCCGAAGCTTCATGGCTGCGTGACCATGTTGTTGCGCCTTCGGACGATTGGGTGACGATCATTCTCGTCCTTTGATCGAACATCAGAGCTTCGCCAGGGCTGGTATCGAGTTTGATCCATTTCATATTGGCGGCTGGGTTTGGCGGTGTGCCCAAGGGGATGGCGATTCGCTCCATGGTTTTCATTGCACGCTCCACTGCTTCTATACCGTAGATCGCCGCGACGTTGTTGGCGGTCAGTGAGCCTTCATACGTTCGCAACAGCTCGGCACCCTGTGTGCCTTCCATGAGATCGGCTTGAAATAGTCGTTGCAGAGTGAGCGTCTGTAGCTCGCTCAGGTCTTTATCCGCAGGAAACGTCGTCAGGTAATATTTATCGGTATTTACGCGAGTAAAGAGGAGATTGTCGGAGGTAACGAGAGACGGTACGACAATCGCGCCTATGCGGTGCAGTTCATTACTGCCTTGATAGGTTCCCTGGATTTCGATGCGTACATAAATGCCCTTTTGAAATTGCACGTCGGCCAGGATTTCGCCTTTGGGTACCGGCCATTGTTTGGGGAAGCCCAATCGTGTCAAATCGCCTGTCAACCTCTTCAGTTTGCCATTCGACAAATGATAAAGGAGGCCATCGCGCAGGAAATACTCCCCCTCTGCCGAATGCCGCGCTTGTGGTGTGCACAACCGTTCGCCAAACCAGGGGGCATAACCTTTGTCCGGGTCGAATGAGCGAAGCGGCGGGGTATCGGGATGGGGATCGCCAGTAATGAATTCATTAACGCAAATGTCGCGCCCTGGCGCGCGTTTGCTGCGGCAGGGGATACGTTTCATATTCGCGCTTTCATCAATCAGTTCGACACGCCGCAACCAGTCCCCATCCAGTCGATAGGGCACATTGTCGATATAAACGGTGATTCGGCCATCGATTTCCGGCAACTCGCGGATTTTGGCGTGTTCTGCCACTTCGACGACGACGTGCTGATCGGTTCTTTGAATCGGGCGATAGGCAGAGCGGCCCAGCGACAACCGGTAAAGCTTGTCGGCCAGGGGTGGCCCAAAGGGTTTGTCGGTCATCGGATCGAGCATTCGATAATCAAGTAGTGTCGCGCTGTCGACTCTGCGAACCGACAGGTCGTCGACCCCCCTGGTGGTGGCCAGGTTGTCGGAAGCTGAAAGCAGCTTGTAACTGCCTGGATTCGTGACTTGTGGTAATCCTTTTACGAAGTCGAAAGTGCCGATTCTCGCGATCAGCCTGTCGATTTGTCTGGCGGCTTTCCGTAATACCAGGAGGCTCGCGGCGAAGAGTCCGAGCACCAGTGTTTTGGCTAGCGTGGGGACGCCATCCAATGGGTTGAAGTTGCGCAAGGACGAGATCAGCAGTTTTTGGGTCAGGCGGGAAAACTCCGGCAGTACCTGCTTGTAACCCAGGCGAACAGCGGTGGAAGCCAGCCTTGCAGACCCGGAAACGAATTTTCCAAGAGGGAGGGCAAAAGACAGTGTATCGGTGAACATGCCGAAGATAGCGTTAATGCTTTTTCGGGGATCATCGGAATGAAGATCGTCGAGGTTGCCAAAGAAAGGTACCCACTTCCCGATCTTGATAAGAAGGGTATGACGCTTCTCTTCTTTCTTCTCCAGTTCCGTCTGCTGCCGTGCGTTGGCGTAAAGCATGTCTTCCGCTACATAAAAGTGGTCGCGGGTGATGAATGCAGCGATCTCCGAAGCGCGATTGGAAGTGATAGCGGGGGGATAGCCCGATGGGGCTTCAGGAGCAAAGGCCTCGCCCAGTTGTTCGATGATGGCGATGCATGTGGCGTTTTTCTTGGGTGTTCGGCCGCTTTCGTAGGCATCCCAGTCAAATGGCACGGGTTTGCCACGGAGCACCGTCACCCGCACCTTGTTGCGCAATCGCCATTCTTCGGTTGTGAGTCGACCGTTGAGCATCTCCGGGGTGAAGTCGGTGCGCTGGCGAATGATTCCGGCGCGCGGCAGGCATTCATACCAGCAGGTCCGGCCGTTGTAGGTCATTGACAGGATAAAGCCCATTCGCAGCCGAAACGGCATTGTGAGTGAGGGCTTCTCCTGGGAAGCTTCCAGGTCTTTTGTCGACGATCGCAGGGTGTAGATCTTTGTCTCACCGTATTCGATGGCCAGACGATCATCGTGGGGAAGACGGCTGAACAGACTGATCAGCAAATACCGGTAGGCGCTTTTGGTAGTGACGAGATAATCGTTGTATTCGGCCTCGAACAACACATTGACGTCTGGCAGTGTCCTGATGCGGATGCCTTCCGGGATCCACTTGGCAGTCGTTTCAATGCTGCCATCCGAGCGAAGGCTGAAGCGGGCGGTGGTGACTGTTTCTCCATCGTTTCCGGTTATGAGCCAGGCTTTGTCTTTATGTCCCTTCCACATATAAACATCACGAAAGGACACTCTTTTCTGTCGTAAGTCCGGCATGGTTCTGGAGCCGGTATCGGCACCGGTGTATCTGACCAGTTTTCGACCGTCGGTGGTAAACACCTGTTGACCGAACACTTTCCTGATCTCCCGATCTGCGATATCCCAGCGCTTTGGCGGATCGGTATCCAGTTGTTTCAAAGTTGTCTGCAGCATCTCTGTATGCTGGTCGAGGGCCTCCATTACGCGCTTCTTGGTGACCTCGCTGTATTCGGCGTTTCTGTCTTCTTGCGCGAAGCCGTTGGCGACAGCCCAGTCCATCGCGGGAGCCACTCTGCTCCATGCGACAAGACCCAGTTCCTCTTCGGTGGCGTCTGCGGACTCCTCCAGAGGAAAGTCCACCAGTTGCTGGAATGTCATGTGAGGGACACGGTCGGGTTCGATGGCTTCGGCCAGATGGAGTCCATGGACAAAGTTCACCCAGACCACAGAGCTTCTATAAGGCAGGTCGACGGGAATGTCGGATCGGTGGAAATCGATTGGAAACTCGCAGCGGTACAGGCAGGCCAGCAGGACCGCCTCGACCTCTGACGAGGCCCGGTTGCTGCTCAGAAGATGATTTTCGAATCCGCTCCAGATGGACTGGTAGCTTTTCCCGTAGTTGGAGCGTTGATGCCATGGATACCCCGCGATATCTCTCGTTGCATCGGTGTCACGTCGTTCCCACAATCGGATGGCCCTGCTTAGAAGTTTGTTGCGAACGAGCGGTGAATCATCTTGTCCGGTGCCGCTGCCGTACCATCCCAGTTTTGTCAGGAGCGACTTCGCCAGCTGGGTGGCGTCGGCTGATTGAAGGATTTGCTCCAGGTACACCGTGGGGGTCTGGCGAACGCGTGCTGCTGTGATATCGGAGGCGAGATTTTTCGCGAGATGGCCGATCAGCGATTTGACTGACGTCGGCAGGAACTGTCCGATGGCTTCACGGATTTTGCTCTCGGTCAGACGGTCCAGCAGGGTAGAGAGGGGCAAGCGTTCTTTAGGCGGCGATTTCCGATTGGTTACCAGGGCCTGGCGTTCTTCCTGGCTCGGAGTGCAGGCCAGCGACTCGATGTCGATTCCGCGTTCCAGTTGCAGCCCATGGCGGGCGCGTTTTTCTTCCAGGGCGTGCAATGCAGCCTGGTGTTCCTCGCTATCGGCAGGATTCCAGGGGGCGATGCCGTAATAAAGCGCCATCCCGGCGAGGTTGAACTGTCCGTCCGGGCGAAGAGTCAGTTTCAGTTTTCGGGAGATAGACGGTTTTTTTGCATCCAGATCCAGGGGCGAGCCGGGATGTGGCTTGAGGTAGGTACTGGTCAGGGCGCTGGCGGTGGCGGGCATGTTTCGCAGTTTTTCCAGCAACCTGCTGTACTCTTCCAGCAAGGCCTGATGCCGCGCGCGATAAGGGGAACCTGCGTCGGGCGTGGCGCCGGAAGTCGAAGGGGGCAGCATGTTTGATTGTCCTTTTGGTGTGGAGGGATCCGTAAGGTTTCAACCCGTCAGGGGGCTGTTTGCAGTAGATCGCTTCCAAAAGGCTGAAGGGCGGTACATATGTCTTGCCGGGAAACGGTTCAAGCGCCCGTCGCTTGCCTAGATTCACAAGCCAACCTAGTCTCGTGATAGCGATTTCGTCCGGACGACGAACGGACTGTGCTCACGCAAGGAATCCCATGAAGCAAAAGCGGACTCTCGGAACGCCTCGGTTGCTGGGCATCGTCTGGCCATTTATCGCCGTCGTGTTGTTTCAAGCCTTGCTGGGGGGCGTGAGTCTCTACGTCCTGTCGGCCGTTCGCGGCTATGTCGCCGGTGAAAGCCTCTGGTCCAAGGGCCAGAAAGACGCTATTTATTACCTCAATCTTTATGCCGACAGCCGTGACGAGGCGATTTACCTCAAATACCAGAGCGCTATTGCCGTGCCCCAGGGCGGTCATCAGTTGCGTCTCGCGCTGGACAGGCAACCGCCCGACCTGCAATCGGCGCGCGAGGGCATCCTCAAGGGCGGCAACCATCCGGACGATGTCTCCAGCCTGATCTGGCTGTACCTGAACTTCCGTCACTTCAGTTATCTGGAAATCGCCATTGATCGCTGGACGCTGGGTGATGCCTATCTGGTGGAACTCGACGATGTGGCGCGGGAGATGCACAGGACCATTACCGCCAATGCCGCCACAAATGCCGATATCCGGCGGTGGAAGGATCGGATCTTTGCGATCAACGATGGTGTGACGCCCGCCGCCAAGGCCTTCAGCGATGCCTTGGGCGAAGGGTCGCGGGTGATCCTGCGCTTGTTGCTGTTCACCAACCTTGCCACAGCGCTGGGCCTGATCGTTCTGGCATTGCTGCGTACCCGCAAACTGCTCAAGCAGCGGCATGCCTTTGCCGAGGCCCTGCAACTGGAAAAGGACCGGGCCCACATCACGTTGCAGTCGATTGGCGACGGGGTGATCACCACTGACGTGAGCGGGGCCATCGAATATATGAACCCGGCCGCCGAAGCCTTGACCCACTGGAAAGCCGAACAGGCGGCCGGCCTGCCGTTGGCGGCGCTGTTCAACCTGCTGGATGACAACGCCCAGACCGAAGGACTGACCCTGATCGAGCATATTCTCAGCGGCCAGCTCAGCGGTGGCAGCGAGCACTCCAAGCTGATCCAACGGCTCGACGGCAGTACCGTGTCGGTGACGCTGGTCGGGGCGCCGATCCGCAATGCCGGCAAGGTCAGCGGGACGGTGCTGGTGCTGCACGACATGACCCAGGAGCGGCAATACATCGCCAATCTGTCGTGGCAGGCCACTCACGATGCGTTGACCGGCCTGGCCAACCGCCGCGAGTTCGAGTATCGACTTGAACAGGCACTGCACAACCTGACCCGGCAGCCCGGTCGGCATGCGCTGATGTTCCTCGATCTCGATCAATTCAAACTGGTCAACGATACCTGCGGGCATGCGGCGGGTGATGAGTTGCTGCGGCATATCTGTGCGTTGCTGCAATCGGGCTTGCGCGAAGGCGATACGCTGGCGCGGCTGGGTGGCGACGAGTTCGGCATCCTGCTGGAAAACTGCGCGCCGGAGGCGGCCGAGAAGATCGCCGAGAGCCTGCGTCAGACGGTGCAGAACCTGCATTTTGTGTGGAAGGGGCGGCCGTTCCTGACCACCGTCAGTATTGGTCTGGTGCATGTCGCGCAAACCCCGACCACCCTCGAAGCTTCGCTGCGGGCTGCCGACATGGCCTGCTACATGGCCAAGGAAAAGGGCCGAAACCGGGTGCAGGTCTACCATGCCGACGATTCGGAACTGTCCCTGCGTTTCGGTGAGATGGCCTGGGTACAGCGACTGCACATGGCACTGGAGGAAAACCGCTTTTGTCTCTACGCCCAGGAAATCGCGCCATTGGGCTCAGTTGCCGGTGGCACAGGCGGGCACATCGAGATTCTGCTGCGACTGCACGATGAGGCGGGTCGAATGATCCTGCCGGACAGTTTCATACCGGCGGCGGAGCGTTACGGTTTGATGACGTCGCTGGATCGCTGGGTTGTGCAGAATGTATTTAAGGTTATTGCTCAATGTATTAACGATATGTGTCAGGGGCCTCTGGCAATGTGTGCGATTAATCTTTCAGGCATTACTATCGGAGATGACGCGTTCTTGCACTTTCTGCGGGAACAGTTTGATAACTACGGCGTACCGCCTGAAATGATTTGTTTTGAAATTACAGAAACCAGCGCTATTGCAAATCTTGGCAGTGCAATCAGATTTATCAATGAACTCAAGGGCTTGGGTTGTTACTTTTCCCTGGATGACTTTTGTGCCGGAATGTCTTCATTCGCTTATCTGAAACATTTGCCTGTAGACTTCCTGAAGATCGACGGGAGTTTCGTAAAGGATATGCTGGACGACCCGATTAACCGCGCTATGGTCGAAGTGATCAATCACATCGGGCATGTCATGGGTAAGCAGACAATTGCCGAGTTTGTCGAAACAGCTCAGATCGAGCAGGCATTGCTTGAAATTGGCGTGGATTACGCTCAGGGTTATGTTGTGGAGCGTCCGCAGTTGTTTACCTGTGACAGTTTGCAAAGTCGGCCCGCCAGACCACAGCCGCTGTTGTTCAAGGCGCCTGGCACGTTCCGTTGAAGTCTCTTGCCGATCCTTACAATCACAAATCAAAAGGAGCCGAACAGTGATCGACACATTCAACCGAACCGGACCACTCATGGAAGCTGCAAGTTATCCTGCCTGGGCACAACAGTTGATTCAGGATTGCAGCGAGAGCAAACGCCGGGTTGTCGAACATGAACTTTACCTGCGCATGCGTGATAACAAGCTCAGCGCCAAAACCATGCGCCAGTACCTCATTGGGGGCTGGCCGGTCGTTGAGCAGTTCGCGTTGTACATGGCGCAGAACCTGACAAAGACCAAATTCGCCCGTCATCCGGGTGAAGACATGGCGCGGCGCTGGTTGATGCGCAACATCCGCGTCGAACTCAACCATGCCGATTACTGGGTGCACTGGAGTCGGGCTCACGGCGTGAGTCTGGAAGACCTCCAGGCACAGCAAGTGCCGCCGGAGTTGCATGCCCTGAGTCACTGGTGCTGGCACACCAGTTCGGCGGACTCGCTGATCGTGGCCATTGCGGCCACCAATTACGCCATCGAAGGCGCGACCGGGGAATGGTCGGCACAAGTCTGTTCGACGGGTGTGTATGCCGCCGCTTTCCCTGAAGAAGATCGCAAGCGGGCCATGAAGTGGCTGAAGATGCACGCCCAGTACGATGACGCTCATCCCTGGGAGGCGCTGGAAATCATCTGCACCCTGGCCGGAACGAACCCGACCCGGGCATTGCAGGCGGAACTTCGACAGGCCATCTGCAAGAGCTACGACTACATGTACCTGTTCCTGGAGCGTTGCATGCAACTGGAGCTGACGGAGCGGGTGCTGGTCGGGCGTGAGCGACGGGCGTTGGTCGAGAGCTAATCAGGACAAGCGCAATGAAAAATGGGAGCACAAGTGCTCCCATTTTTATCGCCTGTGAAAGCTAACCAGCCATGGTCAGGCGGTTGCGGCCTTCACGCTTGGCCACGTAAAGCGCGCTGTCGGCACGACGCACCAGACTGTCAGCCGATTCACCGGGTAACAGGGTCGAACAACCGAGGCTCACGGTCAGCTCGATCAACTGGTTGTTGGCGTAGTAATCCTGAGCCTGAGCCGCCTGGCGCAGGCGCTCGCCGACCATGGCCGCCGCATCGCGTCCGGTGTTGGACAGCAGGATCAGAAATTCTTCCCCGCCATAGCGAAAGACCATGTCGACATTGCGCAACTGGCCCTTGATCGATGCCGCCACCGCTTTGAGCACGACATCGCCAGCGCTGTGACCGTGGAGGTCGTTGACCTGTTTGAAATGATCGATATCCAGCATCAGCAACGACAGTGGTTGCAGGTGGCGGCGCGACATCTCGATTTCTCGCAGCAGCGTCTGCTCCATCGCAATGCGGTTACCGGCGCCGGTCAGCGGATCACGCAGGGCGCTTTGCGTGGCAGCACGGTAGAGCAGGGCATTACGCATCGGATACAGCAGTGCTGACAGCAGCGATTCGAGATTGCCCAGTTCCTGTTCGCTGAAGCGCTGGTTGCGGCGGAAGATCAGTTCACCCATGTGCTCACCTTCGTGGCTGAGGCTATAGCTGGCTGAGTGATGTCCGCGGGCACCGAATTCAAGGCGCAGGTCGCTGCCATTGTGCGCGTAAGTCAGGGCGTCCAGCGGCACCAGGCGCTGAACTTCGCGGAAAAACAGACCGAGGATGCGTTGTGGTTCAAGGCTGGTTTGCAGTTGCAGGCTCATTTGCTGGCGCAATTGCGCCAGGCTGACAGGTCGCGCCAGGAGGGGAGGCTGCTGACCAAAGCCCAGGCGTTGCAATTTGGCACTGTCGAAGTCAATTGCAGTGGTCTGGGAAGGTGATTTCATATGGCGTGAGCCCCTAAGCAGTAAGTCTGTCTTACAGGCTGGGTGAGAGCGGCTATGGGCTGCGCGTCATACTGATCCATCAGTCCCGTAGGACATTTGGCGTAAGTTTAGTCTGCCCGATGACGATTAGTCAGCTATCGAATCAGGTCCTGCCCGACTGCCTTCACACGGCGTGCTTTGAGGAAATGTAGAGCGAAAGTCGTGCCATTCAGTTCAGGTTTTATTAAAACCTTTGTGAATCAATGAGTTGAGTTAAGGGTGTGGAGCGGGGTGGTGGTTATTTGACTAAAATCCATCTGCACAAAGCGGCAATTGCGTGCCGCGACGGGAATCCGCCGCGGCAACAAATGCGACGTATGGCATTACTGGGCGTTGAAAGCCTGACCATTGATACCGGTGCTGTCCGGGCCCATCAGGTACAGATAGACCGGCATGATCTCTTCCGGCGTCGGGTTGTTCAGCGGGTTCTCCCCCGGGTACGCCTGGGCGCGCATGCTCGTGCGCGTGCCGCCCGGATTGATGCTGTTGGAGCGTACCGGCGCAACGCCGTCGACTTCATCGGCCAGGGTCTGCATCAGGCCTTCAGTAGCAAACTTCGACACGCCATAGGCGCCCCAGTATGCCCGCCCCTTGCGACCGACGCTGCTGGAGGTGAACACCACCGAGGCGTCCTGGGACAGCTTGAGCAACGGCAGCAGGGTGCTGGTGAGCATGAACATCGCGTTGACGTTGACCTGCATGACACGCATGAAGTTTTCACCTGACAACTGCTCGATCGGCGTGCGCGGGCCGATGATCGAGGCGTTGTGCAGCAGGCCGTCGAGGTGGCCGAACTCGGTCTCGATCATCGCTGCCAGCTCATCGTATTGATGGGGCAGGGCGGTTTCGAGGTTGAACGGGATCACAGCCGGTTGCGGATGACCGGCCGCTTCGATCTCGTCATAGACCTGGGTCAGGTTGGCTTCGGTTTTGCCCAGCAGCAGCACGGTTGCACCGTGGGCCGCGTAAGTCTTGGCGGCAGCCGCACCGATGCCGCGACCGGCACCGGTGACCAGAATGACCCGGTCCTTGAGCAATTCGGGGCGAGCGCTGTAATCAAACATAAAAAACCTCATCAAGAGTCAGATCGTTCCCATGCGCAGCAAAGGAATGCAGCCATTGACGCTCCGCGTCAGGTCTCAGCAGCTGCAGAGTGCGTTATCCAGCACCTTGCGCAACTCCAGCGGATGATCGACCACCACGTCCGCCCCCCAATGCCGAGGGTTGTCGTCCGGATGAATGTAGCCGTAGGTCACTGCGGCGGTCTTGGTGCCGGCGTCACGGCCTGATTCGATATCGCGCAGATCATCGCCGATAAACAGCACGGTCGACGGATCCAGATCAAGCATCTTGCAGGCAAGGATCAGCATCTCGGGATCCGGCTTGCTGTTCTTCACGTGATCCGGGCAGATGAGCAGCGCTGAGCGTTCGCTCAGCCCCAGTTGCTGCATGATCGGTTCGGCGAAGCGCAGTGGCTTGTTGGTGACCACGCCCCAGATCAGGTTGGCTTTCTCGATGTCGGCCAGCAATTCGCCCATGCCGTCGAACAGCTTGCTGTGCACGGCGCAGCCCACCAGATAGCGCTCAAGGAACTCCAGACGCAATTCCTCGAAGCCCGGAGATTCGGGGTCCATCGAGAACGTCACTGCGACCATGGCCTTGGCGCCGCCGGAGATTTCATCGCGGATGTGTTTGTCGTTCATCGGCGGCAACCCCCGATCCGCGCGCATCGCCTGGCAGATGGCAATGAAGTCCGGCGCGGTGTCGAGCAGCGTGCCGTCCATGTCGAAAAGGACTGCTCTGATGGCCATCGGCTTACTCCTCGCGCAGGGTCTGGATCATGTAGTTGACGTCAACGTCCGCCGCCAGCTTGTAGTGCTTGGTCAGCGGGTTGTAGGTCAGACCGATGATGTCCTTGACGGTGAGGCCGGCCATGCGGCTCCAGGCGCCCAGCTCGGACGGGCGGATGAATTTCTTGAAGTCGTGGGTGCCGCGCGGCAGCAGCTTCATGATGTATTCGGCGCCGACGATGGCGAACAGGTACGCCTTCGGGTTGCGGTTGATGGTGGAGAAGAACACCTGGCCACCGGGCTTGACCATGCGGAAGCAGGCGCGAATCACCGAGGACGGATCCGGTACGTGCTCAAGCATTTCCAGGCAGGTGACGACGTCGAACTGCTCGGGCATTTCTTCGGCCAGGGCTTCAGCGGTGATCTGGCGGTATTCGACGTTCACGCCGGATTCCAGCTGATGCAGTTGCGCGACCGCCAGTGGCGCTTCGCCCATGTCGATGCCAGTCACGGTCGCGCCGCGCTGGGCCATGGCTTCGCTGAGGATGCCGCCGCCGCAACCGACGTCGAGGACCTTCTTGCCGGCCAGGTTGACGCGCTCGTCAATCCAGTTGACCCGCAGCGGGTTGATGTCGTGCAGCGGTTTGAACTCGCTTTCGCGGTCCCACCAGCGATGGGCCAGGGCTTCGAATTTGGCGATTTCGGCGTGGTCGACGTTGCTCATGATTCAATCCTCTAAAACTTGAAAAAGGCTGTAGCCCCGGAGTTTGCCCCGGGGTGTTTACGATTCGGTGTGGCCGCTGATGCGGCGGCCCCAGGCCCGGGCGGTTTCGCCGAGCTGTTGTTCGTCCAGGCGGGTCAGGCGCCGGTCGTCGAGCAACTGCTTGCCGGCGACCCACAGGTGTTTCACGCAGTCGCGACCGGTGGCGTATATAAGTTGCGAGACCGGGTCATAGACCGGTTGTTGCGCCAGGCCGGACAGGTCGAAGGCGACGATGTCCGCGGCTTTGCCAAGCTCCAGGGAGCCGGTTTCGGCTTCGATCCCCAAGGCGCGCGCGCCGTTCAGCGTGGCCATGCGCAGCGCCCGGTGGGCGTCCAGCGCGGTGGCCGAGCCGGCGACGGCTTTGGCCAGCAGGGCAGCGGTGCGGGTTTCGCCCAGCAGGTCCAGGTCATTGTTGCTCGCCGCGCCATCGGTGCCGACCGCGACGTTGACCCCGGCCTGCCACAGGCGCTCCACCGGGCAGAAGCCACTGGCCAGTTTCAGGTTCGACTCCGGGCAATGGATCACGCTGGTGTTGCTTTCTACCAGCAACGCCAGGTCGTCATCGCTGATCTGGGTCATGTGCACGGCCTGGAAGCGCGGGCCGAGCAGGCCGAGGCGACCGAGTCGGGCCAGCGGGCGTTCGCCGCGCTGTTCGACCGCTTGCTGCACTTCGAAGGCGGTTTCGTGGACGTGCATGTGGATCGACGCGTCCAGCTCTTCGGCGATCACGCGGATTTTTTCCAGGTTCTCGTCGCCCACGGTGTAGGGTGCATGAGGGCCGAACGTGATCTTGATGCGCTCGTGATGCTTCAGGTCGCCGAACAGTTCGACGCCCTGACGAATGGCTTCATCGGCGCTGGCGGCGCCCGGAATCGGGAAGTCGAGAATCGGAATCGCGATCTGTGCGCGTATTCCGCTGTTGTGCACGCGCTCGCTGGCAACCTTCGGGAAGAAGTACATGTCCGAGAAGCAGGTGATGCCACCTTTTATCTGCTCGGCGATCGCCAGGTCGGTGCCGTCACGCACGAAGTCTTCATCGACCCATTTGCCCTCGGCCGGCCAGATGTGGTTTTCCAGCCAGGTCATCAGCGGCAGATCATCGGCCAGGCCACGGAACAGCGTCATCGCGGCGTGGCCGTGGGCGTTGATCAGGCCGGGGCTGAGCAGAACGTCCGGCAATTCGCGGACTTCGGCGGCGTTACACTTCAAGGCTTCGGCGCGCGGGCCGATGAACACGATGCGACCGTCGCGGATGCCCAGGCCATGCTCCTTGAGCACAACGCCTGCGGGTTCGACGGGTACCAGCCAGGTCGGCAGCAATAATAGGTCGAGCGCAATGGCAGGTTTCGGCATCGAGGGTCGGTTCCAGTGCTTTTGTAAAGGATGGCGAAGTATACCCGAGCGTCTTCGCGGGGGGATCGCTATAATCGGCGGCTTTTGTTCATGAGTGCGGGGTGAGGGATGCGCGATCGACTGTTGGCTGCGGAGAAAGTAAAGGCCATCGATTGGCGTGATGGCGCGCTCCACCTGCTGGATCAGCGCGTTTTGCCGTTCGAGGAAAACTGGATCGCCTACACCAGCGCCGCCGGCGTGGCCGAGGCGATTCGCTCGATGGTGGTGCGCGGCGCGCCGGCCATCGGCATCAGTGCTGCCTACGGCATCGTACTGGCGGCCCGTGCCCGGATCGCCGAAGGCGGCGACTGGTACGCGGCGCTGGAAGAGGATTTCATGCTGCTGGCCGATTCCCGGCCGACGGCGGTCAACCTGTTCTGGGCGTTGAACCGCATGCACGACCGTCTGGACCGTTTGAAGGAAAACGCCGATCCGCTGGCGGTGCTGGAGGCCGAAGCCATCGCCATCCATGAAAGCGATCGCGAAGCCAACCTGACCATGGCCCAGCTCGGCGTCGATCTGATCCGCAAGCATCAGGGCAATGCCCAGGCGATTCTGACTCACTGCAACACCGGTGCCCTGGCCACCGGCGGTTTCGGTACGGCGCTCGGGGTGATTCGCGCAGCGTTCATCGAGGGCATGGTCGAGCGCGTCTATGCCGACGAGACCCGACCGTGGCTGCAAGGCTCGCGCCTGACCGCGTGGGAGCTGGCCAACGAAGGCATTCCGGTGACCCTGAACGCGGACTCGGCCGCCGCGCACATCATGAAAACCAAAGGCGTGACCTGGGTGATCGTTGGCGCCGACCGGATTACCGCCAACGGCGACGTGGCAAACAAGATCGGTACCTATCAACTGGCGGTCAACGCCATGCACCACGGCGTGCGTTTCATGGTGGTGGCGCCGAGTTCGACCATCGATATGAATCTGGCCAGCGGTGACGACATTCCGATCGAAGAGCGCGACGGCGCCGAGTTGCTGGAAGTTGGCGGCAAGCGTGTCGGGGCGGATGTCGAGGCGTTCAACCCGGTGTTTGACGTGACTCCGGCAGACCTGATCGATGCGATCGTCACCGAAAAGGGCATCGTCGAGCGCCCGGATACCGCGAAGATGGCGCAGTTGATGTGCCGCAAGCGCCTGCATTGATTGGCTTTGGCGTCTGATCGGACGCCATCGCTGGCAAGCCAGCTCCCACAGGTTTCGTGCTCGCCGACGATCTTGTGGGAGCTGCGGTGCGACGACTCGACTTGCCAGCGATGAGGCCCTAAAAGTCAATAAACATCCCCAAATCAAGCATCAAATCTGCATTCAACTTGGCTCTGAGCCTCTCTCGTCCCCTTTAAGCCTGTCATCGGTCATCTAACTATGCTCCATGCGCATCTGGGGGATAGGTGCGTGGCGGCTCTTGTGATAACATCCGGCGTTTTCCGAGGCAGTCCCACGGGGTTGTCTTCACTGCGCAAATCCAGGGTCAACTTGTCGATTTGTCGTAAGTCGGCGCATGGCACTCGGCCTGCATCGACGAGCTTCGTGCGTCCCCTATGGATATGGCGAAGTTTCACCAGAAAAAGGAATCAGGCTTCTCATGGGCGAACTGGCCAAAGAAATCCTCCCGGTCAATATCGAAGACGAGCTGAAACAGTCCTACCTCGACTACGCGATGAGCGTGATCGTCGGCCGTGCACTGCCGGATGCGCGCGATGGCTTGAAGCCCGTGCACCGTCGCGTGCTGTTCGCGATGAGCGAGCTGGGCAACGACTTCAACAAGCCGTACAAGAAATCTGCCCGTGTCGTCGGTGACGTGATCGGTAAGTATCACCCGCACGGTGATACCGCGGTGTACGACACCATCGTCCGCATGGCGCAGCCTTTCTCCCTGCGTTACCTGCTGGTCGACGGCCAGGGCAACTTCGGTTCGGTGGACGGCGACAACGCCGCGGCCATGCGATACACCGAAGTGCGCATGACCAAGCTGGCGCACGAGCTGCTGGCCGACCTGCACAAGGAAACCGTGGACTGGGTGCCGAACTACGACGGCACCGAACTGATCCCGGCGGTCATGCCGACCCGCGTTCCGAACCTGCTGGTCAACGGTTCCAGCGGTATCGCCGTGGGCATGGCGACCAACATTCCGCCGCACAACCTCGGTGAAGTCATCGACGGTTGCCTGGCCCTCATCGACAACCCCGAGCTGACCGTCGATGAGCTGATGCAATACATTCCCGGTCCGGACTTCCCGACTGCCGCGATCATCAACGGTCGCGCCGGTATCATCGAAGCCTACCGCACCGGTCGCGGCCGCATTTACATGCGCGCCCGCTCGATCATCGAAGACATCGACAAGGTCGGTGGTCGTCAGCAGATCGTCATCACCGAACTCCCTTACCAGCTGAACAAGGCACGTCTGATCGAGAAGATCGCCGAGCTGGTAAAAGAGAAGAAACTCGAAGGCATCACCGAACTGCGCGACGAGTCCGACAAGGACGGTATGCGCGTCGTGATCGAACTGCGTCGCGGCGAAGTGCCTGAGGTGATCCTCAACAACCTCTACGCCCAGACCCAGCTGCAATCGGTATTCGGCATCAACATCGTTGCGCTGATCGACGGCCGTCCGCGGATCCTGAACCTCAAGGATCTGCTGGAAGCCTTCGTCCGTCACCGCCGCGAAGTGGTTACCCGCCGTACCGTGTTCGAACTGCGCAAGGCGCGCGAGCGTGGTCACATCCTTGAAGGTCAGGCCGTTGCCCTGTCGAACATCGACCCGGTCATTGCCCTGATCAAGGCTTCGCCGACTCCGTCGGAAGCCAAGGAAGCGCTGGTCAGCACGCCGTGGGAATCCTCGGCGGTGGTGGCGATGGTTGAGCGTGCCGGTGCCGATTCGTGCCGTCCGGAAAACCTCGATCCGCAATACGGTCTGCGCGACGGCAAGTACTTCCTGTCGCCAGAGCAGGCGCAAGCCATTCTGGAACTGCGTCTGCACCGTCTGACCGGTCTGGAGCACGAAAAGCTGCTGGCCGAGTATCAAGAGATCCTCAACCAGATCGGCGAGCTGATCCGCATCCTCAACAGCGCCGTGCGCCTGATGGAAGTGATCCGCGAAGAGCTGGAAGTGATCCGCGCCGAATACGGCGACGTGCGCCGTACCGAAATCCTCGATGCCCGTCTCGACCTGACCCTGGGTGACATGATCCCGGAAGAAGAGCGCGTCGTGACCATCTCCCACGGTGGCTATGCCAAGACCCAGCCGCTGGCTGCGTACCAGGCTCAGCGTCGTGGCGGCAAAGGCAAATCGGCTACCGGTGTGAAGGATGAGGACTACATCGCTCACCTGCTGGTCGCCAACAGCCACACCACGCTGCTGCTGTTCTCCAGCAAGGGCAAGGTGTACTGGCTGAAGACTTACGAAATTCCGGAAGCGTCCCGTGCTGCCCGTGGTCGTCCGCTGGTCAACCTGCTGCCGCTGGATGACGGTGAATACATCACCACCATGCTGCCGGTCGAGGAATACACCGAAGGTCACTACATCTTCATGGCCACCGCCAACGGCACCGTGAAGAAGACCCCGCTGGAATCCTTCAGCCGTCAGCGCAGCGTCGGTCTGATCGCGCTGGAGCTGGACGAAGGCGACGTGCTGATCTCCGCGGCCATCACCGATGGCGAGCGTGAAGTGATGCTGTTCTCCGATGGAGGCAAGGTCACTCGCTTCAAGGAATCCGACGTTCGCGCCATGGGCCGTACCGCCCGCGGTGTGCGCGGCATGCGTCTGCCGGAAGGGCAGAAGCTGATTTCGATGCTGATCCCGGAAGAAGGCAGCCAGATCCTCACCGCTTCCGAGCGCGGCTACGGCAAGCGCACCGCGATCACCGAGTTCCCTGAGTACAAGCGTGGCGGCCAGGGCGTGATCGCCATGGTCAGCAACGAGCGTAACGGCCGTCTGGTCGGTGCGGTTCAGGTGCTCGACGGCGAGGAGATCATGTTGATTTCCGACCAGGGCACGCTGGTGCGTACCCGTGTCGACGAAGTCTCCAGCCTGGGTCGTAACACCCAGGGCGTGACCCTGATCAAGCTGGCCAAGGATGAAACCCTGGTCGGTCTGGAGCGGGTCCAGGAGCCGTCGGAAGTCGAGGGTGAAGAGTTTGAAGGTGAAGAAGGTGTCGAACTGGAAGAAGGCGTGATCGGCGCCGAACCGGACGATGCGGTCGACAACCTGCAGGCGGACGCCGCAGACGAAGAAGAGTCGCAAGACTAACCAAATCGTAGCAGGGCAGAGTGTTTGCTCTGTCCGCTACCGTGATTGCATAGCGAGAGTGGATGTGAGCAAACGAGCCTATAACTTCTGCGCAGGTCCTGCTGCGCTGCCTGAAGCTGTCCTGTTGCGTGCCCAGTCCGAGATGCTCGACTGGCACGGCAAGGGTCTGTCGGTCATGGAAATGAGCCATCGCAGCGATGACTACGTGGCCATCGCCGAGAAGGCCGAACAAGACCTGCGCGACCTGCTGTCCATCCCCTCCAATTACAAAGTGCTGTTCCTGCAGGGCGGTGCGAGCCAGCAGTTTGCCGAGATTCCGCTGAACCTGCTGCCCGAGAATGGCACTGCCGACTATGTCGAAACCGGCATCTGGTCGAAAAAAGCCATCGAGGAAGCGCGTCGCTTCGGCAACATCAACGTTGCTGCCAGCGCCAAGCCTTATGACTACCTGGCCATCCCTGGCCAGAACGAGTGGAAGCTGACCCCGGGTGCGGCCTACTTGCACTATGCGTCCAACGAAACCATCGGTGGCCTGCAGTTCGACTGGGTTCCCGAGGCCGGTGACGTTCCGCTGGTGGTCGACATGTCCTCCGACATTCTCTCGCGTCCGATCGATGTGTCGCAGTACGGTCTGATCTATGCCGGCGCGCAGAAAAACATCGGCCCGAGCGGCCTGGTCGTAGTGATCGTGCGTGAAGACCTGCTGGGCCGTGCTCGCAGCTCGTGCCCGACCATGCTCGACTACAAGATCTCGGCCGACAACGGTTCGATGTACAACACTCCGGCCACCTATTCCTGGTACCTCTCGGGCCTGGTGTTCGAGTGGCTGAAGGAGCAGGGCGGCGTCGCCGCGATGGAGCAGCGCAACAAGGCGAAGAAAGATCGCCTGTACGGCTTCATCGACAACAGCGATTTCTACACCAACCCGATCAGCGTCAACGCCCGCTCCTGGATGAACGTGCCATTCCGCCTGGCTGACGAGCGTCTGGACAAGGCGTTCCTGGCCGGCGCTGATGCCCGTGGTCTGCTCAACCTCAAGGGCCATCGTTCGGTCGGCGGCATGCGCGCGTCGATCTACAACGCCCTGGGTCTGGACGCCGTCGAAGCGCTGGTCGGTTACATGGCTGAATTCGAGAAGGAGCATTCCTGATGTCCGAGCAGGAGCTCAAGGCGCTACGCGTTCGCATCGACAACCTTGATGAGAAGATCCTCCAGCTGATCAGTGATCGCGCACGCTGCGCCGAGGAAGTTGCCCGCGTCAAGATGGCCAGTCTGGCCGAAGGCGAGCAGCCGGTGTTCTACCGTCCCGAGCGTGAGGCGCAGGTCCTCAAGCGCGTGATGGAGCGTAACAAGGGGCCGCTGGGCAACGAAGAGATGGCGCGCTTGTTCCGCGAAATCATGTCTTCGTGTCTGGCCCTTGAGAACCCGCTGAAAGTCGCTTACCTGGGGCCGGAAGGCACTTTCACCCAGGCGGCGGCCATGAAGCACTTTGGTCATGCAGTGATCAGCAAGCCGATGGCGGCGATCGACGAAGTGTTCCGTGAAGTGGCGGCCGGTGCGGTGAATTTCGGCGTAGTGCCGGTGGAAAACTCCACCGAGGGCGCGGTCAACCACACCCTCGACAGCTTCCTCGAACACGACATGGTCATCTGTGGCGAAGTCGAGCTGCGGATTCACCACCACTTGTTGGTCGGTGAAAGCACCAAGACCGACAGCATTAGCCGTATCTATTCCCACGCCCAGTCGCTGGCCCAGTGCCGCAAGTGGCTGGACGCCCATTACCCGAATGTCGAGCGCGTGGCGGTGTCCAGCAACGCCGAAGCGGCCAAGCGGGTCAAGGGTGAGTGGAACTCGGCGGCGATCGCCGGTGACATGGCGGCCGGGCTGTACGGCCTGACCCGTCTGGCCGAGAAGATCGAGGATCGTCCGGACAACTCCACGCGCTTCCTGATGATCGGTAACCAGGAAGTGCCGCCGACCGGCGACGACAAGACGTCGATCATCGTGTCCATGAGCAACAAGCCCGGCGCGCTCCACGAGCTGCTGGTGCCGTTCCACGACAACGGGATCGACCTGACCCGGATCGAAACCCGTCCGTCGCGCAGCGGCAAATGGACCTACGTGTTCTTCATCGACTTCGTCGGTCATCACCGTGATCCGCTGATCAAAGGTGTACTGGAAAAGATCAGTCAGGAAGCAGTAGCACTCAAGGTGCTGGGTTCCTACCCGAAAGCAGTTCTTTAAGGGGTGGTAGCAATGAGTGGCAACTTCCTCGCTCTGGCACAGCCGGGCGTGCAACAACTTTCGCCATACGTGCCGGGCAAGCCCGTGGACGAGCTGGCGCGCGAGCTGGACCTGGATCCGGCAAGCATCGTCAAGCTGGCGAGCAACGAAAACCCGTTGGGCGCAAGCCCGAAAGCGCTGGCCGCGATCCGCGAAGCGCTGGACGAGCTGACCCGTTATCCGGACGGCAACGGGTTCGCCCTGAAATCCCTGCTGGCCGAGCAGTGCCGTGTCGAGCTGAACCAGGTGACCCTGGGCAACGGCTCCAACGACATTCTCGAGCTGGTGGCGCGCGCCTATCTGGCACCGGGTCTGAACGCGGTGTTCAGCGAGCACGCTTTTGCGGTCTACCCGATCGCAACCCAGGCAGTCGGCGCCCAGGCCAAGGTCGTCCCAGCCAAGGATTGGGGGCATGACCTGCCGGCGATGCTGGCCGCCATCGACGCCAACACTCGCGTCGTGTTCATTGCCAACCCGAACAACCCGACCGGCACCTGGTTCGGCGTCGAAGCGCTGGACGAGTTTCTGCAGGACGTGCCGGAGCATGTGCTGGTTGTTCTGGACGAGGCCTACATCGAATATGCCGAAGGCAGTGATCTGCCGGACGGCCTGGATTTCCTTGCGGCTTACCCGAACCTGCTGGTCTCGCGCACCTTCTCCAAGGCCTACGGACTGGCGGCGCTGCGTGTTGGCTACGGTTTGTCCACGCCAGTGGTGGCGGACGTGCTGAACCGCGTACGCCAGCCGTTCAACGTCAACAGTCTGGCCTTGGCCGCGGCATGTGCTGCACTGAAGGACGAGGAATATCTGGCGCAGAGCCGTCAGCTCAACGAGTCCGGCATGCAACAGCTGGAAGCGGGTTTTCGCGAGCTGGGTCTGAGCTGGATTCCGTCCAAGGGTAACTTTATCTGCGTCGACCTCGGTCAAGTGGCTGCTCCGGTGTTCCAGGGGCTGCTGCGTGAAGGCGTGATCGTGCGTCCGGTGGCCAACTACGGCATGCCGAACCATCTGCGGGTGACCATCGGTCTGCCGGCGGAAAACAGCCGCTTCCTCGAGGCGCTGCGCAAGGTTCTGGCTCGTGGGTGATGTCACTGCGTTGCAATCTGCTGCACCTATGATCGGGCGCCTGGTGGTGGTCGGTCTGGGGCTGATCGGTGGTTCGTTTGCCAAAGGCTTGCGTGAAAGCGGTGTGTGCCGCGAAGTGGTCGGGGTCGATCTCGATCCGCAATCGCGCAAGCTGGCGGTCGAGTTGGGCGTGGTGGATCGCTGCGAAGACGACCTGGTGGCGGCTTGCCAGGGCGCGGACGTGATTCAGTTGGCGGTGCCGATCCTGGCCATGGAAAAAGTGCTGGCCCGTCTGGCCAGTGTCGATCTGGGTCAGGCGATCCTGACGGATGTCGGCAGTGCCAAAGGCAACGTTGTGCGCGCGGCGACCGAAGCGTTCGGCGGCATGCCGGCACGTTTCGTGCCGGGCCATCCGATTGCCGGCTCCGAGCAGAGCGGGGTGGAGGCCTCCAACTCAGAGTTGTTCCGCCGTCATAAAGTGATTCTGACCCCGCTGGAACAGACCGATCCGGCTGCCCTGGCGGTGGTCGATCGTTTGTGGCGCGAGCTGGGCGCTGACGTCGAGCACATGCAGGTCGAGCGTCACGATGAAGTGCTGGCCGCGACCAGTCATCTGCCGCACCTGCTGGCCTTCGGTCTGGTCGATTCGTTGGCCAAGCGCAATGAAAACCTTGAGATCTTCCGTTACGCTGCGGGCGGTTTCCGTGATTTCACAAGAATCGCCGGAAGCGACCCGGTCATGTGGCATGACATCTTTCTCGCCAACCGCGAGGCTGTCCTGCGCACTCTCGATACATTTCGCAGCGACCTCGACGCCTTGCGCGACGCGGTCGATGCAGGGGATGGGCACCAATTGTTGGGCGTCTTCACGCGCGCCCGGGTTGCCCGCGAGCATTTCAGTAAAATCCTGGCCCGCAGGGCCTATGTGGACGCTATGAATTCCAACGATCTGATTTTCCTGGCTCAACCTGGTGGCCGCCTGTCCGGTCGGATTCGCGTACCGGGTGACAAATCGATTTCCCACCGTTCGATCATGCTCGGTTCCCTGGCTGAAGGCGTTACCGAAGTCGAAGGCTTCCTCGAGGGCGAAGACGCTCTGGCGACCTTGCAGGCGTTCCGCGACATGGGCGTGGTCATCGAAGGCCCGCATCACGGCCGCGTGACCATTCACGGTGTCGGCCTGCACGGCCTGAAGCCTGCGCCGGGCCCGATCTATCTGGGCAACTCCGGCACTTCGATGCGCCTGCTGTCCGGCCTGCTGGCCGCGCAGGACTTCGACAGCACCCTGACCGGTGATGCTTCGCTGTCCAAGCGCCCGATGAATCGTGTGGCCAATCCGCTGCGGGAAATGGGCGCCGTGATCGAAACCGCTGCCGAAGGTCGTCCACCGATGACCATTCGTGGCGGTCACAAGCTCAAAGGCCTGACCTACACCATGCCGATGGCCAGTGCCCAGGTTAAATCCTGCCTGTTGCTGGCGGGTCTGTACGCCGAAGGCAAGACCACCGTCACCGAGCCGGCTCCGACTCGTGACCACACCGAGCGCATGTTGCGCGGCTTCGGCTACCCGGTGAGCGTTGATGGCGCGACCGCTTCCGTAGAGTCCGGCGGTAAACTGGCTGCAACCCACATCGAAGTGCCGGGCGATATCTCGTCGTCGGCGTTCTTCCTGGTCGCGGCGTCGATTGCTGAAGGCTCGGAACTGGTGCTCGAACACGTCGGCATCAACCCGACCCGTACCGGCGTGATCGACATCCTGCGCCTGATGGGCGCCGACATCACCCTGGAAAACCAGCGTGAAGTGGGTGGAGAGCCGGTTGCCGACCTGCGCGTGCGAGCGGCTAAACTCAAGGGTATCGAGATTCCGGAAGCGCTGGTTCCACTGGCCATCGACGAGTTCCCTGTGCTGTTCGTGGCCGCGGCCTGTGCCGAAGGGCGCACCGTGCTGACCGGCGCCGAAGAGCTGCGGGTCAAGGAATCGGACCGTATTCAGGTCATGGCGGACGGTCTGCTGGCACTGGGTGTCAAATGCGAACCGACCCCGGACGGCATCATCATCGACGGCGGCCAGATCGGCGGCGGCGAAGTGCATGGTCATGGCGATCACCGCATCGCGATGGCTTTCAGCGTAGCCTCGCTGCGCGCCAATGCACCCATCCGCATCCATGACTGCGCCAACGTCGCGACATCGTTCCCGAACTTCCTCGCGCTGTGCGCGCAGGTCGGCATTCGTGTGGCGCAAGAGGCTCAGTCGTGAACAATAATGCTCCGGTCATCACCATCGACGGTCCAAGCGGCTCGGGCAAAGGCACCGTAGCCGGGATTCTGGCCAAGCGTCTGGGCTGGAATCTGCTGGATTCCGGTGCGCTGTATCGCCTGCTGGCGTTTGCTGCACACAACCATGGTGTCGACCTGACCAATGAAGAGCTGCTGAAGAAACTGGCCGCTCATCTGGATGTGCAGTTCATCGCGGCGACCGAAGGTCAGCTGCAGCGCATCATTCTGGAAGGTGACGAAGTCAGCGATGTCATCCGCACTGAAAGCGTCGGTTCCGGCGCTTCTCAGGTCGCTGCATTGCCCGCCGTGCGCGAAGCGCTGCTGCAGCGCCAGCGCGCTTTCCAGGAAGCTCCGGGCCTGGTGGCCGATGGCCGCGACATGGGCACGGTGGTTTTTCCGAATGCGCCCTTGAAGATTTTCCTGACCGCCAGTGCCGAGGAGCGGGCGCGCCGTCGATATTTGCAGTTGAAGGGCAAAGTCGAGGGTGTTAGTCTGTCGAGTCTGCTAGATGAGATCCGTGCGCGCGACGAGCGTGATACCCAGCGAGCGGTGGCCCCGCTCAAGCCGGCGGCCGACGCCATACAGCTGGATTCCACGGAGTTGTCCATCGATCAGGTGCTGGAACGCATCATGAGCGAGATCGCCATTCGCGATATCGCCGGGTGACCAGGAAGGCCGCAGGGGACCAGTCATAGTCCTGCGGTGGCTTCCTTTAAATGAAACTGACCCGCATCGTCTGGGATGTGGAGACGGGCGTATTTTTCGCCCTAATCAACAGGAATTAAAATGAGCGAAAGCTTTGCGGAACTCTTTGAAGAAAGCCTAAAGACCCTGAACCTTCAGGCAGGCTCCATCATCACCGGTGTTATCGTTGATATCGATTACCAAGCTCGCTGGGTAACCGTTCACGCTGGCCTGAAGTCCGAAGCACTGATCCCTCTGGAGCAGTTCTACAACGACGCTGGCGATCTGACTATCAATGTCGGTGACGAAGTTCACGTTGCTCTGGACTCGGTTGAAGACGGTTTCGGTGAAACCAAGCTGTCCCGTGAAAAAGCCAAGCGCGCTGAATGCTGGATCGTTCTGGAAGCAGCCTTCGCAGCTGAGGAAGTGGTCAAGGGCGTTATCAACGGTAAGGTTAAAGGCGGCTTCACTGTCGACGTTAACGGCATCCGTGCGTTCCTGCCAGGTTCCCTGGTTGACGTCCGTCCAGTGCGCGACACCACGCACCTGGAAGGCAAAGAGCTGGAATTCAAGGTCATCAAGCTGGACCAGAAGCGCAACAACGTTGTCGTTTCCCGTCGCAGCGTCCTGGAAGCCGAGAACTCCGCCGAGCGTGAAGCTCTGCTGGAATCCCTGCAGGAAGGCCAGCAAGTCAAAGGTATCGTCAAAAACCTCACCGATTACGGCGCATTCGTCGATCTGGGTGGCGTGGACGGCCTGCTGCACATCACCGACATGGCCTGGAAGCGCATCAAGCATCCTTCCGAGATCGTCAACGTTGGTGACGAAATCGACGTCAAGGTTCTGAAGTACGATCGCGAGCGCAATCGTGTTTCCCTGGGCCTGAAGCAACTGGGCGAAGATCCATGGGTTGCTATCAAAGCCCGTTACCCAGAAAGCACTCGCGTTACCGCTCGTGTAACCAACCTGACCGACTACGGCTGCTTCGCTGAGCTGGAAGAAGGCGTTGAAGGTCTGGTACACGTTTCGGAAATGGACTGGACCAACAAGAACATCCACCCTTCGAAAGTCGTACAAGTCGGCGACGAAGTGGAAGTCATGGTTCTGGACATCGACGAAGAGCGTCGTCGTATCTCCCTGGGCATCAAGCAGTGCAAGTCGAACCCATGGGAAGACTTCTCTGGCCAGTTCAACAAGGGCGACAAGATCTCCGGCACCATCAAGTCGATCACCGATTTCGGTATCTTCATTGGTCTGGACGGCGGCATCGACGGTCTGGTTCACCTGTCCGACATCTCCTGGAACGAAGTGGGCGAAGAAGCCGTACGTCGTTTCAAGAAGGGCGACGAGCTGGACACCGTTATCCTGTCGGTTGACCCGGAGCGTGAGCGTATCTCCCTGGGTATCAAGCAACTGGAAAGCGATCCGTTCTCCGAGTACGTCTCGGTTAACGACAAAGGCGCAATCGTTACTGGCACCGTGAAAGAAGTTGACGCCAAAGGCGCCATCATCGTTCTGGCCGACGATATCGAAGCGACTCTGAAAGCCTCCGAAATCAGCCGTGACCGCGTTGAAGACGCGCGTAACGTTCTGAAAGAAGGCCAGCAAGTAGAAGCCAAGATCATCAGCGTTGATCGTAAGAGCCGTGTAATCCAGCTGTCGATCAAATCGAAAGACGATGCTGAAGAGAAAGAAGCCATCCAGAGCCTGAAAGCAGCTCCGGAAGGCGAAGCAGCCGACACCACCATGGCGGCACTGCTGCGTCAAGCAATGGCCAAACAGAACTGAGTTCTGTCTGATCATTAAAAAGGGCGACTTCGGTCGCCCTTTTTTGTGCCTGCGATTTAGTGGGGTATCGCTCTCTGGTTGTTCGGGTGAAACCATTCCCTTTGCCGGGTGGTCTGTGTCTTTAATCGGATCAATCGTCTATTCGCGTCTAGGCTTAGTCTGAAGATCGCAGTAGTCGGGCGGGTGCCTGGCATAAGGAAGTGAATGAACAAGTTTATAGTCCTTGTGGGCGTGTTGGCGTTGGCGGGCTGTACTACCAATGCCAAGACCCACGCGGTGCGCGGAGTCAGTGGTATCGAGGTCGACTGCTCTGGCTTGGGTTCGGGCTGGGAGCGCTGTCAGAAGCGCGCTGCCAAGGAGTGCAAGGGGGCGGGTTACAAGGTGATAACGCGTTCTGATGATGCTCGGGATGAAGATGAGTTTCCCTTCGGCTTCAATCCTGCTGGCTACCTCACCCGAACCATGTTGGTGATTTGTAGGTGAGTGCTGGTCGGGCTTGCAATTCGATGCCCTGAAAACGGGCGTTGTGGGGAGGGGAAAGATATGTCAAGTCCTGGGCTGTTCAAAATCTTCCGGGCGTGCTAAAACCTTTCAAGCGCTGACCTAGCTGCTTGAAAAAGAAGGGAAAAATATGACGAAGTCGGAGTTGATCGAACGAATTGTCACCCATCAAGGGCTGCTCTCATCCAAGGATGTGGAGTTGGCCATCAAGACCATGCTTGAGCAAATGTCCCAGTGTCTCGCTACAGGTGATCGCATCGAGATTCGGGGGTTTGGCAGCTTTTCCTTGCATTATCGTGCGCCGCGCGTCGGTCGTAATCCAAAGACCGGTCAGTCCGTCAGTCTGGACGGAAAATTTGTTCCGCATTTCAAACCAGGCAAGGAACTGCGCGATCGCGTCAATGAAGAAGAGGAGGAGGGGGCTTGACGGTCACCGCTACGCAAGGAGTCGCTCATGAGTAATCTCAAGCGCATTTTTCTTTCCGTTTTAGTTCTATTGCTGGTATTGGCGATTCTTGCTTTCGTGCTTGAGAATCAGCAACCGGTTTCCCTGTTGTTTCTTGGTTGGGCGGGGCCGCAGCTACCGGTATCAGTGATTGCGGTGAGTGCATTGCTGGCGGGTATGCTGATAGGTCCGGTTTTCGGCTGGTTTCTGGGACGTGCGTCCAGAGCTTCACGCAAGCGTCTTGTCTGATTGCGACAGGGAAGGAAAGGCGAACTAAACTTTAGCCACAGCTTGTCTATATCCATTAGTAAAACGTTCATTAAGCTGTAAAATGCTGCGCTTGTCCGATAGTGGCTTATTCCCACATCGGTTCAGACTGATATCGTCAGAAGCCACAGCTGAAATGATGGCTTTTGCATTCATGGATTAGACAGCGCTCGGTTGGCGGCCCTGTCAGCAACTCAAGGGTATGGTTTCGCGTGAAAATTCTAGTAACCGGCGGCGCCGGGTTTATCGGCTCGGCTGTCATCCGTCATATCATCTCCAACACGACCGACGCAGTGATCAATGTCGATAAGTTGACGTATGCGGGTAACCTTGAGTCGTTGGCCGAAGTCAGCGGAAACTCGCGTTATGCGTTCGAGCATGTCGATATCTGTGACCGTGAGCAGATCGACCGAATTCTGCGTGAGCACCAGCCGGATGCAATCATGCACCTGGCGGCTGAGTCTCACGTGGATCGCTCCATCTCTGGTCCTTCCGAATTTATTCAGACCAATATCATCGGCACTTACACTTTGCTGGAAGCTGCTCGCCATTACTGGACGTCGCTAGAGGATACCCGCAAGGGCGCTTTCCGCTTCCACCATATTTCGACGGATGAAGTTTACGGCGATCTGGAAGGTCCGGAAGATCTCTTCACGGAAACTACCCCGTATCAGCCAAGCTCGCCGTACTCGTCCAGTAAAGCCAGTTCCGATCACCTGGTTCGTGCCTGGGCACGTACGTACGGTCTGCCGACGCTGGTCACCAACTGCTCGAACAACTATGGTCCTTGCCACTTCCCTGAAAAATTGATCCCGTTGATCATCCTCAACGCGCTGGAAGGCAAGCCGCTGCCTGTCTATGGCAAAGGTAATCAGGTTCGCGATTGGTTGTATGTCGAAGATCACGCCCGCGCCTTGTATAAAGTCGTGACCGAAGGCGTCATTGGCGAGACGTACAATATCGGTGGTCATAACGAAAAACAAAACATCGAAGTCGTGAACACTCTGTGTGCATTGCTCGATGAGTTGCGCCCTGATTCCGCGCACCGTCCACATGCGAGCCTGATCACCTATGTTCAGGATCGTCCTGGCCATGATCAGCGTTACGCCATCGATGCCAGCAAAATCCAGCGTGAATTGGGCTGGACACCAGAAGAAACCTTCGATTCCGGCATCCGCAAAACAGTTGAGTGGTATCTGAACAACAGTGAGTGGGTATCGCACGTGAAGAGCGGTGCCTATCAGCAATGGATCGACCAGAACTACGCAGATCGCTCTGACAAGGCATGAAAATTCTCCTGTTGGGCAAAAATGGTCAGGTGGGGTGGGAGCTGCAGCGTTCCCTTTCTCCACTTGGCGAACTGATCGCGCTTGATCGCCATGTTGTTGATGGATTGTGCGGCGACTTGTCCAATCTGGATGCGCTACGTACCACTATCAGACGGGTCAACCCGGACGTGATTGTCAACGCTGCAGCTTATACGGCAGTGGACAAGGCTGAATCAGAAGCGGAACTGGCCAATCGTGTGAACGGTCAGGCCACTCAGCTCATGGCTGAGGAGGCTGCTGCCCTGGGCGTTTGGTTGATTCATTATTCGACTGATTATGTCTTCAGTGGCCAGGGTTCCACGCCGTGGCAGGAGACCGATGCGGTCTCCCCGGTGAATCAATACGGCGCAAGCAAACTGGCGGGAGAGCAGTCAATCGTTGCGTCGGGCTGCAAGTATTTGATCTTTCGGACGAGCTGGGTTTATGGCGCTCGCGGCAACAACTTCGCAAAGACCATGCTGCGGCTGGCGAAGGAGCGCGAAACACTGAGTGTTATCGATGATCAGATCGGAGCCCCGACGGGAGCTGATCTGATTGCCGATGTTACTGCGCTTGCCATTCGTCAGGCTGTGGCGCAACCAGAACTGTCGGGCCTGTATCACCTGGCAGCCGGCGGTGAAGTGTCCTGGTATGGCTATGCCAGTCATGTGATTGCATTTGCGCGGGACAACGGCGAGCAACTCGCCGTCAAAGCAGTCAATCCAATTGATACCTCCGCTTATCCGACACCTGCGCGTCGGCCACATAATTCAAGATTGAATACTCAAAGGCTGCGTGACAATTTTTCTCTACACTTGCCGGATTGGCAAAGTGGTGTAAACCGAATGCTTAGGGAAGTTCTTAACAAATGACCACGACAAATCGTAAAGGCATCATCCTCGCCGGTGGCTCGGGCACTCGCCTGCATCCGTTGACCCTCGGCGTCTCGAAGCAGATGCTGCCGATCTACGACAAACCGATGATCTTCTATCCTCTGTCCGTACTGATGCTTGCGGGTATGCGTGAAATTCTGATCATCTCCACGCCTGAAGACTTGCCGTGCTTTCGCAAGTTGCTGGGTGATGGCAGCGTTTACGGTATCAAGCTGACTTACGCCGAACAACCTAGTCCGGACGGTTTGGCACAGGCATTCATTATCGGCGAGGAGTTCATTGGCAAGGACCCTTGCTGCCTGATCCTTGGCGACAATATCTTCTACGGTCAGCACTTCTCGGATAACTTGCGTTCTGCGACTGAACAGGAGCAGGGTGCGACCGTGTTTGGTTACCACGTCTCCGACCCTGAGCGCTTTGGCGTGGTTGAGTTCGATGCTACTGGTCGTGCTCTCAGCATTGAAGAAAAGCCGCTGAAGCCAAAGTCAAACTATGCGGTAACTGGCTTGTACTTCTACGACAACGAAGTTGTCGAAATAGCCAAGAAAATCAAGCCTTCCGAACGTGGTGAGCTGGAAATTACCGACGTCAACCGCGCTTATCTTGAGCGCAAGTCCCTCAGCGTCGAAATGCTGGGTCGTGGTTTTGCCTGGCTTGATACTGGCACTCACGACTCGCTGTTGGAAGCCAGCCACTTCGTGCATACCATCGAGCAGCGTCAAGGCTTGAAAGTGGCTTGTCTGGAAGAAATTGCTTACCACAATGGCTGGATTACTGCCGAACAGCTTGGTACTCAAGCTGACGCTCTGAAGAAAACCGGGTACGGTCAGTACCTGCAGAAGTTGCTGGACTCGCCTTCACACTAATTCGAAAAATCAATATTTTCGAACAAAAGCGTTTAATTGGTGCAGGCAGAAATGGTATGCCAGTAAAACATCCCAAGGTTGCGGTTTTGCTGGCCGCCTACAACGGCATGCAATGGATCGAGGAGCAGGTGGCCTCGATTCTCGCCCAGTCAGGTGTCGATGTAACCCTCTATATCAGTATTGATCCCTCGACCGACGGGACTGAAGTTTGGTGCTCAGCCTATGCGGATGAGCATCCAGGCGTCATTGTGCTGCCCGCCGCAGGAACCTTCGGTGGCGCGTCGCGGAATTTTTTTCGACTCATCCGTGATGTCGAGTTTCAAGGTTACGATCTGGTTGCCTTTTCCGATCAAGATGACGTCTGGCACGCGGATAAGCTCCAGCGTGCGGCAAATGCCATAATACGTCGTCAGGTCGATGCCTATTCCAGTAACGTCACAGCTTTCTGGCCCGATGGCACAACTCATTTGCTGGATAAGGCGCAGCCTCAAGTCGAGTGGGACTATCTGTTTGAGGCGGCCGGGCCGGGTTGTACCTATGTGATGAGCAAAGATCTCGTGGATCAGCTCAAGTCATCAATGCTTGTCAATTGGCAGCCGTTACAGGACGTCAGCTTACACGACTGGTATTGTTATGCGTTTGCCCGTCGCCATGGTTACCGCTGGTACATCGACCCTGATCCCTCCATGGATTATCGTCAGCACGAGCATAACCAGGTAGGCGCAAACAAAGGGTTGAATTCACTCATTGCCCGCTACAAAACCATTCATGACGGTTGGTGGTTCACTCAGGTTCGATTGATTGCGCGCTTGCTTGGCCAGGATTCAGATCCTTTTGTACGGACATGGCTAAATTTACGCCGTATCCAACTCATGCGACTTTCTTTTGGTGCCTGGCGCTGTAGACGGCGAGTGCGGGACAAAGTGTTTTTCTTTTGTATTTGCTGGGCAACTGCAGTGATAGGGAATAACGCCACATGACCGTCCCGAAAGTATTGGTAACGGGAGCTAGCGGTTTCGTTGGTGAGGCAATGGTTTTCAGATTGCTGGCCGATAAACAGTTCTGCCCGATTGCGGCGGCACGAGGTGCTACGCGATTACATGGATTGTGTTCCGTGATGCCATTCGATCTCACCCATCCCCGGATCCAGCTTGCACTCAATGATGTTCAGGTAGTCGTTCATGCCGCTGCCCGGGTGCATGTGATGAACGAAACCGCTGCGGATGCACTGGCAGAGTTTCGTAAAGTAAATGTCGAGGGTACGATCAAACTGGCTCAATACGCTGCTGCATCGGGTGTTAAGCGCTTCATTTTTATAAGTTCGATCAAGGTCAACGGCGAAAGCACTCGCCCTGGCAGGCCATTCAAAGCCGATGATCTTCCGAATCCGCTGGATCCTTATGGTGTGTCCAAGTACGAAGCCGAAGAAGCTTTGAAGCGGCTAAGTCACGACACCGGCATGGAGCTGGTGATCATCCGGCCTCCGCTTATCTACGGTCCTGGAGTGCAAGCCAACTTTCTGAGCATGCTGAACTGGCTCGATAAAGCAGTGCCACTGCCTCTGGGAGCAATACGAAACCAGCGTAGTTTGGTCTCGATTGCAAACGTGGTGAGCCTCATTGTCACCTGCATTGATCATCCTGCGGCAATCAACCAGACCTTTCTGGTTAGCGACGGCGAGGACGTATCTACCACTCAGTTGCTGCGTCGTCTATCGATTGCGCTCGGCAAGCCAGCTCGGCTTTGGCCTGTGCCCGAGTACTTGCTGAAACTGGCTGCCTCGTTATTCGGAAAGAATGCAGTTGCCCAGCGTATATGCGACTCGCTGCAAGTCGATATCAGTAAAAATCGCGAGTTACTGAAGTGGACTCCGCCTACGAATATGGACAAGGCCATGCGTCAGACCGCTGGCCACTACCAGGAAAATCACACGAAATGACTGTTTGGTGGCTGCTGTTTGGGGTATTTGCTGTTTCTTGGCTACTGACGCTGTGCTTGCGTCGTTATGCCTTGTCAAAGAGCTTGATGGACATTCCCAATGAGCGCAGCGCCCACTCGATACCGACACCGCGTGGAGGCGGTGTTGCAATAGTTGTTTCCTATCTCCTGGTGCTGCCCGTGCTTGCTGAGTTGGATCTCCTTGGCACTGACGTCTTGTATGGTTTGTTGGGGGCGGGATTGTTGGTTGCGTTGATCGGCTTTGCCGATGACCATGGCCATATCGCCGCCAGATGGCGTTTGCTCGGGCACTTTATCGCCGCAGCGTGGGCATTGTACTGGTTGGGTGGTTTTGCTCCGGTCGAGCTGTTCGGCGTGACTATTGATCTTGGATGGTTTGGACATCTGCTGGCGTTGATATATTTGGTCTGGATGCTGAATCTCTATAACTTCATGGACGGCATCGATGGTCTGGCCAGCATTGAAGCAATCAGTGTGTGCCTCGGTATGTGCCTGGTTTATTGGTTCAGCGAAAGCGTATACCTGATTTGGGCGCCGGTGATGTTGGCAACGGCTGTCGCGGGGTTTCTCTGGTGGAATTTTCCACCAGCGCGGATTTTTATGGGGGACGCCGGAAGTGGCTTTCTCGGGCTCATCCTTGGGGTAATCACGCTCGAGGTTGCTTCGCACAAGCCTGTGTTGCTATGGAGCTGGATCATCCTGATGGGTGTATTCATAGTCGATGCCACATGGACCCTTATCTTCCGGTTAATACGCGGCGAAAAGGTGTACGAGGCTCATAGTAGCCACGGTTATCAACATGCAGCACGTCGTTTCGGGCACAAAAAAGTGACGCTGACAGTTTTGGTAATAAATGCCGGGTTTTTGCTTCCTATTTCAATTTTCGTGGCGCTGTATCAAATGAATGCAGTGGTTGGCCTGGTAACTGCCTTTGGTCCTCTGTTTTTTTTAGCGTACTTACTGAACGCCGGCAAGGCTAAAACACGGTAGTTATAGCCAGCTGGCTGGTCTAAAATCCCAGCGCAGGCTTCAGCATTTACTATGCGGAGCGCCTAACTGCTATTGGCCCAGACATTAAAAATGACGAGAAAATATGCAGAATAATCTCACGTGCCAACGTATTTCGACGACTGGTCGTATACGTGGTGAGCAAAAAAATCAGCGTCCCGTTGTGATATGGCTGACTGGTCTGAGTGGTTCTGGAAAATCGTCCATTGCGGACGCGCTAGAACAACGACTTGTAGCGAAGGGATGCCACACGTATTTGCTCGATGGTGACAACGTTCGGATGGGTTTGTGCAAGGATCTTGGCTTTGGAGATGTCGACCGCGAAGAAAATATCCGGCGGGTCGCCGAAGTGGCCAATCTGTTTATAGATGCAGGGCTCATTGTCATCACCTCCTTTATTTCTCCATTTCGACGTGATCGGGCGCTGGCACGCAGTGTAATCGGCGATGAGTCCTTTATTGAGGTGTATATTGATACACCGCTCAGCGAGTGCGAGCGTCGTGATCCCAAAGGACTCTACATCAAGGCCCGGCAAGGGGTTATCAAAAACTTCACGGGGATTGACTCGCCGTATGAGCCTCCTGCCTCTCCACAGATAACAATTGAAACTCTGACTCATTCGATAGAAGACGGCGTGGATGCTGTAATGACTTATTTAGAACAATGGAATGCAAAGTGAAGCGGCTAGTCATCATCGGTGCAGGTTTTAGTGGGGCAGTAACAGCAATAGAGTTCCTGAAGCGTGCATCGGAGGGGATGCACCTTACAATCATCAATCGATCGGGAAAAATGGCGCGTGGTTTGGCCTATGGTACAAACAGTCCACATCATTTGTTGAACGTGCCAGCGGGGAATATGTCCGCATTGGTTGATCAACCCGACTCGTTCCTTGCCTTTTGTCAAAAGATTGATCCTGAAACTCATTCCGGCAGTTTCGTTTCGCGAAAGTTGTATGGCGCCTATCTTAGTGAAATGCTGAGTCAGTCTGAAGCTCAGTCTACGGTAAAGTGTTCGCGCATTACAGGAGAGGTCCTTTCGATCCAGGCTGATGGTGCAGGCGCAGTGATAGATGTTAGTACCGGTGAGCGAATTGTCGCGGATCATGTTGTATTGGCGTTCGGCAATTTTTCCCCTGCCAGACCATCAGGATTACAGCAACTCGACAACTCTTCGGTCTATACAGCAGATCCCTGGTCGCCATTGGCGCAGCTCTCTTCTGATCAAGCGCCGCGCGTTCTGCTGGTCGGCAGTGGTTTGACAGCGCTCGATACTCTGATCTCCCTGCGCCAATCCCATCCTGCGGCCAAAGTTACGATGGTTTCGCGTCGAGGTTTATTACCTACGGCTCACCGCGACCGCATACCTGCCTCGGCTTTCTCGACAACTATCTGCGCGGATTTACTGGCGAGCGTACCGTCAGTCTCCTCTTATATGAAATTGGTGCGTCAAGAGGTGGCTCGGTCGCCTGAGCACTGGCGGGAAGTTGTGGCAGCACTCAGGCCGATTACTTCCGAGCTGTGGGGACGTTTGTTGCTTGATGAGCGCAGACGCTTTTTACGTCATGTACAGCCCCATTGGGATGTCTATCGGCACCGAGTGGCACCACAGACTTACCGTATTTATCAGGAAGCGCTTGCGACTTCCGCTGTCAACTCGATCGCTGGACGGATTCTCTCGGTGGCTGCTGAAGGGGCATGCGTTTCTGTGCGTATCAAGACAAGAGGAGTCGATAATGTTGTCGAATACCGGTTTGATCAAATCATCAACTGCACTGGTCCATGTACGGACATAGAGAAAATTACTGATCCATTTATTTCGTATTTGTTGAACGAAGCAATGATCAGTGCTGATGCATTGAATCTTGGAATCACGGTTGGCAAAGACTACTCAGTTGAAGATCCGTCTGGGAGAAGTATACAGTGGTTAAGTTATGTGGGGCCTATGCTAAAAGCTCAACTATGGGAGGCCACGGCTGTTCCCGAACTTCGCCAGCATGCGCGGGCGCTGGCAATTGAATTGGTTAAAAGCTTTGCGTCAGTTAAGTCCGATCCTATGTAATCGGATGTTCGTAACTACTCTATGAGTCCACATCAAGTTTGACATCTCAACTCGTCGTCTGATTCGGAAATCGGGAGCACCGATACGTTGCCTGTTGCTTGGACTGAGGGGCTGCGGGCCGGATAAGGTGCAGCGAAAGCATGTGGCGAGTGTGTATCCTACTAGTTTTCCTCATTTCCGTGCGGACCATCCTGGATTTTCCTGCCCCGAAACTGAAAAAAACGGTCGAGTTCTTGGGGCAGTTCTGAGTTGGTAAACGAGCCTTTACTGGTCAGTGTCGACTCCTACCTAGCTCCATGCCCCAACCTCATGCTTTAAGGATACATCGCTGCGGGTTGCGAGCGGCAGATGGGTTGGTCGCATCGCTTTGCGATAGGCAATACCCGCCCAGAAGGGGGGCTAATGATGTCGCAGAAGTTTAAATTGCTGGCGGATTACTAAATCTGCCTTACGGCGATTTTCCCCACTCGACCAAACCGTCCTTTGGCCCGATGTGTTGTATCGGGCGGCAATTGGGTAATAGTGTTCCGAAGGTAGCTGGCCAACGGATAAATCATGTCGTGCTCATAGATATTTATCCGAACGCACAGCATTAACAGCTTTAATTATTCCCGATCCGACAATTGCAGCACCTTCATGACTAAGATGCGATGTGTCTCGATACATCAATACCCCATCTTTCGAGACGTGACAATATTTCTCGTCGCAGATGTATGGCACAGGATCGAATATTGAGACCCCAGGAATATCATGAAATGTCTTTTGCACAGATGAATCATATCCATCTCGAAATTTTTCAATCTCATCGCGGGTGACAAGGCAAGACTTAGGTTTCTTTCTAGGAACTGTAAGGTGATAATCAGAGCATGCAGAAACAGAATTTACCCCGCCCAGAAATGGAATGGATTTTACATAAATGATCTTTTTTCCGGCATTGGCGAGAATCGTGGCTGTTCTTCGCAGACCAGAATAGTAAGCTTCCTTTGATGTTTCATGCGGCACAACCGGAACGCTATAAAACTTATCGCCATGATTGAACTCATCGAAGTCAGTGTACAGGTTGTACATGTTTGCAATGACAACAATGTCTATATTTTTGTCAGCTAATATTTCACTCATGGCATCGTCAGTGAGCTTCGGAATTTTGTTTGTGATCTTTAAGAAGCTTGTGCCAGCAAGATATGGCCACCCTGCTGTAGAGAAAACTTTTACTTTGTCGGTGGGCAACCGCATGCCATCGGCAAACATTTCACTCTGACTATCTCCAAGGATAGCAAACTTCTCTTTTTTAGCAGAGATTTCAACTTGTGAAGTTGACGCAATCTCGTAATTCTTGTATCTGGACTCAAATCCATCATTGATATTTACTATATATCCTGAAATGCCACACAACAAAACTAGGGCTGTTAGCGCCATTGCTTTCTTGCTATGCCATTTTGCGTTCAATCGGATCGGTTTTTCTACAAAGTGATAGGTGGCACTTGCCAGTATAAATGTAATTGCCAATGATAAAAATAATGATCTATTTGAGACCTCGCCGCTATGGATAATGTAATTGAAGACGATTATCGGCCAGTGCCACAAATAGAGAGGGTAACTGATTAGTCCGATATAGATAATCAGTCGATTGGAAAGAAGTTTTGAATTAATTAATGCAGCAGGTCCAGCCATGATTAGCAACACCGCACCTAAAACAGGAAGTGCTGCATAACTACCCGGAAAACTGCTCAGGGGATATTGAGTAAGCAATGCGGATATAACGAGAAATAGCCCAAGAATGGAAAATGAGTTCGCAAGAATAACATTCAGCTGTGATCGGGCTTTGTTGCACCAATCGAATATCTTGCTGTGCGTTATAACATCTAATATGCTGATATCTTTCGATCGCGCAAATGCTTCGGCATGTGCCAGTAATCCCCCAGCCATTAGCTCCCAGAAACGGGAAAAAGGTAGGTAATAAGCGGAGGGTTGATTTTCTTTTGTAATATACACGCACCATGCAAAAGAACACATTGCAATGGAAATTACAAGAGCCGTGCTTTTCATACGATTGGTTGAGGCCAGCCATAACATGACAGGCCAGAAGATATAAAACTGCTCTTCGACACCGAGCGACCATAAGTGGAGCAGCGGTTTAACGTTGTTTGATACGTCCCAATAGCCGCCCTCGCTGTAGTTGTTGATATTTGCCACAAAGCCCGCACCGGCCGTAGTAGCTCGTCCCACCAGCTTATATTCGCCTTGGAGCAATACCAGCCATCCAAATATCAAGCATCCAGCAAGAACAATTACAAGGCACGGAAATATTCTATTGGCACGGCGTATGTAAAATTCAACAAAACTAAACCTGTTCTTCGAAATTTCCTTCAATATGATGGAGGTGATCAAATACCCAGATATCACAAAAAATATATCAACCCCAATATAGCCGTTAACTAAGAAGGTCGGAAAGGCGTGAGCAATCATGACGAGTATAATTGCCATGGCTCGCAGGCCATCGATATCTGGACGATATTGGAGAGGGGGCTTGGTCAAGATATTTTACCTGTTTTTATTAACAGTCAATTATGCAAGTTAAGTGGACATGGCACAGTCATTCCCGGTTGATTTCAGAAATGTTCCTGGAAAATGCCCAGATATGGAAGATAAGGTGGCCGTCGGTTGGATAAAATGATTCAGGAGGATCCTGATTTTATCGCGGGACGGCTTACTTGCCTTCGTCAAGTTGCGCAGCGTACTGAATTCAGGTGGCCAAGGCAAGGGCGATGCCGATCAGGTGAGTCTGTTGCCCAGCTCCCCTCACGCGGCGCTGGCAAGAAGACCTAGGAGGGCAAGCAGCAAATCGTAGTCGATACGATTGGATGCTGAACACATCGCATGATATTTTCTAAGATCGCCTCTTTCTGCACAGATTAAAGAGATCATCATTTCGTTTTCAGCACGAGTGGCTTTAACTAATGCCGAATCTGCCATTTGTCTAAGTATACTCGCCCGGGGAGTTCACCGGGCAGCACGCATTCAGTTCGCGTATGTATGTTATGGGTAGTGCGGTCCGATCAAGTTTAGCCAGTGAACTGCTGTAGATTGAGTACGGCACACATGTTTCCTATCGCGTGCCAACCTGTAGTGGATCCCCGTTGAATTCCACCGCACGTCCGATCGGGAGGGGGCGATCGTAGGGTTGGCATATTTTTGGTGTGCTGGAGGAGAGGGCCCGTGGAAAGCAGAGGTGGCATTTTGAGGCAGGATGCCCCATCCAACGGGTTTTTTGGCTGGCGTCAGCCTTCTAGATCTAATTCCAAATGTTCAACGCTAATGTGAATGACGTACAATATTTATGTAAGATGAACTCTACCCGAAATGAGGGGGCTGGGAGAGTAAGATGACAGTGCTTCATTAGAGGGACTAAATGTCAGAAATTTAAACTCTTGGTCCTCTCAAGGTTGTAAAGTGATAAGCAAGGGGGCATGAACAATAATCGTGGGTACAGGTGCTGGTCAACGAGCAATATTTTTCCGCTGACGGTAGATTATTTTAAACTTAGATTCAGTATGGGGTGGCAGATTGAAGTACGGATTTTTTTCAGGGAGTGGCCAGGCGAGAGATGTACTCTTAAAGTTATTGGCGGTGCTTGCATTTTTATACGCGCTCTTTATTGCGGTGTATTATGCTGGTCAGCCAGTGTTGGAACAGTTCGGTTTTAGGCAGACGCAAACGGCGCTGACATCTCTATGGTTTGTTAAGGACGGCTTCAAACTCGCGTACGAAACTCCAGTGGTCGGTGCTCCATGGTCAATACCGTTTGAGTTCCCAATTTATCAGTATCTAGTGGCTATGTTGTCGGTGCTGTTCGGATCTGGGTTGGATATGACGGGAAGATTGGTATCTTTTCTGTTTTTGACTTCTTGTCTGTTTCCGGTAAGAGCAATCTGTAGGCAATTATCTTTGCCAAGGCCTGTTTTCTTTGTTTTTGTCGGACTTCTTTTTTCCAGTCCTATTTACTTGGAGTGGGGTAGGAGTTTTATGATGGAAACGGCAGCGGTGTTCTTTGCTGTCGTTGCAATAAAATATTTTATTGATTTTCTCGCGTTAGAAAAAAGAACGAATGCATTGCTTTTTGTGCTATTTATTGGTTTATCCATTCTCCAGAAGGCTACGACTGGGCTGCCAGTTCTGGCAGTGATGGCATTGTTGTTTTTGTTTCATGAGTTGAATGAAAAAGGTGTGGTCAAGGCCTTTACTGTTAGGAATATCTGCCTCTCTTTTGCATTGTTTGGGATGCCAATCGTTGTGGGAGCTGGTTGGGCATTTTATACGGACGTCGTAAAAGTAAATAACGAGTTCGGCGTATATATCACGTCGAGCGCTCTGTCTCAGTGGAACTGGGGTACGATTTCGCAACGTTTTTCCGAAACTTTGTACGTCGATGTGATTTGGAAGCGACTATTGAGGGATAATTTGGGTGGTGTCCTGGGTTTAGCGATAATGCTTGGCTCGATGTTTGTTTCTAAAAACAAAAAGCTAAAGTTTGTTGTGGGTGTCTCTTTATTGCTAGGTGTTCTGCCACTATTCATTTTTACCAATCTTCATTTGATACATCTGTACTATCAGTCAGCAAACGCAATTTTTCTGATCTTCGCTTTGTCGGTAGCACTAGTTGTTATTTTTGAATCGCTGCGCTCGACGGGAGTACTGATTGGTTTGTTTGTCGCACTGATGGCTAGCAACTATGTCGCTTTTAGTGGTGGTTATTATCGTGATATAAAGTCTTCTTTTAATGTGGGCAATACTCAGGAACTGGCCGTTGCTTCTGTATTAAATAATAATGTGAAGCAAGGTGAGGCATTTGTTGCGTTCGGATATGACTGGAGCTCTGCATTATCCTATTATTCGGAGCGTAAATCGTTCACTGTTCCGAATTGGTTCAAGAACTATGATAATGTGCTCGCTAATCCGCAAAGCTATCTTGGTGGGCTGCCGCTTGGCGCTATTGTTGTCTGCCCGGCTGCTCCGAGACCCAAGGGGCGCGACCTACTGAATTTCTCCTTTAATAACGAAAAATTCAAGCTCATGGAAGCGGGTGGTTGTTTTTTAGGTACGCCAGAGCATTTGATGGATTCCAACAAAAACAAGATTACAGCTAATTGTGAGGGCTCTCTCGACAGCGTATCGGAGCTCGATAAGATCCCTCAGACTTTATCGGTGAGTGGTTGGACAGCAGTCTCTGGCGCTAACGGCGATCTGGCTGACAAGGTTTACGTTACACTGACGGACTCAAAGGGGTTGGTTAGCTATTACGAAGCTGCGTCCGTTTCAAGGCCTGACGTTAATGAATATTTCAATCGGGCCAGTCTTGGGCCAGTGGGCTTCAGCCGTATAATTGATGTTAAAGATTTGGCGGGAGATTATTCGGTCGGAGTTGCACGCGTCGTCAAAAACACAGTTGAGCTTTGCCAGTTTAAGACAGGCGTGAAAATTAATCCTTGAGTGATCAGGCATCTTGATGGAAGCTCCTGCCAGTCACAGGCAGGAGTTGGAGAGCATTAGCTTACTTCTGTGGAAGCTGTCGCAACTAGAAGCTAAGTTGCGACAGCATGCGCAATTGTTTAAGAGACGGCGCGAAGGGACTATCAGATTCGAGATTATTGCTTGCAATACATCAACGGAAGGACCATCGTTTATGTCCAAGATAGCTTGTGAATACCGGAACAATTACCCCCACGGCATGAGCTATTTCCGGTGCCAGTATAGTAATCCCCATTTTTGGCAGGGCGTAATAAGCAAGTCCCATGCTGATCAAAAAGGTTTGCAATACTGCTACCAAATTAACGAGCACGAAGAATATCGCCGATTTATGTACTGATTGTTGGCTCTCCGAAAAAACAAAAAGCTTTGAGAGAATAAAGGCGGTAATCATTCCTGTAATGTAAGCCAGGACGACTGCAGTGGAAAAACTCACCCACAAGTTATATATTATCCTGGATCCAAAATTTATGGCCGCTGCAGTGCCTCCTGTCAGTAGAAAAGTCAGGAACTGTTTGGACATGAAATGTTTTATCACAAGGTTACATCCCGCGCCATTTTACGACCAAAATCAATACTTTCAGAAATCCCGCGATCTTCCGGGTAGTAATATGAAGTGTCAGCAACCCATAGACCTTCGACTGGAAGAGAGACGGGAGGAAGTTTCTCCAAGTATCCCGGATCACAGATAGGTTGTGCGTATCTGTACCGGCTTGCACGTAGCTCAATGAAGTCATCATCCTGTAGTTTCGGATTGATCTTTTTCAAATAGCGCTGCACTTTGTCCAGAAATGCCTGGTCTGGCTCAGAGAATAGTGGATGCTCTCCAGGAACATAGAATGGAACATATACAATATGTTGATCCAGTGGGCGTAGATTTGAATATTCCACCAAGCCAGGAATATCCATTTCTGGATCGTTTGTATTAAGCCAGAAGTTTTCAGATACAGGCTTGCGCAGCTTGGCGATGACGCAAACGACCGCGATGTTTTTTACTGCTTGATATTTCGCCAGAATCTCTTTTGGCAGATCAGGCATTACACGAGGTACATAAGGCAGTGGAATCGTGCTGATGACCTTATCAAATGCTTCCACGATGCCGTCCACTTCAAGGCCTTGTACTTTCCCATCGTCCAGTACCACACGGTTTACCGGGGTATTCAGCCGGATTTTACCACCATGTGCTTCGATATCGGCTTTTAGCGCATGCAAAAGCGTGTCTGATCCACCTTCCAGGTAACCAAGTTTTTCTTTGAACAGACTGTATCGAGAGCGCCCGATCCGACGAATGCGGCTCCAAATCCAGGCAGCCGAAAGGTTACTGCTGTATTCATAGAATTTGTAGTCAAACAGCCGCCGCCAGAGCACTTCCCAAGCCTCTGGGCCGACCCAGCGCTTGATCCATCCGGTTGCCTCGACATTGTCCAGCGGCTTCCAATCATTACGCTTGGTGCAAAGAAAAGCGTGCAGCCCGTAACGCACCTTGGCTACCAGGCTAAGTCCCCGGAATTTCAACAATGCTATAGGGTTGCCCCAAGGCTGAAGGCGGTCCTTGTACCAATAACCCATCTTCGTTTCAACCCAACGCATTTTGTCAGCCAAGCCCAGTTCGGCGAGAACAGAAAGGAATGCATGGTCGGAAATACAATGGAAGTGGTAGTAGCGCTCAATGCTTAGTCCGGAAAAGTCGAATGAGGCAGTCATGCCGCCTATACGGTCGTCAGCTTCGAACAGGACCGGCTGGTGACCGTCACGCGCCAACTGATAAGCAACTGCCAACCCCATAGGGCCTGCGCCCAGTACCGCAATACGCTGGCCCATGGTTAAAACTCCAGAACAAATTTACTGTAATTAGGATCGTTGAATGTTTCATCCACGGCTTTAGAAAACGGAGTGAATGGCACATTGAAAATAGTTGGCCAGTCAATTACCTCAAACTCATCCTTGGCACTGAGTGCTGCCAGTTGTTGAGTGGTAAAGGGTGGGTTTTTATCAAATAGGCCCCAAGTCCAGATCAATGCATAAAATAAGGCATAGGGGATCTTCACAATAGCGGTGCTGACCCGAGTGGCTTTCTTGATTTCACGAATGATATCAATATAGTCGATTTTTTCATGGCCGGAAATGTTGTAAATTCCATTATGAGTGCGATTCTCGATGCAGTTGATAATTACATTGCAGAAGTCGCCAGCATATAACGGTTGGCGCATGTATCGGCCATGTCCAGGAATTGGAAAAATCGGAACTTTTTTCATGAAGCGTGAGAGCCAGCCTAAATGTTTGCGGTCAAACCAGCCAAACATTAGGGTCGGTCGAAGGACCGGGCATGGGATGCCGCTGTCCAGCACCATGCGTTCTTGATCTTTCTTGCTCTTGGTGTAAAAGTCGTCTGCAATAGACTCTACAACGGAAGAGCTAATGTGTATGAGTCTTTGCACATTGTTCTTCTTTATAGCTTCAAGAATAAGACGTGTTGAGTCGACATTGTTACGGACAAACTCCTGGTAGTCATTACCACCAATTTGTGCCTGAAGCATTACGACTACATCGGCATCAACGAAATGTCTCTGCCATTGGCCCGGCTCTGCCAAGTCAGCGAATTCAACAGTGATATCAGGCTGTACCTGTTTTAAAACTTCAATATTTTTATTGTGTTTGTCCAGCACGACGATGTTGGTGTAGCCTTTTTCTTTCAATCTAGCAACGAGATTTTGTCCAACTAAGCCTGCGCCGCCGGGAAGAAGTATCTTGTTTGTATGCATGAGATGACCGATTATTTGTAATTACGATGTGTTGGGGTTGCGAGCAAACTTTCATTTGTCCTGGATGCCAAGCTCAATGTATATGAAAGCGCTAGGTATGTTCCGCCCAGCAGCATCAGCAGGTCGGTGGCGGGATGGTATTCTTTCGTGTAGATCGATGCATATGGGCCGAATGTGAAGATGATGTCGCGGCCGAATGCCAAGTGCTGTGCGGTGGCCTGATTCATTCCGAACATCCATGAATTGTCCAGCACTTCCATGGGCACTGTAGGATTCGGCGGAATGAATACACAAAAAATAGTAAAAATGAGGAAAAGTCTGATCCCTTTATCTAAAAAGCTTAAAAATTCAAACTGATGTAGTGGCAGGTGTTTCTCGATGTTCATCGTTGGCTGTATTCCAAAGGCTTTAAATACAGTGATGTTTTATTCAAAGATTTGCTCTTTTGAACACAAAGCCTGGTACATTTTTAATAATCAACATGATCAAAGCCCAGAATCCCGGTGTATAGAGAATATCAACTTTTCGTTCAATGCCCTTGACGATGCGCAGTGCGACCTGCTCGGGTTTGCTGACCAACGGTCCTGGTAAAGGCAAGCCTTTGGTCATCGGGGTGTCAACGAAGCCAGGCTTGATATCTATTACATGTACACCAACCTTGAACATGCGTGCACGCAAGCCTTCACAGAATGTGGAAACAGCGGCTTTTGCGGTGCCGTACAGATAGTTGGAAGGACGGCCACGATCTCCCGCCACGGAGGAAATGACTGCCAATGTGCCACAGTGTTGTTTTTCAAAATGATTAGCCAACAATGTCAGTAGGGCAATGACCGAGATACCGTTGTTGGCTAACTCTGTGAGGGCAATCTTTACATCGTTTTCGCAAACCTTCTGATCCGGCAGGGTGCCGTGGGCAATCAAGGCAATATCAATCTGGTGCAAGGCGGTCAGGCAACTTTCCAGCATGGCGGGATGGGCTGAGTAATCGACAGCATCCATCGTGTATACGGTTACAGCGTTGGCGCCCTGCGCGATGAGATCGGCACGAGTCTGTTCAAGTTTCTCGGCATTCCGGGCAACCAGAAAGAACTCACTTCCTTGTTGTGCCCACAGACGTGCGCAAGCACTGGCAATGGACGACGTTGCTCCGACAATCAAAACCTTTTTCATGAAATGACTCGTTTCCAAAAACGGGATATTAGGCACGGATCGCGCAGTGCTTCCAGTTGTTCCCAGGCCGGGTAAGCCTGGCGGAAGTCATTGCCGCTCATATGGGCATCTTTGGCGGGGTAAAGTCGACCGCCGGCCTGATGGACGATCGAATCCATGCGTTTGAACAACGTTGTTAAATTGGCCTTTTGCGGAAAATCCAATGCGAGTGAAGTACCCGGCATCGGAAACGATAACAATCCTGGTGAAACAGCATCGCCACAGCGTTTGAGTACGGCCAGGAATGAACCTTGTCCGGAAGCAGCAATCGCGGCCAGCAGCTCGTTCATAGCTACCTCGGCCGCATCGTCTGGTATAACGCACTGATACTGTTGAAACCCTTTTCGCCCGTAGATACGGTTCCAGTCAAGAATCCGATCTAGCGGATAAAAGAACGGTTCGTAGCTTCCCCAGCGACGCGAAGGGGTCTTGGGATGTACTCGCCAATAGGCTTCATTGAACGCATGCAGCGAGAGGTTGTTGATCAGCGAGAGCGGGGGTGTTATTGGCACCTGTAGCTTTTTAGGTTTCTCTACACTCAGTGACCCGTAAGGCGCATGATCCCCGACAATGAACACTCCGCGCCCTGTTTTAGAGCCTTGCGCCAGGCAGTCGACCCAGGCCACGCTATATTCGTGTTGATGATCTAGGTTTGCGGAGAGCTTGAAAAATTCGCTCAGGTTATCGAAGCGCACTACCGTGCTGTCGATTTGGCTTGAGTTTATCGGCATCAACTGGATTTTCGCCCAAGTGATGACACCGGTCAGGCCAAGGCCTCCGATAGTCGCCGCGAACAGCTCCGAGTTTTCTGACAGTGAGCATGACAACAGGCCCTCCCCTTGCCGCAGTAAGCCGAAGCTGTGAACGTGACTGCCAAATGTTCCGCGTAGATGATGGTTTTTTCCATGAACGTCATTTGCAATAGCACCACCCAGGGTAACGAATTGAGTTCCGGGTGTAACAGACAGGAACCATCCTTTGGGGATGCTCAGTGCCAGGATTTCTGAGAGGGTAACGCCGGACTCGGCAATTACAACGCCGTGCTCCCAATCAACGTCTATAAAGCGATCCAGAGTGCGGAGTTGCACGACATGGTCGCTGGCCGCCAGGCAACTGTCGCCATAACTGCGTCCATTGCCGAACGGGAGAGTGGAGCCATGGCCGGCAATCACCTGACTCAACAATTCGGATACTTCGCTGCGCCAGCTACAGGTGTGAGCGTCTTGTGGGGCGTTGGGGTAGCGCCCCCATGAGTACCGAGTCTCAGTCATGCCGCAACCCAAAACACTAGTGCAAACAATGCGCCTACTACCAGACTGATACGGTCACGAGCGGCAAAAACCACTGGATCATCATGCATCTGTCCACGGTGAGTCAGCATCCATATCCGAGTAATCCAGAAAAGCAGCAAAGGGCAAGCTAGCCAGATTACCTGCGGATGGGAATAGAGTTCATTCGTCGCTTGATCATGAATGTAGAGCGCCAGCACCATCACCGCCAGATATCCGGAAGATGCGCCCAGGGACGAAATCATTTCCAGGTCGTCGGGATAGTAGCCGCGACCACGGGTTTTTTCGGTGTGTCCCTTTTTGCGCGCATCTCGCAGCTCTGCATAACGTTTCACCAGCGCCAGGCTGAGGAAGATGAACATTGAGAACGCGAGAATCCAGAAGGTCAGCTCCAAGCTGGTCGCGGCTGCACCTGCAATAATCCGCAGTGTATAAAGCAAGGCCAGTGAAATGACATCGATTGCCATATGTCGTTTTAGTGACAATGAGTAAGCCAATGTCAAAACATAATACGCAGCCAGAACGCCGGCAAACTCCCCGGGTAAAAGCAATAGCGCACCGGCAAAGGCGGCAACGAGCAATCCGGGAAATACGATAAGTCCGGATCGTATTGAAAGGTGGCCTGCCGCAAAAGGGCGGTTGCGCTTGGAAATATGGTGACGATCATCCGCGAGGTCGAGAAGATCATTCAAGAGGTACACGCTTGAGGCGCATAAACCAAAGAGCAGAAACGCCAGGATGCCCTGCCAGACCAACAGCGGGTTGGTTATCTGGTGCGCGGCGAGTAAGGGAACAAAGATGAGGGCGTTTTTCATCCACTGGTGTAGACGAAGTGCCTTCATCCATTGATCCAGTCCTGACGGGTTGGATTTAATAACTTGTTTGACATTTCCTTGCGCGAAAGCTCGTCTTTCAACCCCGGACTCAGGGTTGACGACATAAGCTTCACGAGCTGACTTCCATACCGAAATGTCGTCGAGCGAGTTACCAATGTAATCGAACCCTTTCTCCCCGTAGAGTTTGACCAATATATCCCGCTTTTTATGCGATGACAGATTAACATCACTGTCGGAGGCCAGGACGCGGTCAAACAGCTTCAAGTGGTCGGCGATACGCTCAGCCAACGAGTGGTGGCTGGCAGTCGCCAGGACTACGCTTCGACCTTGTTTGCGCTCTGCCTCAATGAGGGCGATCAGCTCTGGATCATAGGGCAGGGTGGTCACATCGAGATGGGTCGCGTTTGCCAAACCTTCTTTCAAGGCAGCCTTGCCTTTAAGTAGCCAGGAAAAAGGTTTGAGTAGACTCATCGGCTGGTGCCTGACGAAAGCCATACCGGTTTCCAATAGCAGATCGGAGCGCAACAAGGTGCCATCCAGATCGACAACGAGTGGGAGCGAGGAAGGAGGGGTATGGACAGTCAAAGGAGTTCTTCCCTGAGTACTGGGCAGGAAAAACGGCCCCAGTAAAAGTGAATCTAGGAAAACAGCAAACAGCTTTAGTAAAACGCTACCAAGTTATAAGCAGGCTTTCAGTGGCGCAAAAATTTAGCACGAACACCGCTTTTTTCATAGCCGCCTCGTCTCGGCCAAGGGCTACGTCCGCTGACTTCCTTTTGAGGAATGAGCCGCGTTTTCTGGAAAGCCGCACGTGGTGTGATGAGTTCGGTCCCTGAGTGTGTTGAACGAAAGGTGGCTTTTAGATGGCTAACCATTGCAGCCAGCCCTTCTGTGTTTCCCGTTAGGTTTGTCCTCGGTCAGCACGACCAATTAACGACTCAGGCAGCGACCGATCTCTGAAGGGCCTTTTTGTATTTATGTCCGGCGTCGGCTTTTGTCACCAGGTATTGAGTCAAAATTTTCGGATCTGTATGACGAATTCTCCGTAAAGCTTGATGCCTGTGTCTCCGAAGCTGGCTCGAAAGTAGGGGGGGGGCTTGAAAATATTTCGTGAAGCCTCTGAGCCATTTTGTCTCCCTCCGCCGACCACGAGGCCGACGCGGTAAACGCGAAAGCGTTTTCCTTGAGCTGTTGCGCAAGTGCCGGAAAACTCAGTACCTTCTCCAATGCACACGATAATGCATCGACTGTTGGTTCAGCCAACATTGCAATTTTATCGTCCAGCAACCATTCAGTACATTCAGCGCGATTACTGACAACAGGTACGCCACAGGCCATGATTTCGAGAGGCAAAAGCGACAGGTTTGATAACGACAATACCAATGCTGCATCGCAGGAGCTGTAAAGCTCAGCGAGTTGCTCAGGGTTCTTGAGCCCGGCATGATCGCAAGCAAACGGAAATGTGTAATGGTGAACGTCCCATCCGGCCATCACCACGGTTATATCTGGAATACGCCGTGCAAGTTCCGCGAGTACCAGTACACCCAGGTCAAAAGCTCTTCGCGCGGTCGGCGGCCGTACATAGAAGAAGACACGCTTGTGTATCGTATTATCTTTCGGATGAGGTTTGTACAGGGCTCTGTCGAACGAAAAACCCAGCGCAGTTGTCGACATGTCAAATTCGCGACTTAGTAGTGTCGAAAGCCAACTGCCGGCTGTAAAGCCATGGAAACCAAATCGATAGGTCTGTTCCGCGAGAGCGTATTCACTTCCGGCCGGATAGAACCAAGGTTCATAGTCTTGTACGAAGTAGCATTTATGAGTCAATGCTACGAGATTTTTCACGGCATACGCGGTCTGCCAGGACGTAGCGATTGATGCGGCCGCCGATGGCACTACACCATCAACAAAGTAGACCTCTACGTTGTCGATATTGAACCAGGATTTTATTGTTGATTTCACTTTGACGCTGGACCGCTCCCCATCGTCCTCCACAATAACGACTCGATTGGTAAAGCCCAGGTTTCCGAGATGTTGCATAAAACGGAAGAGGTTGAGGTGTCCGCCTGAACCTTTTCCTATTGGTGGTATGTACCAGTTAATGGTTCTTTCACCGTTGCTTAATGCGTTGTCCGGGTACTGAACCTCAGGTGCAAACTTCAGAAAGCGGTAAGCGTGCATGACGTCAGGCTTGGTAAACAGTGAGCGTGAACTCCTGAAGCGCCGCGACAATATGTTGAGGAAGGAGGAGAGTCCTTCTTGCCTGATATGATGCAGCGCTTTTTTTACTTGAGCTGCCAGTAAATGAGCATTCACGACTTACGTTTCATCCGTTTAAGTTTTTTGTCTCGCGAGCAAAACGCGATCAGTGTGGGAGACATGAGTGCTGACCGCACGCCCAGCCAACTTCCGCAGACCCGCATCAGATTATCGATGGGCGCTCTGATTGTCGGCAGAATCAAGCCTAGACCTTCTTTTGACAGATTATGACGTACCGATCTCAGATCCCGCAGTGTCAGCCCAATCCAGCTACGCAATGGTACTAGTAGGCCTTTGGGCTGCTCGTAATGAAAGAGTTCGTCCAGTGCCATGCTTTCATCGAAGCTGCGCTGGAAGCGTTCCCAGAGCCCATAATTATGCGAGTGATATACGACAGCATCGTGGCTGTAGGCTTTTTTATACCCAGCTTCGATGATGATGCGTGCCCATGCCTGATCTTCGGAAAAGTCAACCTCAGGGTATGGGTGCCGCTCCCAGACCGACCGTCGAAGCAATGCGTTATTGTCGGAGAAAAAATACAAAAACTGCTGGTAACCAGGGTCGTTGCGGTAGCGTTCCTGGTCAGTCAGTTGCACCACCGGTTGTGATTGAAAGCCCGAAAAATGCTGAACCAGCTCTTCGCGGGTGAATAATGAGGCGTCATCGTAGGCGATATGGCGGCCAAACACGCCGGCAATCTGCTCATCCGATTCGATTTTTTCGACCAGTGAGTGCAGCCAATTTTCTGCAACCGGTTGAGCGTCTTGGGTGATCATAGCGATGAATTCGCCCTTGGCCTGCCCGATCGCGGTATTGCGGGTGCGTCCATGCTGGAAATCTGTCGGTTCGACATTGATGATACGCACTGCCGGATTCGCACTGGCAATGGCCAAGGTCTGATCGCTTGAACCGGAGTCAATCACAATGACTTCAAAGGGCCAGTTCGTCTTCTGTTCCAGAACAGCTTTCAAGACCGAGCGGAAGCGACTGCCACCATTTTTTGTGGGAATGACGACTGACGCTTTGATATTGCAAGAGTCCGTCATTTGCCGAGTGTTCTCTTCATCCAGGCACTGGTCAGGTTCAACCCTTCTTCCAGATCCACCTTCGGCGTCCAGTTGAGTTCCTGTGCCGCCAGCGTGTTATCCAGCACGTTTATCGGAACGTCATACGATCGGCCTGCCAGATAAAGCTTGTCTATTGCACCGCCGAGCACGGTCTCGATTCGCTCAATCAGCTCATTGATGGAAACACCCTTGCCCGAGCTGATATTGAAAACGCTGTGAGGACCTTCGTATTTGAGGGCCAGGGCGAAGGCTTCGGCTACGTCCGACACGTAAATGTAGTCGCGGGTGACGCTGCCATCTCCCCATACCTGAATCGATTCATTTTTCAGAGCACGGCTCAGGAATACGCCGACGGCGCCCTGTGCAGTTTCCACTCGCTGGCGTTCTCCATAGGGGTTTGTAACCCGCAGCACAGTGGCTTTTATGCCGTGAAGGTGTTGATACATCAGCAGGTATTTCTCAATGGCCAGCTTGGTGATGCCGTACGACACCTGAGGGTCGGTAGGGTGCTTTTCGTCCACTGGCAAATAGTTAGGTGCGCCATACACCGTGCCACCTGAAGAGATGAACACAATGCGCGAGACACCCTTTGCCACCATCGCTTCCAGCATTTGCAGCGTCGCAACCAGGTTGCTCTGGACGTCGTAGATCGGATCGTCGTTAGAGGTTTTCGGCAGGGTGGTGGAGACCAGGTGCAGCACTGCGTCCATTCCGTCGATCGCTTCAGTGACGTCATGTTTGCTCATCAAGTCGCCGGTGACCCATTCGACGGACTCGGTTGTTTCGAATTTTCGGTAGGCTTCAACCCTCGGTCGCTCGAAGATGCGCAGTGAGTGACCGTCGGCCAGCAGACGGTCGGCAATCGCCGAGCCAATAAAACCACCACCACCAAAAATGAGTATTTTCATGTTATCTCGTAATGCTTTTAACGTTGGTCAACGCGATGTCATAGCCGTTGCTTTGTACGATAAGGGGGAACAAACGCTCCAGTGCGTGCAGCATGCTTCCGTCATACGGAAGTGGCTCGGCCGGGTAGTCGTCCCAGGACAACTCCAATGCGTCCAGCGAGCGAAGGCTTTCGGTTCGCGCCCAGAACATGCTGCCCACCGGAAATACAATGTTTTCCGGTAATTCAGAAAGGCCAAGACGTACCTGAAGCTCCTCGGCGTAGCTACGATTCTTGCCCCAGCAGACAATATGCGGATCGTCAGCGAACACCATGCCTACGCGTTGATCACTTAGCAATCTGGAAATGATGACGTCCGCCATTGGATGGGCACGTCCCAGCAGGTTTTCAAGCAGGAAGTCGTACCAGACACTGCCGACTTCGGGATTGCTCTGATCCTTGCTTTTTTTGGTGTGAAAGTGGCCGATGACGTCGTAGTCCCGCAAATGGCGTCGGTTGAAAGACGTCAGAAACGGGCCGATGTCGCGACCCCTGTTTGGCACAACCTCAATGGCGACCACATTGCCGGTATACCTGGACTTCAGGGTTTCGAGTTCTGCCTTGACCTGATCATTGGGTGCGCTGAGGAACAGGTCGGGACGCACCTTGTTGATGGACAGGCAATCGAGGACCTCGTCGAACAGGTCGGCATAGAAGACGTGAACATGCAGCGCAACCCGGCCCTGCTGCACATCAGCGGTGACGGGCGAGGACGGGGTAAGTACTTCATCAATCCAGGGGCCATCCGGTTTTCCGGCCCGCAGATAGCAGGCAAGTGGATTCTGGCCTGCCCGGTAATCGCTGGACTGCTCGGCAAAAATGGCTGGATGGAAACCTGGAAACAACCTTCTCTCTTTGATGTTGTTGGCCCAGGAACGTCCATGCATGCGCAATGTGTCGAAATCGGAAATGGTTCTGTGATACCGCGGAATGAAATCGCTTCGGTAGACGGCTGCCTGTTCGATCGTGGTGAAGTCGAGCTTTTCCTGAGCCGCTTGGGCAATCGCTTCGATCGCGATGGACTCCAGACCGTCGATATAGGTCTGCATCGCAAAACGATGGGCGGATGCCGACTTCAGGGTTTCGCCGATGGTCGACATGCTGGCTGGATCGGTCATCAATGCTGTCAGCTTGCGGGCCATGTCCGACACGTTCAGATACCGCGCCACACACGCTTCGCGCAAGCCGCACTCGTCAAGAAAGTCGACGATGCCCGTGGTTTCGGCGAAGCACAGGACAGGCAGTCCACGGCTGATGGCGTCAATTGCCACATTGGGCAATGGATCGAGGCGCGAGGTGATCAGCACGGCTGAGGCCTCGTCGTAAACGACCTGGATCGCCGATGTTTCAGAAATGAAGGTCACATGATCTTCAAGGCCGGCCCGTCGAATCTGATCGAAAAGGTAGGCGGAGTACTGGACGTCGTTTTCCGGATCGTATCCTTTGCCAACCCACACGAAGTGCAGGTCGTTCATTTCACCGTTTTCCAGAACACGGGCAGCACAATCAATGAACAGATCAACGCCTTTGCGCAGTTGAACCAGTCCTGCGCCGAGCACGATTCGTTTATTGCCTTTCTTCAGCGTGCTGAAGATGTTTCTGAGGCGCGTCTCTTCCCGAGCAACTTCATGTTCGTCTACCTTGGCAAAAGTAACTTCGCAGCGACCCTGCGGAAGGATATCCGCTTCAAAGTTGGCCAGATTCGGGAAGTCCTGTATGGCGCTTCGATGAATGACGCTGGAGGAGAAGACCGTGCGCGTCGACCAGAACATGCTTTCAAGGAAAGCGGTTTTCGGGCGGGTATACGCGGAAAATTCGTGAAGCAGGCTTATGGCTGGAACGAAGTTGGCCGACAGCCCCTGGAGCATGACACGGGATTCGATACTGTTGACCACGGCAAACTTTATCTGAGTCTGGCTGCAGATCTTGTCAATCAGGACACGGGCGTGATCCGGGTTGAACCGCATTCCTGTGGCGTCAATAAATACTGTGCCGGAGTGTTTGAATTCGTCTGTCAATTCACCTCCGCCCAATACGATTGCAATCACATTGTAACGACGCTTGAGCATCATGATCAGATTAAGGCTGAGAATCGGTGCTCCGGTTCTGGAAGCCTCGTGACTGACAACGATCACGGTCTCGCGTGCAGGATCAAGCTGAGCGAACTCGGCGCCGCTCTGCCCCAACACCGGTGAATGACCGACGCGACCCTCTTTGCGTCCGTGAAACACATAATGGGAGAAAGGGTCAGTACCGGAATTCTTGATGTCCGGGTATTGGTTCAGGTAGAAAACCGGGTCGAAGTTAAGAGAGTCTCCCTTGGCTTTGACGTAGGCACGAGCATACAGGCCCTGAGCAACACCTAGCGCCAATTGCTTGATCTGGCGACCTTTATTACGGATTTTTGTCTTCAACTTGTTCATTCGATCAGCATTTGATTAGTAAGTGACACCGGCAACGACTGTGGTTTTCATGTGCATTCGTTTGCTGGCGCAGGCTTGCGGCAGTAGACGAGCCATGATCCGACTTTCCACTTGCGGTGAAAGGTGCATCTGCTTCGTTGCCGATTTCAGCGCCGACAAGGAGCCGACAAGCGGCGATAGTGTCTCAGGAGTTCCAAGGAACGCCCCGTTTACCGGATACGGCTGGTGCTCATAATCCGCCTTTTGAATGTCGATGGCTTTGCAGAGGCTGGCGAGCAGTGCTTCATCTGATGCCAGATGGCTGATGTTTGGATCGTCAGGGAACACAAGTCCGATCGGATGGGCGCTGTCGGGGTCAGACAACTGACTGGCAATGGTTCTCAATGCCAGATGTTTGCCGTCGATCATGTTCTCGATCAGGAAGTGATGATAGGCCGAGCGACTGGTGAACTCCGGGTTCACCGGGTCTGTTTGCAGGTCGATGTGGCCGACCAGGTCGTAGTCTTGATAGCGGGCTTCGGTCAAATGCTCAAGCATTGCCCATAGACTTCCTCGCTCGTACACCCGGATATCGAGTGTCAGGCTACGCTCGGTCTCAAGCATATTGTGCAGCGCAACTCGCATTGCCTCATCGCTGGTCAGTACGATCACGGTCACGCGGACACCGGAGACCGTAATCTTGTCCAGTGCATTGAGCAGGTGTTGAGGCGATTCGACACTGAGGTACAAAAGAACTGCACGGTCACCCAGCGCCGGGTGAGGTTTATTCCAGTCGAAATGAGTCTGGTTCCATGGCCCTTGCGGACGACCCGCGTGAAGGAAATGGGCAAGAGGGTCTTGCAGACCGACCGCGTCTGCATTGAGTTCCTGATAGAGGCTCGGATCAAAACCTGGAAATGGCTTGCGACGAAGTATGCCTCGACTCCATGAGCGAACATAACGACGCACGGCCTCATCCGCATCTTTCAAGTGCACGTTGGCGGGCGTGTAATAATCGATGTCCAGTACACCTGCCTCGGAAATCGTAGCACTGTCCTGCTGTTCCTGACGGCTCGACGCTTCCAGTTGAGTGGCGATGTCTACCAGTTTTGCAACGTAGTCAGGCATGTTGAACTCGCGGGTGGCGATAGCCTTCACTCGTTCGCCCACGTCGGCTCTGACGCTATCGGAGGATGCCAGACGAATGATTTTGTCAGCCATGTCGCCAGTGTCGAGGTAGGGTGCCACGCATGCCGATTCAAGATCGTTGCGCTTGAGGATTTCGGCGATACCTGTGGTCCGGTCAAAACATAGTACGGGCCGCGCCTCCAACATGGCGTCAATAGCGACGTTCGGTAGCGGATCGAGTCGGGAGCTGAGCAGCAACATATCGCTCATGGCATAAACCTCCTCGATCTGTGCAGTTTCGGTGATGATCTTGAATTGTTCAGCAATGCCGCTGCGCTGAATCTGATCCTGCAGGTAAACCGAATACGCAATGTCGATCTCGGGATCATAGTTGTCGCCGATCCAGACAAAACGGCACTTGTGACCAATCGCGGAGTTGATGACCCGCGTGGCGCATTCGATGAAGATATCGACACCCTTGCGCAATTGAACGCGGCCGGCGCCAAGGATGACGATAGTATCGGCGTCCTGATCCTTTGGTCGCATGGCATGCTGGAGTCGACGTTTTTCAGCGACGACGAACTTCTCGTCCTGTGCTTCACCTGGCACGATACTTTTGCCTTGTGCCAACACTGGAATGCTGCGGTCGCCGAGTTGCGGCAGTGCTTGCACAGCACTGTCTAACGTTGCTCGTGAGGAAAATACCGTCTGACTTGCCCACAGCAGTGCATTTTGAATGGCGGATTGCGGGCGGGTGTAGATCGCAAACTCGTGGATAAGACTGACTGCGGGAATGAAGCGCTCGGCCAACGGCTTGAGCACTACATTGGATTCCAGGCTGTTGACGATCGCAAAGTCGATTTTATGGGTGTTCAAAAACTTGCTGACTGCCAAGGACGCGCCCATCGCGTTGCTTCGGTCCAATGGGCCGGCAACGATCGCTCCCGATTCGAGGAAGGCCTCAGTCAGGCTGCCAGGTCCCAGAAGCAGTGCGACGACATTGAAGCGCTGTGTCAGGTGCTGTGCAACGTTGAGGCTGAGAATCGGCGCACCGGTACGCGATGCTTCATGACTGACGAGCAATACAGTCGGCTTGCCGTTTTCGTCATTAGTGAGCGGGCGGCTCAGTTTGACCTGCGGCACGGTTCCGATCCGGCCTTCATGTCGACCGTGCAACAGGAAATGCTGTTCCGGTTTGATTCCACAGTCGGCAATGTCAGGGTACATGGCAAGATAAAAGTCGCGGTCAAATGCGACGTCTTCTTCTTTTTCTACCTTTCGCTCTTCCTCACCGCTTACTTCCACGAGCGCTGATGATTGCAATATTGCCGCGTTAAGGCGGGCAGAGGGGGCCGGGCTGGCTGAAGCCTGGCGACCTTCACGAAGGCCTGCGCCCAGAAAGTGTTCCCGCGCACTCAGAGTCGAGGCGGCCACGTCTGGGTACGTCCTCAAATAAAATTTGTCGTCGAACTGATTGCCTTCGGGCAGCGGGATGACCGGTCTGGTGGCTTTTTTATTGAAAACGCGAAACAGCTTCCAGGTTCTGGATACGAAGAACGTCGCCCAGGCATTGCTCAGCGTATCGACCTGTTCGGTGGTCGTCAGCAAGTTGCCGTGAACGGTATTCAGCGACAATGTCAGATCGGCGACATGTTGCTTGAGCGATTCCTTGTGGACTGTAGCCTGCTCGAGTGCCGACTGACACTGCCCGAGTTCTGACGTCAGCTCATTATTGCGGGCAGTCTGCTCCGACAGAGCACTTACGAGTAAGGATTGTTCATGTTTCAGAGCGGTGAAGCTGGAGGACTTCCCGGCATCGGTCGCCAGATAGATCTCGTTGTTATGATTCAGGTGCTGGATGTGCGTGTTCAGGGCTTCAATCTGGCGATCCCTGGCCACAATTTCTTCGTTGGCGGCGACAGTTGCAGCTTCGGCTTGGGATGCAAGTTGCAACATCGGCTGCATCCGTCGTAGTGCCGACATCAGAGGTTGAAACTGTTGTTCGAATTCATCGCTGTTGATGGACAGCTCGTCAAGTGCACATTCACGCAGCAACTCATAAGTTTGCGCGAGAATGGCGGGCTCGATATGGCTCTTCAGCAGTTCATCATCGTCGTGTTGGCCATGACGCAGGTTGGTGTCCAGAAACTCTTTTGAGTAGCTCGCCAGCTCTTCCGGGGTGGGCGCCTGCAGGCCCAGAGTGCTGGACATCCGCAGGAGCTGCTTGCCTGGATCACTCAGCAGGTAGTCGTAACTTACAATCAATCGACTTTCAGAATGGGTGCATGCCACGGCTTGCAGCATGTGCTCCAGCCAAAGGATGTAGGATTTGACCGGCGGGAGTTGGTTGCGCGCGGTCAGTGATGCTGCAACATTCAACGGGTTGCGCAAGGCAATGACATAACCGATTTCGAAGCCGAGTTCGTTCAGCAGCTTTTGCCAGAACGGAAGCAATCGGGTAATGCGCGGATCCTTGATTCCCCACATTGATGTCGATGTTGTTTTTTGCGTCACCAGCGCTTTGGCGGCGTCATAAATTTCCTGAATCCCGGGCAATTCGAAAACATTGGCGTCGATCACGCCCATGCGATCATGTGCCGAGCCCAGCAAACCGAGAATCTGGTTATTGATGGCAATGACATCGCTGTCTTCCCAAAAACCGGTGGGATTATCAGGGCCGGCAGGGTGAAGATCGTCGCTCAAGGCGACACCCATGGTGCTCAGGCCTCGGGTGAGCGCGCTGGTGCCGCTGCGATGCATGCCCAGGACAATGATGATTTTCTTGGTATTCATTGATTTAGATGCCTTGGGAAATAGTCAGCGTCGGCACGCAATGGAAGTCTACGATGCTGGTGGCCAGACAGCCGGACTCCGTGATGACACGGAACGCCGCTACGTCCAAGGCACGATGTAGAAATGTTTCAACCTGATCGGAGATGCCGGTGACGCCAGCGTTGAGAAAATACATTCCGGGTGTCAGGTTGCAGGAAAACTGAAACTGGACCTGTACGCTGCTGCCGGCCTCGACCCATTCGACTGAGTCTGCTACCGAAGGCGCGGAAACCGCACCGCCGAGTTCCGCACCGCTCACGGTCTTGATCAGCATGCCGAACCGGACACGTTCTGAAATGGTAGAAAAGTCCACGGTGTAGCGGTAGAGATAGCTGCGTCCGCGAACCAGGTTGTTCACCTTGATGCCGGACTCGGTAAAAATGCCAGCGTCTCGAATGCGCGCACCCTTGTCTTCATATTCGATTGTGCTGTTGGGCTTGAGATCGGGGTCAAAGCTCTCCTCAATCTCTAGTTCGGACTCTGGCGGTGCCAGCGCCTCTGTCTGAGGGTCGATACCTGTTGGGGCCTGCCCCGAAATGATTTGCTGGCGAATGATTGCCCGGCGGTCTGCGGCGGCATACAGCATCTTCTGATAATTGCCCACGACCTGTTTCGGTGCGCCTTCGGTCAGTTTGTCGCCGCTGTCGAGCAGGATTGCCCGGTCGCAAAGTTCGACGATGGCGCTGCCCGCGTGGGACACGAACAAAATCGTCGCGCCTTGTTGTCGAATGGCCTCAATTCTGGAAAAGCACTTGCGTTGAAACAATTCGTCACCAACCGAAAGTGCCTCGTCGACGATAAGGATTTCCGGGTCGGCGTTAATGGCCACCGCGAAAGCAAGTCGCACCGCCATACCGCTGGAATAGGATTTGACCTGTTGATCGATGAACTCGCCAATGTCTGCAAACGCTTCGATTTCGGCGAAGCGCTGATCGACTTCCTGGCGGCTTAGTCCAAGAATCGAGCCATTTAGATAAACGTTTTCTCGACCGGTAAACTCTGGATTGAATCCAGATCCCAGCTCCAGCAGGGCGGCAATTCGTCCATTTACTTCAACCGTGCCTTCGGAAGCGGTGAGCGTGCCACAGATGATCTGCAGCAACGTGGATTTCCCGGAGCCGTTTTTTCCGATAATTCCCACGGTTTCGCCGCGAGAAACTTCGAAATTAATGTTCTTGAGTGCCCAGAACTCGCGATAGTACTTGACGTGGGCGTCCTGAAGCCGGTTTCTGATCGGGGCCAGAAGCAATTGCTGAAGGCGCTGACGAGGGCGTTCGTAGATGTGAAAACATTTGCTCAGATTTTCAACACGAATAGCCAGATTCGATGCGGGCACCGATGCTTCAGTTGGATTCGTTGCTAGCAATTCAGAGGACATCAGCAAAACCCGATCTTGTTTTCTGGAACCACGCATAACCAGCTGCGGCGACTAATAGGGCAATGAGCAGGTAAACACCAAGCCCCATGAAATCAGGCAATCTTCCCCAAATCACAACTTCCCTCATTTGTTCGATAATGAACGTGAGGGGGTTGAGCAAAATGAGGGTCTGATATTGCTCGGGCAAGGAATGCAACGGGAAAAAGACTGGCGACAGGAACAGCATTACAGTCGTGATAATTCCGGTCGTCTGGCCCACGTCCTGCAGATAAACCCCCAGCGATGCCAGTATCCATGCCAGGCCCAGCGTCAGTATCAGCAGAGGCAGCATGACGACCGGAACCAGCAAGGTAGTCAGATGAGGTATGCCCTGGAAAATACAGTACGCAAGAACGAGGACAGTCAGGCTGATCAATCCATGAAAAAGCGCTGCACCTAAAGTTATGATGGGCAAAACTTCCAACGGGAAAACTACTTTTTTCACGTAGTTGACGTTGCTCAACACAATGCTTGGTGAGCGATTGATGACCTCTGCGAAAACGGCGTGCACGATCAGGCCGGCGAACAGCATGATCGCAAACATGGTTTTGCTTTCTTCGGTACCAGCCGGAGTGATACCCCAGCGCGACTTGAATACAACAGCGAATACAAAGGTGTAGACACTCAGCATCATCAATGGGTTGAGAAAAGACCAAAGCAGACCTAGCACTGAGCCCCTGTATCGACCGATAACCTCACGCTTGGTCATCTGATAGATCAAGTGACGGTGCAAAAACAGATTTTTGGACAGGCCGTACAGGCTCGATGTCTTTTGCGGAACACTCATTAAAATACCCAAAAGAATGAATTTGTGAACGCTGGAAAGCAAAATTGACGCATTAGCTGCAGGGAGTTCCAGGATGCGGAGTTTCGTTCAAGGTGATTGAATCCATCGCTAGATCTTCCTGAACAAAACGGCCATGACCAGGCCGAGATTGCCGAGCAGGGTTTGCCGGTAAAACCGGCTTTTCAACATCAACGTTACTCTGGTTGTCAACGGCGCGCTGCGAGCCTGTTCAAAGCGTTGGAGGCTTGTCAGATTGTGATCGGTCAATCGCTTTTGAAGTCTGTTCAACGCGGCAATGTTTGTGTTGTTCCAGTCGTGCAGCGAGCCTTTGAGCATGTTTGTCAGGCGACGCATTCGACTCATAAACGAAGTGTTGGCGCCAATAACGTTTTGAGCATGCTGGCGATAGTCCAGGGTCGGAACCGGATCGTAGAAGACGCTTCCCCCACAGCCACTGATAAGCAAATAAGCCCACCAGTCATGGCAAACCAGTTGCGCATCAATGGGGGTTTCTACCAGCAAGGAACACGCCGCCTGATTGATCAGCATCGTGTTGCCACCCGCCAGACTCTGCATCAGCGCGTTTTCGAAACTTGGACGCTTGGCGAACAATGGAGAAAACCCGATAGCCCGCCCCGTCGTATCAATGATCCGAGTGCGGCCGCAATACAGGGATGGGATTTCACTGGGTTGGTGGCGCTGCCAGTCCAATGCGTTTTGCAGCTTCGCAGGGTGCCAGATGTCATCCTGGTCACAAAACGCGTAATACGTATGCTCACCGCAAGCCTGTCCGAGTACAGAAAGGAAATTGATCGAGAAGCCGCGCTCGGGTCCCTTGCTTATTTTCAGCCGCTGCGAACCCCATGCCTCGCGGTACTGTTGCAGGATTTCAAGTGTCTCGTCCGTAGAGCCGTCGTCCGAAGCGTAGACAGTCCAGTCTGGATGGGTCTGCGCAGCAATAGAGTCGAGTTGCTCCTTGAGAAAACGTCCGCCATTGTAAGTACAGAGTAATATGGCCACATCCCCGGCATCTTCTGCGGGGCTGCTCAGCGTTGTCACTGTGGCGGGCAGCGGTTGATTTGACACAAGTTTGAGCGCTCTTTCCATGGTGGCGAATTGGTTTGGACATCGTCGCGAAGCTGATTAGTTTACCGGGTTTATCAAGGTTTTACACGGCGCGAATTCGCGTGCGGATCGGGTCGGGCGCCAGGGAAAAGCGAGTGGTACCCTTTCTCGCGCTTCCTCCCATTTGTCGCGAGGCGTTTGACCCGCAGACAGGCTTTCGATACGCGTAATACTTTTGACCGTGATGCTTGGGGCTGGATGAGCTGTATGCCATCATTCAGGTACATGAATTATTGGCTCGTGATCGCTGTCGAACCTTGATTCGGGCATGGCACTTTTCAGGGCATCGATTTCTGCGCACCGGAGGCACCAGTCTCTGGGAGGATCAGGCTGCGATGCTTCAGGTAAGGGAGAAAACCTATTGAGCGAAGAGTTTATGGATAGAGTGAAGACACGGCTGCTGGGGTTGCCTCGGCGTCGAAAGCGTTTGTTGCAGGTGGCCACAGACATCGTTTTGGTCTGGGTTGCCTTGTGGCTCGCGTTTATCGTGCGTCTAGGGATAGACGACATGTACAACCCGCTCAAAATTCATTTGTGGCTTTTTGCGTCTGCACCAGCCATTGCAATTCCTCTCTTTATTCGTTTCGGCATGTATCGTGCCGTGATGCGTTATTTCGGCAATGATGCGCTGATTGCTATCATCAAGGCTGTCAGTCTGTCCTCATTGATCCTTGCGCTCGTCGTTTTCTGGTACAGCAATCATGAGGCCGTAGTACCGCGATCCATCATTTTCAATTACTGGTGGTTGAGTCTGGTCATCATCGGTGGCCTGCGCCTTTGCATGCGTCAATACTTCATGGGCGACTGGTTCACTGGCGTCCAGCACGTACCGTTCACAAATCGTGACGACGGTCTGACCAAGGTCGCCATCTATGGTGCTGGCGTGGCGGGTAATCAATTGGTTGCCGCCTTGCGCATGGGGCGTGTGATGCGGCCCGTGGCGTTTATTGATGATGATGCAAGTATTGTCGATCGATCCATTTCGGGTCTGCAGGTCTATAAACCCAAACATATTCAGCAGATGATCGATGTAACGGGGGCGCAGGAGATTCTGCTGGCGCTGCCTTCCTCTACTCGTGCCCGTCGTCGGGAAATCCTCAACCTGCTGGAAGGTTTTCCGCTGCACGTTCGCAGCGTTCCCAACTTTACTGACCTGGCCAGTGGCCGGGTAAAAGTAGAAGACATTCAAGAAGTCGATATTGCCGACCTGCTAGGTCGTGACGCGGTGCCGGCTCAGCCTGATTTGCTCGAGCGCTGCATCAAGGGCAAGACGGTGATGGTTACGGGCGCAGGGGGGTCGATCGGGTCCGAACTATGCCGGCAGATATTTTCGTTGCAGCCGACGACGCTTCTGCTGTTCGAACATAGCGAATTCAACCTCTACAGTATTCTGTCGGAGCTCGAGCAACGTGGCAGTCGTGAATCGACGCCTGTTCGTTTGCTGCCGATCCTCGGTTCGATCCGGCATCAGGACAAGCTGCTGGACGTGATGAAAACCTGGAAGGTCGACACCGTTTATCACGCGGCAGCCTACAAGCATGTGCCGATGGTCGAGCACAACATCGCCGAGGGCGTGTTGAATAACGTGATCGGCACGCTCAACACGGCGCAGGCGGCGTTGCAGTCGGGCGTTTCGAATTTCGTGCTGATCTCGACTGACAAGGCCGTTCGTCCGACCAACGTCATGGGCAGTACCAAGCGTCTTGCGGAACTCACGCTTCAAGCGTTGAGCCGTGAAGTCGCGCCAGTGTTGTTCGGCGACAAGGCCAATGTGTCCCGCGTCAACAAGACCCGCTTCACCATGGTCCGTTTCGGCAATGTACTGGGATCGTCCGGCTCGGTGATTCCGCTGTTTCACAGCCAGATCAAGTCCGGCGGCCCGCTGACGGTCACCCACCCGAAAATCACCCGCTACTTCATGACGATCCCGGAAGCCGCCCAACTGGTGATTCAGGCTGGCTCCATGGGGCAGGGCGGCGACGTATTCGTGCTGGATATGGGCGAGCCGGTGAGAATCGTGGAACTGGCCGAGAAAATGATTCATCTGTCCGGTTTGAGCATTCGTTCCGAACGCAATCCGCAGGGCGATATTTCCATCGAGTTCACGGGTTTGCGTCCCGGGGAAAAGCTTTATGAGGAACTGCTGATCGGCGACAACGTTGCCGCGACGCCGCATCCGATGATCATGACCGCCAGTGAGGATCACTTGCCATGGGATGTTCTTAAGTCCCGGTTGGGAGAGCTGCTCGCTGCTGTCGATGCGGATGATTACTCCCGCGTCCGCCAGCTTCTGCGTGAAACCGTGAGTGGCTATACCCCTGACGGTGAGATCGTTGACTGGATTCACCAGCAGCGCCGTCTCGAACCCTGATTGTTTCACATCCTGTAACGGACGCGTTTTTGACAGGCTCCCGCAATCGCCTAAGTTTGGAGAGCAGCTTCGGAAAAGCTGCTTTCTCAATTGATGATGGAGCGTCACTTATGCGTACCGGCTATTTCTACTCCCTGATTTTTGCCTTGCTGACCAGCACCTCGATTGCCGCCATTGCTGCGCCTCTGGCTTCCTCGGAAGCGAACAAGGCGCCCGTGGTGATGGACGTCTCAGCCACTTCTGAAAATCAAAAGGTCAATCTGAACGGTGCCGACGCGGCCACTCTGCAAAAGGAACTGGCAGGGGTAGGCGAGGCCAAGGCGAAAGCGATTGTTGCTTATCGTGAAACAAACGGGCCATTTGCATCGGTGGATGAATTGCTGGAAGTGAAAGGCATCGGCAAGGCGATCCTGGATCGCAATCGCGACAAGCTGGAAGTGAACTAAGCTGATTGTTCAACGCCAAGGGGCCGGTCATTGACCGGCCCTTTTTGCTTCCAGCTTCTTTGAAACGGCGCAGGAGGGCGACAGCCTTTCCGTCGGAAAATACAAAATTACGGCTATCATATTGCTTTGAGATTATGCCTATAATAATTTCAGTCGCCACTGAGGCCGCCTGCTTTTCAGCGGTCGCTCATTCCTCACGCATTCCAGGAGTATCGTCATGAATTCCCCGAAATCCCAAGGCACGGCGCTGGTCACTGGCGCTTCTTCCGGCATTGGTGCGGTGTATGCCGAGCGGTTGGCGGCACGTGGTTTTGATCTGCTGCTGGTAGCTCGCGATCAGGAGCGTCTGGAGTCCGCGGCCGGCAAGCTGCGAGACGCACATGGCGTTCAGGTTGAAGTCCTGAAAGCTGACCTGACGCAAAAGGATGAAGTGCTCAAGCTTGAGCAGCGCCTGCGCAGCGATTCCAGCATCAGCCTGCTGGTCAACAATGCGGGGGTTGCAGTCAATGGCTTGCTGGCCAACGCCGATCCTGAGGTGCTGGAGCAACTGATCCAGTTGAACGTCACCACGATGACCCGGCTGGCAGCCGCAGCAGCCTCGGCGTTTACCCGCGCCGGGCGCGGCACGATCATCAACATTGCGTCGGTGGTCGCCTTGTTCCCCGAGCGTTTCAACGCCACCTACAGCGCCAGCAAGGCTTACGTGCTGAGCCTGACGCAATCGCTCAATACCGAACTTGAAGGCACCGGGGTCAAGGTGCAAGCGGTACTGCCGGGTGTGACCCGCACCGAAATCTGGGAGCGCTCCGGGTTCGATGCCAGCGGCATTCCGGCGGAAATGGTCATGGAGGCGGGCGAGATGGTCGATGCCGCGCTGTCCGGTCTGGATCAGGGCGAGCTCGTCACGATTCCTTCGCTGCCCGATGCAGGCGAGTGGCAAGCCTTCGTCGCCGCCCGTCATGTGATGGCGCCCAACCTGTCCCACAGTTCGGCGGCCAGCCGTTACAAGTAAAAGTCTTTTGAGTCACGAGAGGTCAACCCGATATGGATCAGTGTCGAGTAGTTGTTACGGGTATGGGCCTGGTTTCGCCCTTGGGAAGCGGTGTCGAAGTCGTCTGGCAGCGTCTGCTGGCCGGGCGTTCGGGATTGCGAAACCTGCCGGAAGCGGTGATTGCCGATCTGCCGACCCGGGTCGGCGGCGTGGTGCCGACGATGGAGGAGGACGCCGAAGCGGGTTTCGATCCGGATCGCGCCACGCCGCCCAAAGAACAGAAGAAAATGGACCGTTTCATTCTGTTCGCGATGGAGGCTGCACGGCAGGCGCTGGAGCAGGCCGGCTGGCATCCGACCGACCCCCGCGCTCAGGAGCGCACAGCCACCATCATCGGTTCGGGGGTCGGCGGATTCGGTGCGATCGCCGATGCCGTGCGTACCACCGACAGCCGTGGCCCGCGGCGCTTGTCGCCATTCACCATCCCGTCGTTTCTGGTCAACCTTGCGGCGGGGCATGTCTCGATCCAGCACGGACTCAAGGGGCCGCTCGGGGCTCCGGTGACCGCGTGTGCGGCTGGCGTGCAGGCGATTGGTGACGCCGCTCGACTGATTCGTGCCGGTGAGGCCGATATCGCGGTATGCGGCGGTGCGGAGGCGTCAATTGATCGAGTCAGTCTCGCCGGCTTCGCGGCGGCTCGTGCTTTGTCCAGCGGCTACAACGACACGCCTGAGCGCGCTTCACGCCCGTTCGACAGCGGACGTGACGGTTTCGTGATGGGCGAAGGCGCCGGGTTGCTGGTGATCGAGTCGCTGGATCACGCACTGGCGCGCGGCGCACAACCGTTGGTCGAACTGGTCGGTTACGGCACCAGCGCCGACGCCTATCACCTTACAGCCGGGCCGGAAGATGGCAGCGGTGCCCGGCGGGCGATGACTCTGGCGCTGAACCAGGCCGGTATCACCCCGGATCAGGTGCAGCATCTGAATGCGCATGCGACCTCGACGCCGGTGGGCGACCTCGGTGAACTGGCGGCGATCAAGTCAGTGTTTGGCACGCAAAACGCAATCGCCGTGACCTCGACCAAATCCGCGACCGGCCATCTGCTCGGAGCGGCGGGAGGTCTGGAAGCGATCTTCACGCTGTTGGCGATCCGCGATCAAATCGTACCGCCTACCCTCAACCTGGAGAATCCCGATCCGGCAAGCGAAGGCGTGGATATCGTCCACGGTCAGGCGCGGTCGATGCCGATCGAGTATGCATTGTCCAACGGGTTCGGTTTCGGTGGGGTCAATGCCAGCGTACTGTTCAAGCGCTGGCGGGCTTAGTCTTCCGACCGTTTGAGGTGTTCGCGGGTGACGTCCAGGATGCGTTGCGCAAACCCGGCATCCGCGACACTGCGAGACAGCAGGAGCGCCCCCGCCAGAGTCGCCATGATGACGATGCTGCGCTCGGCGGCGTTCTCGCCCTCAAGGGTGCCTTCGATCTGGTCCAGGCGAGCCTTGAGCACTTCATCGCTGGTCGGGCTCGGCTGGCCACGCAATCCCAGTTCCGAAGAGATGGTCAGCAGCGGGCAGCCTTCATGCGGCGTGGTCTGGTGCCACTCGGACAGATATGTGTCGATGAAGGCTTCCAGCGGTTTTTCCTGGGCGAAGAGTTCGGCACACAGCCCCGCGACCTGGTCACCGGCTGCTTGCAGGGCTTTCTCTACCAGGTCGTCCTTCGATTTGAAATGCGAATAAAAGCCGCCATGGGTCAGGCCCAGCGCCTTCATCAACGGTTGCAGACCGGTTGCACCAATGCCGTCCTTGCGAAACCGCTCGGACGCTTCCTTGATAATGCGCTGATGGGTCTGGGCTTTATGATCCTGCGAGTAACGCATTTAAACTCTCCGCAACAAGATCGCCATCTTAACCAATGCAAATTGAATGGTGACTGTACTTCTACTTCTAAAAAAGCGGCCGGTGAATCCAACATGTTCGCAACAGCTGCCAGCGGTTGGCACGGATAGTGGTTGCAGCTCTCAAAGTTGCCATCACTTGAGGAGCAGGAGAATCATGTACAAAGACTACCCGGCCGCCTATCAGGTCAGCAAAGGCTCGGCGTTACAGGTCAATGCGCCGTTTTACGAGCGGATTCGCGACCACAAGGACGGGCGCACGCTGATCGAACAATTCGAAGTGCCGATCCGCACCGGGCGTGCCTGGCATGTGCCGGCGGGGCATGTGTTTCGTGTCACCACACCGGTCGGGCCCCAGGTGGGCGATTTCAATGTGTGGAACGCACACGATCCGCGTGAACGGATGTGGGCGGCGCGCACCCGGCAACTGCAGGGCGCACATGTCAGCACCCATGACCGCCTCTGGTCGAACCTGCCTTTTCTGCGTCCGCTGGTGACAATCACCGATGACAGCCTGGCCGGCTACGGCATCGACGAGCATGGTGGGCGCCTGCACGATTTGCTCGGCACGCGCTGCGATCCTTATGTGAACAAAATGCTCACCGGCGAGGATTTCCATCATCACTGCCATTCCAACCTGACCCGCGCCGTGTTGCCCCATGGTCTGACCGAATTTGATGTGCATGACGTGCTGAACATCTTCCAGTGCACCGGCCTGAATCACGATGACCTGTATTTCATGAAGGCCTGCCCGGCGCAGAAGGGCGACTACCTGGAGTTCTTCGCCGAAATCGATCTACTGTGCGCGCTGTCGACGTGTCCGGGTGGCGATCTTTCACTGGCGATGTGGGGGCCGGACGCGCAGGACCCGCTGACCGTGTGCCGTCCGCTCGGCGTGGAAATCTATCGTTTGGACGATACGTTACTCGAGGGCTGGAGCCAGCCGGAACGCGCGGCATACAAAGGCCTGCATGGGTTGCACATCGCCAAGGCCGAGTGGGAAAAATAATCGCCACAAAAAACAAACCCCGCCGATTCAGGCGGGGTTTTTCGTTCAGCGGTCCTGCGCGTCCTTGATGTCCGCTTCGGCATTGCGTTCAGCGACGCGCTTGCGTTGTTCATCGGTCAGTTCGACCTTGTTGGCGGTGTCACGCAACATCATCAGACCGCCGACGATCGAGCCGATTGCAACGACCAGAATCAACCAGGCATACCAGGGCATAACGGCTCTCCTTAAAGACAGGTCGACGGGCGAGGGTTTCGCCGTGCAACGCTGCATACCACTTTGAGCGAAGTGCATTCGCAGTGGTTCCATTCTAGGCCGGTTATGCCCGTCGCGGTTTACAGTCCGGTGAGCATCGCGTCTGCCGGGGCGTTGGCGCGCAACTGGCCGGTCAACAGGAAGTAGCCGAAGCCGACCGCCATGAAGCCGAGGAAGATCAGCCCTATCAGCGCATTGAACCAGGCCATCGCCACCAGGCATACCACGGCCAGCACCAGTGCAATCAGCGGAATCAGCGGATAGCACGGCGCGCGGAAGGTGCGTTCCAGATTCGGTTCGGATTTACGCAGTTTGAACAGGCTGAGCATGCTCATGATGTACATCACGATCGCACCGAATACCGCCATGGTGATCATCGCGGCAGTGAGGGTCATGCCGCCGAGATTGATCAGGCCGTCGCTGTAGATCGCCGCGATACCGATCACGCCGCCGGCGATGATGGCGCGGTGCGGGGTCTGGAAGCGCGACAGTTTCGCCAGCGAGGCGGGCAGGTAACCGGCGCGGGCGAGGGCGAAGAATTGCCGCGAGTAGCCAAGAATGATCCCGTGGAAACTCGCCACCAGCCCGAACAGACCGATCCAGACCAGCATGTGCAGCCAGCCGGAGTTGTCACCGACCACGGTTTTCATCGCTTGTGGCAGCGGGTCGTTGATGTTCGACAGGGTGCGCCAGTCACCGACGCCACCGGCGAAGAACATCACGCCCATCGCCAGCAACACCAGGGTCAGAATGCCGCTGATGTAGGCCTTGGGAATCGTGCGTTTCGGGTCCTTGGCTTCTTCGGCGGCCATGGCCGCGCCTTCGATGGCGAGGAAGAACCAGATCGCAAACGGAATCGCCGCGAACATCCCGGCAATCGCCGGAGCACCGAAGATGTCCGAGCCGGCCCAACCGTTGAGCGCGAAGTTGCTGAAGCTGAAGGCCGGGGCGACCACGCCCATGAACACCAGCAATTCGGCAACAGCCAATACGCAGACGATCAATTCGAAGGTCGCGGCCAGTTTCACCCCGAGGATGTTCAGGCCCATGAAGACAATGTATGCGCCGACCGCCGCGTGTTTCGGATCGAGGGCCGGAAACTGCACGTTCAGATACGCACCAATCGCCAAGGCAATTGCCGGCGGGGCAAAGACAAACTCGATCAGCGTTGCCAATCCGGCGATCAACCCACCTTTTTCACCGAAAGCCCGGCGACTGTAGGCAAACGGCCCGCCCGCGTGGGGGATCGCCGTGGTCAGTTCGGTGAAACTGAAGATGAAGCAGGTGTACATGGTCGCGACCATGAACGAGGTCACCAGGAAACCCAGCGTCCCCGCGACGCCCCAGCCATAACTCCAGCCAAAATACTCCCCGGAAATCACCAGCCCCACCGCAATGCCCCACAGGTGCAACGTGCCCAGCGTGGGTTTGAGTTGTGTGTTCATGCGTTTGCTCCCTGAACGGTTTGGAAAGCTCGGGGAAGGGCGTGTGCAGCGGGCGTGCCATTTTGTATTGGCGGGTCGCAATGAGCTGAAAGCTGTCGTATCGGGGATGTTCGCGGCGCAATGCCCACAAAATCGTGCGCCAGTTGGGTGCGATGTTGTCTGTGCTGCCGTCTTCGCGGGCAAGCCCGCTCCCACAGGTATCAGCGGTGTCCGGACGTGCGCATTTCAAAATGTGGGAGCGGGCTTGGTCCGGGCGGCGATCCGACGAAGAGGCCCGTCCATACAGCGCAAAACTCTGCTGTAACGCCCGCGTAAACCCACTCTTTACGCTTTCTTTATGCCCCGCACACACCCTCGGTCTCGTTCCTTTACAGCCTCCTTTCCGACAATGCCTCCACACGCGGCAATACGCCGTAACACGGAGATCTTCCATGAGCGTTCTGGACGGGGTGTCACTGCTGCTGGCAGTGGGGCTGTTCATTTATCTGTTGGTTGCGCTGTTGCGCGCGGATCGGACTTAGGAGCGGCTATGCACAGTTATGACTATTGGCTGATCCTCGCATTCTTCGCGGTGGTCTTGCTGCCGGCGCCGTTCCTCGGGCGCTTCTACTACAAAGTGATGGAGGGCCAGCGCACCTGGCTGACGCCGATTCTCGGTCCGGTCGAGCGCGGCTGTTACCGCATCGCCGGGGTCAATCCACAGGACGAACAGAGCTGGCAGAAGTACACGCTGGCGCTGCTGGCATTCAACCTCGCCGGTTTCCTGCTGCTGTTCGCGATCCTGCTGTTCCAGGATCACCTGCCGTTGAACCCGCAAAACCTGCCGGGCCAGGAGTGGACCCTCGCGTTCAACACCGCCGTCAGCTTCATGACCAACACCAACTGGCAGGCCTACAGCGGCGAAGCGTCGCTCAGCTACCTGAGCCAGATGGTCGGCCTCACCGTGCAGAACTTCGTCAGCGCCGCCACCGGCCTCGCCGTGCTGGTTGCGTTGTGCCGTGGCATCGGGCGCAAATCCACCAAGACCCTGGGCAACTTCTGGGTCGACATGACCCGCGCCACCCTCTACGGCCTGTTGCCGCTGTGCCTGCTGCTGGCGCTGTACCTGGTGTGGCAGGGCGTGCCGCAAACTTTCGCGCAGTACGTAAATGCGCTGACGATGCAGGGCGTTGATCAGGTGATCCCGCTCGGCCCGGCCGCCAGCCAGATTGCGATCAAGCAACTGGGCACCAACGGCGGTGGTTTCTTCGGGGTCAACTCGGCGCATCCGTTCGAGAACCCGACCGCGTGGAGCAACCTGTTCGAGGTCGCGTCGATCATCCTGATCCCGGTGGCGCTGGTGTTCACCTTCGGCCACTACGTGAAGGATCTGCGTCAGAGCCGCGCCATCATCGGCTGCATGCTCGCGCTGTTCATCATCGGCGGCGCGACTTCGCTGTGGGCCGAATATCAACCGAACCCGGCGCTGAACAACATCGCCGTCGAACAAACCGCGCCGCTGGAAGGCAAGGAAGCGCGCTTCGGCACTACCGCGACCGTGCTCTGGTCGGTGACCACCACCGCTGCGTCGAACGGTTCGGTCAACGGTATGCATGACAGCCTCAATCCGCTCAGCGGCATGGTCGCGCTGGTCAACATGATGGTCGGCGAAGTGATCTTCGGCGGTGTCGGTGCGGGGCTCTACGGCATGTTGCTGAACGTGCTGATCGCGGTGTTCCTCGCCGGCCTGATGATCGGCCGCACCCCGGAATACCTCGGCAAGAAACTCCAGGCCCGTGAAGTGCAACTGCTGGTCGTCACCCTGCTGGTGATGCCGGTCGGCGTGCTGGTGCTCGGCGCGATCGCCGCGAGCCTGCCGGGCCCGGTGGCGGCTGTGAGCAACCCCGGTCCGCACGGTTTCAGCCAACTGCTCTACGCCTACACCTCGGCCAGTGCCAACAACGGTTCGGCGTTCGGCGGCTTCGGCGCCAACACCGCGTTCCACAACCTGATGCTCGGCCTGGGCATGTTGATCGGCCGCTTCGGTTACATCCTCCCGGTACTGGCTTTGGCCGGCAGCCTGGCGATGAAGAAAACCGCACCGATCAGCCAGAACAGCTTCCCGACCCACGGCCCGCTGTTCGTGACCCTGTTGACCGTGACCATTTTGCTGGTGGGCGGCCTGACCTTCTTGCCGACCCTCGCACTGGGCCCAATCGCTGAACACCTGAGCATGGGCTTCTAAGGAGCTGATGATGAATATGCCCGCAATCAAACCCGCCGCCGTCAAGGCGCCGGAACAAGCGAAAACCGCGATCAGCGCCCTGTGGCGTCCGGCGCTGGTGCAAGCGTTCGTCAAGCTCGACCCGCGCCAGTTGCAGCGCTCGCCAGTAATGCTGGTGGTTGAACTGACGGCGATTCTGACCACCGTGCTGTGCTTCATTCCCGACAGCAGCGTGCCGACCTTCGTCGCCGCGCAGATCGCCCTGTGGCTGTGGTTCACCGTGCTGTTCGCCAACTTCGCCGAAGCGCTGGCCGAAGGTCGCGGCAAGGCCCGCGCCGACAGCCTCAAGGCTGGCAGCGAAGGCCTCAGCGCCCGACGCAAACTGGCCAACGGCAGCTTCCAGGTCGTACCGGCCACCAGCCTGCGCAAGGGTGATGTGGTGCGCGTCGAAGCGGGGGAGATGATCCCCGGTGATGGCGAAGTCATCGAAGGCATCGCGGCGGTCAACGAAGCGGCGATCACCGGTGAATCGGCGCCGGTGATTCGTGAGTCCGGCGGCGACCGTTCCGCCGTTACCGGCAATACCCGGCTGGTGTCTGACTGGCTGTTGGTCAAGATCACCGCCAACCCCGGTGAGTCGACCCTCGACCGCATGATCGCGCTGGTCGAGGGCGCCAAACGCCAGAAGACCCCGAACGAAGTGGCGCTGGACATCCTGCTGATCGGCCTGACCCTGATCTTCCTGCTGGTGGTCGTGACCCTGCAACCGTTCGCCCACTTCGCCAACGGCAGCCTGCCGCTGGTGTTCCTGGTGGCGTTATTGGTCACGCTGATTCCGACCACCATCGGTGGTCTGCTGTCGGCGATCGGTATTGCCGGGATGGATCGTCTGGTGCGTCTGAACGTGATCGCCAAGTCCGGTCGCGCGGTGGAAGCGGCGGGTGACGTGCACGTGTTGCTGCTGGACAAGACCGGCACCATCACTTTCGGTAACCGTCGTTGCAGCGCGGTGTATGCGGCGCCGGGTGTGAATGCCCGTGAGCTGGCGCAAGGCGCGCTGTTCGCTTCGCTGGCTGACGAAACTGCCGAAGGCAAGTCCATCGTCGAGTACCTGCGCGGCTCCAATCCGCAGCCGGAACCGGCGCCGGAAACCCTGACCGCCGTACCGTTCAGTGCCGAAACCCGCTTGTCCGGTGTCGACTATCAGGGCCGTGTATTCCGCAAGGGCGCGGTGGATTCGTTGCTGGCGTTCCTCGGTCAACAACGCAAGGATCTGGCCCCGGCGCTGTCCCGGGAGATCGACAAGATTGCCCAGAGCGGCGGCACGCCGTTGCTGGTCTGCGCGGACGGCAAACTGCTCGGTGCGATCCATCTGAAAGACGTGGTCAAGCCGGGCATCCGCGAGCGCTTCGCCGAGCTACGCAAGCTGGGGATTCGCACGGTGATGGTCACCGGCGACAACCCGCTGACCGCTGCCGCGATTGCCGCTGAAGCAGGCGTCGACGATGTGCTGGCCGAAGCGACACCGGAGAAAAAACTGGCGCGCATCCGTCACGAGCAGAATGACGGTCGTCTGGTTGCCATGTGCGGCGACGGCGCCAACGATGCCCCGGCGCTGGCCCAGGCTGACGTCGGCATGGCGATGAACGACGGCACGCAAGCGGCGCGCGAAGCGGCCAACATGGTCGACCTCGACAGCGACCCGACCAAGCTGCTGGATGTGGTGCAGATCGGCAAGGAATTGCTGGTGACCCGTGGCGCGCTGACGACCTTTTCCATCGCCAACGACGTGGCCAAGTACTTCGCGATCCTGCCGGCGCTGTTCGCGGCGATCTACCCGCAACTGGGCGTGCTGAACATCATGCACTTGAGCAGCCCGCAGAGCGCGATTCTGTCGGCCATCGTCTTTAACGCTTTGATCATCGTCGTGCTGATCCCGCTGGCCCTGCGCGGCGTTCGGGTGCAGGCGGCGAGTGCGGCGGCGTTGCTGCGACGCAATCTGCTGATCTATGGCCTGGGCGGGATTCTGGTGCCGTTCGTGGGGATCAAGGCGATCGACATGCTGTTGACGGCGTTGCATCTGGTTTGAACCTGAACAGCGATGTGCCGGGCACACCGCTTCAAGCACGAATTCGAGGATTTTGAAATGTCCACAATGTTACGTCCGGCCCTGAGCCTGCTGGTGCTGATGACTCTGGTCACCGGCGTTGCTTATCCACTGGTGGTGACCGGCGTTGCCCAGGTCGCCTTCCCTGAGCAGGCCAACGGCAGCCTGGTACGCGATGCCGAAGGCAAGGTGCGCGGCTCTTCGCTGATCGCTCAGGATTTTGTTGGCGATGCCTGGTTTCATCCGCGTCCATCGGCCGGTGCCTTTGCCACCGTGTCCAGCAGCGCAAGCAACCTGTCGCCAAGCAATCCGGCGCTGGCCACTCGGGTGATCGACGACGCCAACAAGCTGCAGGTGCCCGGTCAGGGGCCGGTGCCGCTGGCGCTGTTGACTACCTCTGGCAGCGGCCTCGATCCGCACTTGCCACCAGCGGCGATTGCCTATCAACTGGCGCGTGTTGCGGCAGCGCGCAATGTGCCGGTGGCGACCTTGCAGCAGTTGCTCGACGCGCACATCGAACAACCGTTGGTGGGTCCTCCGGTGGTGAATGTGCTGGCGCTGAACATGGCGCTCGAGAAGCTCTGAATCGGCGGCGCGGCCAATCGCTGGCGAGCCAACTCCCACAGGAGCGCGCATTCCCTTTGTGGGAGCTGGCTTGCCAGCGATGACGGCAGTCCGGGCAATACACAAACATCAGCAAGAGAGTTTCAAGCATGAGTGACTCCGGCCGCGCCGATGCGCTGTTAGCAGACCTGCCCCGCGATGGACGCGGCCGGCTCAAGGTTTTTCTCGGCGCTGCGCCGGGCGTGGGCAAGACCTACGCGATGTTGCAGGCTGCCCACAGCCAGTTGCGCCAGGGCGTCAAAGTCATCGCCGGGGTCGTTGAAACCCACGGCCGTGCCGAAACCGAAGCGCTGCTCGGCGGCTTGCCGCAACTGCCACTGGTGCGTTCGGAATACCGTGGCGTGACGCTCGAAGAAATGGACCTCGACGGTCTGCTCGCCGCCCAACCGAAACTGGTGCTGGTGGACGAACTCGCCCACAGCAACGCTCCCGGCAGCCGCCACGCCAAACGCTGGCAGGACATTCAGGAACTGCTCGCCGCCGGCATCGACGTGTACACCACGGTCAACGTCCAGCACCTGGAAAGTCTCAACGATCAGGTGCGCGGCATCACCGGTGTGCAGGTGCGCGAAACCCTGCCGGACTGGGTGCTGCAGGAGGCCTACGAACTGCTGCTGATCGACCTGCCGCCCCGGGAATTGCTCGAGCGCCTGCGCGAAGGCAAGGTCTACGTGCCTGAGCAGGCACGCGCCGCGATCGATGCATTTTTCACCCAGACCAATCTCACCGCACTGCGCGAACTGGCGATGCAGACCGCTGCCGCGCAGGTCGATAACGATCTCGCTCAAGGCTATCGTCAGCTCGGTCAAGCGGCGCCGGCTGTGCGCGGGCGCTTGCTGGTCGGGGTCGATGGTGATGCCCAGGCCGAACGGCTGGTGCGTCACGCCAGTCGGGTCGCCCAGCGCCGGCATTTGCCGTGGAGTCTGGTGCACGTCGACAACGGCAGCGTGCGTGACGAGCAGTCACGGCTGCGCCTGCAAAGCGCCCAGCAACTGGCCGAGCGCCTCGGCGGCGAAGTGGTGCTGTTGCGGGCGGGTGAAGTGGCGAAAACCCTGATCCAGCATGCGGCCGAACGGCGGGCGAGTCTGGTGCTGGTCGGCCAGTCGCGACCGCGTCTGCGCAGGCGTCTGTTCGGCGGTGGGCTGGCGGCGCGTTTGCTGCGTCAGGCCCACGGTCTGGAAATCAACGTGCTGGACAGTGATCAGGAACAGCATCAACCGCGCCCGCGTGTAGCGCCGACGCTGGTGTGGTTCGACTATGCGCTGGCGCTGGTCGCGACCGTGTTGGCCAGTGCGCTGGCGTGGGCGGTGTCCAGCGTGCTGCCGTTGCCGAACATCTCGCTGGTGTTCCTTGCGGCGGTGTTGCTGGTGGCAGTGCGCAGCAGTCTCGGCCCGGCGCTGGCCTGTGCGGCGTTGTCGTTTCTGACCTATGACTTTCTGTTCATTCCGCCGAATTTCTCCTTCAGCATCCAGCGCGAAGAAGACGTGCTGACCTTGCTGTTCTTCCTGCTGATGGCGGCGCTCACCGGTAACCTCGCGGCGCGTCAGCGGCGACAATTGCAGGCGCTGCGCGATACCCAGGAAGAGACCACCGAACTGCTCGACCTGTCGCGCAAACTCACCGCAGCAACAGATCGCCAGGCTGTGATCAGCGCCGCCGCGCAGCACCTCAATGGCTGGAGCGACCTGCAACTGTGCCTGCTCAATCGCGACGGGCAGGGCGGCTGGAAAGTCGAAACCGGCGGGCCGCTGCAGTTTACGGAATCCGAGCGCGCCGCTGCCGACTGGGCCTGGCAACACGATCAACCGGCGGGCATGGGCACCGGGACCTTGCCGTTCGGGCGCTGGTGGTGGTGGCCGCTGTCGGTGGAAGACGGGCCGCTGGCGTTGCTCGGCGTGTGTGCCAAAGAGGGCCAGACCTTGAGCGGCCAGCGTCGTCGTTTGCTGACTGCGTTGAGTCAGCCTTTGGCTCAAGCATTGGCCCGTGCGCAACTGGCCGATGACCTGGAAGCCGCGCGCCTGCACGGCGAAACCGAACAACTGCGCAGTGCCTTGCTGGCCTCGGTGTCACACGATCTGCGCACGCCGCTGACGTCAATGCGCGGCAGTATCGACAGCCTGCTGGCGCTCGGCGAAGCGATCCCGCTGGAGGATCGCCGCGAGTTGCTCGAAGGCACTCGCGATGAAGCCGAGCGTCTCGACCGTTACATTCAGAACCTGCTGGACATGACTCGCCTCGGCCACGGCGCCCTGAAGCTGGCGCGGGACTGGGTGTCGCCGGCGGACATCGTCGGCAGTGCGCTCAATCGACTGCGCGCGGTGTTGTCGTCATTGCAGGTCGCGACCGATGTTCCGGCCGAATTGCCGCTGTTGTTCGTGCATGCCGCGCTGATCGAGCAGGCGCTGGTGAACGTGCTGGAAAACGCCGCACGATTCTCACCGGCCCACGGCCGTCTTCAATTGCGCGCCGGGGCGGATGACAGCGAGGTGTTTTTCTCGGTCAGCGATGAAGGACCGGGGATTCCGGTCGATGAGCGAGCGAAGATTTTCGACATGTTCTACACCGCCGCCCGGGGGGATCGTGGCGGGCAGGGCACGGGCCTCGGGCTGGCGATCTGTCAGGGCATGGTCGGCGCCCATGGCGGGCGGATCAGTGTCGGCGACGGCATCGACGGACGCGGCACCTGCATCACCCTGCACCTGCCGTTGCAGACGCAACCGGGGATGGACGGTGAAGCCTGATCCGCGCTGCGCTACTCTCTTGCCACTCTATTGTGTTGATGTGAATTCATGAGCCAGACCGCGACCATTTTGGTCATCGATGACGAACCGCAGATCCGCAAGTTCCTGCGCATCAGCCTCGCTTCTCAAGGCTACAAAGTGCTGGAGGCCGGCACCGGTGCCGAGGGCCTGGCCCAGGCGGCGCTGAACAAACCGGATCTGCTGGTGCTCGACCTCGGGCTGCCAGACATGGATGGTCAGCAAGTGCTGCGCGAGTTTCGCGAGTGGGCCACAGCGCCGGTGCTGGTGCTGTCGGTGCGCGCCAGCGAAGGGCAGAAAGTCCAGGCGCTGGATGGCGGCGCCAATGACTACGTGACCAAGCCGTTCGGCATTCAGGAATTTCTCGCCCGGGTGCGCGCGTTGCTGCGTCAGGCACCCGTTGGCGAAGCGCAGCAGGCCGCGTTGAATTTCGGCCCGCTGACCGTGGACCTGGCATATCGCCGGGTGTTGCTCGACGGCGTCGAAGTCGCCCTGACCCGCAAGGAGTACGCGGTGCTGGCGCAACTGGCGCGGCATCCGGGGCGGGTGATCACTCAGCAGCAATTGCTCAAGGACATCTGGGGCCCGACCCACACCGAGGACAGCCACTATCTGCGGATCGTGGTCGGGCATCTGCGGCAGAAACTGGCGGACGATCCGACCCGGCCCCGGTTCATAGTGACCGAGGCGGGCGTCGGTTATCGGTTATTGGATAGTTAGGCTCCATCGACAATCAAAATGGCTGATGGGGTCTGAGCGCTCTTCACCGGGTTACCGTTCATCGTGACTGTCAGTTCTGTCAGGTGCGATGCGTGAGTTGCCAGCTGTAAGTTCTTCTATCAAATGATCAGGGCCATTGGCTCGGTTATTCGTTCGATCAACCTGGCGGCCTATCGCATCGGGGTACATATGGACACTGATAAAAAATTTGAAATGGACGAATCGGATGTCTCGATATCGGGAATAGCTCACTCGTTGCAGGGGCATTCCGGTTTGATGCCCGTAGCTTCTACCGACACCTGTTATCAGCGCCAACCTAGGGGCGGGAAAAAACCTTACTACTTCACAGTAGACAACCCCAGAGTCGCTTACGTCGATGATCAAGGAATTGTCATTGCGCTGACTGCTGGCCAAGTCCTGGTAACAGCCACAGACGCAAGTGGTCAATCCAAGAGTTACCGCTTGTTCATCCCCAACGGGCATGCCTTCTTTACCTTCGGTCCAGGCCGATTGGACGCCTTGATTCAGGACGCGAACCGGGAACGAGTAAGGTTGGCCACTCTCGATGATTTAAGGGTTCTCCATCAGCGCTTTGGTCCTGTGTGGCCATTGGTGGGCGGACAGTTATGGTCGACGACGGGCTCGGCGGAGAAGCCCGAACCTCCACCTCCACCGCCACTCGAGACCGGAATCAACTACTACACGAAGGACATGGCGAACGGTGTCGAGCAGACGAACGACAGTGGACATGTGTTTACCGCTTTGGGTAGAAACCTGTAGAGACTTGCCTGCGAAGACTACGGTTGGCTCCGGGAGCTGACACCTGCTCCCGGAGCCGTTCGCGCGGCATTCACGCTAACTCAGTTCTGTTCGCTCTCGTAGCGATCCAGGGTATCCCGGGCGATCTCGCGACCCAGCGCGATCAATTCAGGCGCCTTGTAGAACTCAAAGAACCGGCACACTCGCTTCGGCACGTTGATCAGGATGTCCGGCGGATAGCCAGCAATCTTGTACTGCGCCAGCGAGGTCTGCATCACCTCGAAACTCTGGTTGATCAGGTCGAGCAATGACGCCGGCCCGACGTTATCGATGATGAACGAACCGGTGGCAGACTTCGGGGCGCCGTCGCGTTCAGGGGCGGCGGCCGGTTGCTGGGTTTCCGGTTCGGCGCCTTCGACCCAGGGATTGATGTCCGCCGCCTCGGCACGCAGCGCTTCCTGTTCCAGCATCAGCAATTGCTCGGCCTGTTTGCGGCGGAACGGCATCTTCGAACCCAGCGAACTGATCAGGCTGTCGAAGCGCGTACGGAACGCGGCGGGGCGCTGGATCACCGGCAGTTTGTAATGACGCTGGTTGGTCGAGTTGAGATTGACCGCGATGATCAGGTCGCAATGGCTCGACACCACCGGCACGATCGGCAACGGGTTGAGAATGCCGCCGTCCACCAGCATCCGGTTGCCCTGCATCACCGGGGTGAACAGGCTGGGGATCGCCGCCGAGGCCCGCATCGCCTGATGCAGGCAGCCTTCCTGAAACCAGATTTCCTGTTGATTGGTGAGGTCGGCGGCCACCGCGGTGTAGGGAATACGCAGGTCTTCGATGTTGATCTCGCCGACGATCTTGCGGATCTGACCGAAGACTTTTTCGCCACGGATCGCACCGAGACGGAAGCTGACGTCCACCAGGCGCAGCACGTCGAGGTAATCCAGGCTTTCGATCCAGTTGCGGTACTCGTCGAGCTTGCCGGCGGCGTAAATCCCGCCGACCACGGCCCCCATTGAACAGCCGGCAATACAACTGATGTCATAGCCCCGTCGTTCGATCTCTTCAATGACCCCGATATGGGCATAGCCCCGGGCGCCACCGGAGCCCAGCACCAGTGCGACACGCTTTTTCATCCGACTTCCTCCCGGCAAGGTTCCACAATGCACCCATCAAGGGGCGGGCGACAATCGGCAGGGTCGCTCGGGGCGGCGATGGCGTCGTTTTTTCGATACTTCATGACCCGTCGGCGTTATCTTTTGCAGTGCGGCGCAATTGCGGGACACAAGGCACTTTTTTGCTGCCGCACCGTCTTACCTGCACGACTGTTGACCTATTTTTGAGGTGTGAGTGATGAAAGCCTGGATCTGTGTGCCGTTGATGGCCCTGGCATTGGCCGGTTGCGCCGGCAAGACCGCTTACCGCGACAGCTGCGGCAGCCAGCTCGACGCGGCGTGGCATGAACTGGATCTGGCGAAAGCCGAAGGATTTGCCGGCACCGTCAGCTATTCCAAGGCGCTGTCGCTGTTGACGGCGGCCAAGACCCAACAGCAATTCGAGGGCTTCGAGGGCTGCACCAAGAAAGCCGAAAAAGCGCGCTTCTACATTCGCGAATCCCGCGCCGGGCGCTAAGCTGCTGACGTGGCGCAAGGGCAAGTCACTTGCGCAGGTGCACACTCATGCAGCGCCATTGAATTCAGGAGCAAGTAATGTCTGCGTTGGTCGATCGGTTGGTGGCTCATGTCTTGAGCCTGGAAGTCAGGCTGCTGGCCTGTCAGGCACGTTTGACCGCCCGGACTGATCCTGAGGCGCTGCACGATCTGCGCACCACCGTACGCCGCTTGCGCAGCCTGCTGCGACCGTTGCGTGGTTTGCCCGGTGTCGAGCAGCTGGAAGATGCGGCGGCTGCGGTGGGGCAACTGACCACGCCATGGCGCGACCGCGAGGTGCTGGCGGCGTATCTGCTCGAACATGGTCAGCCCGAAGCCGCGCAACGCCGCATGGCGCAGATGGCCGAGGCCTACCCGACGCTGGCGGCCAGCGCCGAAGTGGCGTCGCTGCTGATGATCCTCGACGCCTTTCCGCGTTTTCTGCGAGCCTCCCAGCGTCAGGGATTGCTCAAGAGCCTGGACAAGCGCATCGAAAAACGCCTGGGCAAGCAATGGAAGAACCTCGACGTGGCGCTGCACGACCCGGCCCACGACCGCCATCGCCTGCGCCTGCTGATCAAGCGCGTGCGCTACGGTATCGAGGCCTACCCTGAACTGGATCGTCTGCCGGAAGCCGCATTACCTCGTTTGAAGTCTGCACAGGGTGCCCTCGGTGACTGGCACGATTGCTGGCAATGGCTGGCCCGCGCCGAACAGGAACCGGATCTGCAACCCTGCGTCGCCACCTGGCAGGCGACCATGATCCAGGCCGAAAGCAAGGCCGACCGGGTGCTGGAAAAACTCAGCGCGGCCTGCTTCAAGTCCTGAAACCCGCTGGCGCGCAGCACCGCTGTCTTATCTGTCAGTCTCTTTGACCGGAATGGACGCTGCGCCGCTCTGCCGCGCTGGTTAAGATCCGGTCATTCCCTTTTTCGTGTCCGAGGTTCCCATGCGCTTTTGCGATCTGATCGATGCTGTCCGTCGTCAACCGGAGGTCACGATTCCGGCGGAGTGGGGACAGGGCCGGGCCAGTTTTGGCGGGTTGGTGGCCGCGCTGCAATTTGAAGTGATGCGCACCAAGGTTCCGGTCGATCGCCCGGTACGTTCGCTGGCGATCACCTTTGTCGGCCCGGTCGAGCCCGAAGTACCGGTGAGCTTTGAGGTCGAGGTACTGCGCGAAGGCAAGGCAGTCAGCCAGGTGCTGGGCCGTGCGGTGCAGAACGGTCAGGTGGTGACGATGGTGCAAGGCAGCTTCGGGGCTTCTCGCTCGTCGGAAGTGGCGGTTGAAGCCTATCCCGCGCCCGAGATGAAACACTGGAACGACTGCCAGGAACTGCCGTACATCAAAGGCGTGACCCCGGAGTTCATGCGTCATCTGGCGATGCGCTGGAGTGTCGGCGGCATGCCGTTCACCGGCACTCAATCGCGGCTGATGGGCGGCTGGGTGCGTTTGCGTGGGGATGTGAAAGAGGAACCGGTCAACGAGGCGCACCTGCTGGCGCTGGTCGATGCCTGGCCGCCCGCGCTGTTGCCGTATCTGAAGAAGCCGGCACCGGGCAGTACGCTGACCTGGACCATCGAATTCGTTCAGCCGTTACGGGATTTGAGTACGCTGGATTTTTGCCAATACCTGGCGGACATCGAGTATGCGGCCGACGGTTACGGCCATGTCGCGGCCAAGCTGTGGAGCGCTAAGGGTGAACTGATTGCCATGAGTCGGCAGACGGTGACGATCTTCGCCTGACTCAGTGCCGACGGTGACGTTCACGCCAGGCGCGGAACCAGCCGCCACTGAGGAAGAACCGCGGAAACGTCAGGAACTGCTCGACCAGCAGACGCGAGACGGCGTCCTTGCGATCACTGAACGGCTCGGAGGCTTGCGCCTCCAGGCTGTGTCCGTGGCGCTGCAGACCCAGCGCCGCGATGACGCCGATCACGCCGATCGCCACGCTGGCCAGACTCAGGCTGAACACACCCGAGACGATCAACAGAAACGCGACAATGAACAGCGGCACGGCAATCAGGTGCAGCACCAGATTGGTCGGGTGCTGATGGTTGTTCGGGTACGCGCGCCATTGCCACGCGGGAAGGTTGGGGTGACGTTTGCCCATGTTGCTGCTCCTCGATCCATGTTTGGTACATGGTTGAAGAATAGGTCCGGGCAGCGAGGGCGGCGAATCAAGGTTGGCTATTGAAGTGATAGGCACAATGGTCTTATTTGATGCTGTTTCTGCTGACGCCATCGCGGACAAGCCCGCTCCCACACGGGATTGTGAACGCCGCTGAGTCTACTGTGGGAGCGGGCTTGCCCGCGATGAGGCCCTTAAAGTTTCAACTGCCCAATCGCCTTGTTGAGTTCCCCGGCCAGCGTCGCCAACTCGTTACTGGTGGTCGCCGAATCCACGGTCTGTTGCACGGTGTTTTCGGTGACATCACGAATGCTCACCACCGCGCGGTTCATCTCTTCGGCAACCTGACTCTGTTGTTCCGCCGCCACCGCAATCTGCGTGTTGCTCTCGCGCATCTGCGCCACCGCCCCGGTGATTTCCGCCAGTGCTTCGCCGGCCTCTTGCGCCTGCTGCACGCAGTCGTCGGCCTTGTACGAACTCTCCTGCATGAAGTCCACCGCGTCACGGGTACCGGCCTGCAACGCCGACACCATGGTGGTGATTTCATCGGTGGAGGTCTGCACACGTTTGGCGAGATTGCGCACCTCGTCGGCGACCACTGCAAACCCGCGACCCATTTCCCCGGCGCGAGCCGCTTCGATGGCAGCGTTGAGCGCCAGCAGATTGGTCTGTTCGGCGATGCTGTGAATCACGCTGACCACGCCGTTGATCTTCTGACTGTCCTCGGCCAGACGCTGGATCATCTCGGCGGTTTGCTGCACGCCGCTGGACAGCCCGGCAATCGAATGCTGGACACGGCTCACCACTTGCTGGCCGCTGCCGGCCAGGCCATCGGCGGTCTGCGACAGATCGCGAGTGGCGCCGGCGTGCTGGGCGATGTGGTAGACGGTGGCAGTCATTTCGTTGATCGCCGTGGCGGCCTGATCGGTTTCACTCTGCTGGCCGAGCATGCCGTGGCGCACTTCGTTCATGCTCGATGCCAGCCTTGCGGCACCGACGTCCAGTTGCCGCGCGGTGCTGGCCACGGTGGTCACCACTCGCTGATAACCGGCCTGCATCGCGTTGAACGCGTTGGCCATCTGCCCGACTTCATCCTTGCAGGCCAGCGGCACCCGGGCGGCGAGGTCGCCGGTTTTCTCCACGTGCAGCATCACGTCCTTGAGGGTGTTGAGCTGGCTGAGCAGGAAGCGGATCAGCAACTGTGAAGCGCCAAGCATCGCCAGCATCAGGATGAACACCGCCACCGCATAGTTGGCGAAACGCTCACTGAACACCTGCCTGAGGCTGGGGGCGTAGGCGATCACGGCGACCTGCTGACCATCGGCACGGCTGAAGACCTCGGCGCCGAGCAGCGGGTTTTCGCCGAACAACGGCAAGTGACTGATCTCGATCCAGCCGTTGCTGTCGGTGATCTCCAGCAGCGGCTGATCGTTGAGGCGCGGCGCTTCCCCGCGTTTGAAGGTCAGCACCTGATCGGATTTGGGCAGCGCTTGCCCGGCCGGCCAGGCCTTGAGCAACTGCGCCTGGGCCTGGGCCGATGTTTGCGCGGCATGACTGCGGGCCTGTTGCTCGAGCTGCACGGCGTACAGCACCAGCAACAGTGTGGTGACAAAGGCGACCGCGTTGACCGCCCAGAATTTGTATTTCAGCGAGATATTGCTAAGCCAGGCACCCATGGAGGTCTTCTCTGATAGCGGAAACAGTTTTGGCAAGGTGCCATTATTGTGCCGCTACGCAGGTGTCCGGATCTTGATGTGCATCAACAAGTGATACATCTGCCTCTGTCAGGGCAGGGTAGGTAAACCGTAGAACGTTCGGGCGCACGCGGTAGTGTGGGCTGCCAGATCTGCTTCGGTTTCGCCCCGATGCAATGCCACTTCGCGCAACACTTCAGTGAGATATGCCGGCTCGTTGCGGCCGTTCTTCGGCTTTGGCCGCAGTGTGCGTGGAAGCAGATACGGCGCATCGCTTTCCAGCATCAGGCGACCGCGTTTGATTTCCTTCACCAGCGGATGCAAATGGGTGCCACGACGCTCATCGCAGATCCAGCCGGTGATGCCGATGTGCAGATCCAGATCGAGGTAACTGAACAGCGCTTTCTGCTCGCCGGTGAAGCAATGCACCACCGCGGCGGGCAATCGGTCGCGGAAGTCGCGCAGAATTTCCAGCAGTCGTTGGCTCGCGTCACGTTCGTGCAGGAACACCGGCAATTGCAGTTCGGCAGCCAGCGCCAGATGTTCTTCGAGGACCTTTTCCTGCTGCGGGCGCGGCGAGAAATCGCGGTTGAAATCCAGCCCGCATTCGCCCACCGCTACCACGTTTGATTCCTGCAACAGACTGCGCAGACGCCGCGCGCTGTCGGCGTTCCAGTCGCTGGCCGAATGCGGGTGAATGCCGGCGGTGGCGAATAGTCGCTGGCCGTCCGGATCCAGTTGCTGGCACAGCTCCAGCGCCTGTTCGCTGCCTTCGACGCTGGTGCCGGTCAGCACCAGTTGGCAAACCCCGGCAGCATAGGCGCGGTCGAGCACGGCCTGGTGTTTGTCGGCGAAACTGGGGTTGGTCAGGTTGACGCCGATATCGATGAGTTGCATGGTGCTACCTCGGGCCGAAGGCCGGAAAGCATATCAGAGCTGTAGATTTATAAGAAAAGCCAAGAACTACAACGGCTTATGGCTGTCTGTTGAGGCCGCGAGGCAGGCTGGGCTGGCAGAGTTGCCATCATTGTGCCAGTCTCTCGCACTTTATCAGCGCTCCAGGCGCTCTGTTTTCGTCGGTGTTTTGTGACCGCTCAGCGGTAAAAACACCCCGTATTCTTTCCGGAGAGTGGATGGTTCGTCCCTCGGTTTTGCTTCTGCTGTGTGGTTCGCTGCTGCTGCCGATGACGGCGGTCGCGCGGCTGCCCGGGCCGCTGCAAGCCGTGCCGGCCGCCAAGGTTCGTGACCTGACCGAAATCCGCAGCAGCCGCGTATTGCGGGTGCTGGTCAATCAGAGCCGCAACAGCTCCGGCGAAGTCCAGGGCCAGGCGATCGGCATCGAATACCACCGGCTGCGCGCCTTCGAGCAATACCTCAATGGCCATGCCCGCGACGGCCAGGAAATCACCCTCAAGATCATCCCCAAAGCCAAGGATCAATTGCTCGGTGCGTTGCAGCGCGGCGAAGGCGATCTGGTGGCGCCGGGCGAACTGCTCGAGCTGCAACCGGGTCACGCGGTCGCCAGTAGCGAGCCGATTGCCAGCAACGTGCCGCTGGTGCTGGTCGGCATCAAGGGTGAAAAGCGCTACACCAAGGTCGAGCAACTGGCCGGCAAAACCCTGGCGCTGCCCACCGGCAGTGCGGCGGGGGAGGCGGTCAGCCAGCTCAACCAGAAACTGGCGCTGCACAAACTGGCGCCGATCAAGATCGAATGGGTCGATCCGACACTGGCGGTCGAGGATGTGCTGGAGATGGTTCAGGGCGGGATCTTCCACCTGACCATCGTCGAGCAACCGATTGCCGAGCGCTGGGGCAAGATCCTGCCCAAGCTGCGTTTCGACCGTCAGGTGATGATCAGCGAACCGGGCGAGGAATACTGGTTCGTGCGCCGTGATGCGTCGATGTTGCGGGCCAGCATCGACCGCTTCCTGACCGGCTACAAAAAACCGTCGAACGAAGATGCGGCATTCCTGCGGATCTACCGCCGTCTGTATCAAGTGCACTATCCGCTGGCCAAGGCCGATCGTCAGCGCCTGGAAAAACTGCGCCCGACCCTGCAGAAGCACGCCGAAGCGCAAAACATGGACTGGCTCAACCTGGCGGCGCTGGCCTTCAAGGAGTCGGCGCTGCAGCCCAACGCGCGCAGCGGCAGCGGCCCGACCGGGCTGATGCAGATCACCCCGTCCGCGGCGCAGCGGGTCGGTGTCAACAATATCCAGAATCTCGATGCGAATGTGCAGGCCGGGGCCAAGTACCTGGCGATGATCCGCCGCAAGTTCTTCAACAGCCCCAAGCTCAACGAGCGCGAGCGCATGGCGTTCACCCTGGCGGCGTACAACATCGGTCCGGAGCGGGTGCAGGGCATGCGTGCCGAGGCACGGCGTCGCGGCCTGAATCCGAACCAGTGGTTCTTCCAGGTCGAGCGCATCGCCATGGAGCAGGTGGGAATGGGGGCCGTCAGCTATGTTAATAGCGTGAACAAGTATTACTTGGCGTTCGACCGGGAGCGGGAGTCGTTGGAGCCCCGGGGGCAGAAAGTTGTCTCACGCAAATGATCTAATAAATTGATTGTTATGGCGGAATTTTTGCGCTTTTAACATGAAATTAACTGATTAATATGGCGGCCAACCAACAAGCACTTCTGACAACAAGGAAACGCAACATGAGCTCTCTGATCAACAAGGTTCTGTTTACCCGCGCCGGCTACGGTCTGACCATCCTGCGCATTGCCGTCGGCGTGATCTTCGCCGCCCACGGCTCGCAGAAACTCTTTGGCCTGTTCGGTGGCTACGGCCTGGCGGGCACCGCGCAATACATGGAAAGCATCGGCCTGACCCCGGGTTACCTGATGGCGACCCTCGCCGGCGGCACCGAGTTCTTCGCCGGTCTGGCGCTGATCATCGGCCTGCTGGTTCGCCCGGCGGCACTGGGTCTGACCTTCCTGTCGCTGGTGGCGATCTTCACCGTGCACATCAGCAACGGTCTGTTCATGGCCAACAACGGTTACGAGTTCGCTCTGGCCCTGCTCGGCGGCAGCCTCGCGGTGCTGATCGAAGGCGCCGGCAAGCTCTCGGTGGATCGCGCCATCGCCGGTTAAAAGGCTCTGGCTCAAGCAAAAGGCCCGCATTGTGCGGGCCTTTTTTGTTGCGGCTGATTCTTGACACTGGCCGGTCACGTTCTCTAGGATGCCGCTCATGCGCCGATTTAAACAGCTACTTGCGGGGCGCCAGGTGACTATTCTTCAGTTGCCGTCAGAAGCCGGAACAGGGCTTCGAAATACCGCTAAAGCGCTGGTTCGGTGTTGCCTCTCACCTGCCATGCAGACTTTTGAGGCAGAGACACGACACGATGAATGCACTACGCCCTCCAGCACGTCCCGCGCCGATCACGGCACACATCACCCAGCGCAACCCGAAAATCCTGCTTGGCGGAAAACATCAGCCGACGCTGTTGCGTTATCTCGATGGCTGGCCGCGCCGCAGCGGCGGTCCTGCCGCATTCCTGATCCAGTTTGTCGAAGATGGTGAATCGCTGGCGCGTTTTGCCGATGACAGTTTCGATCTGGCCGTCATTCAGGCCCCGAGCCTTGAAGAGGCGCCGGAAATGATTCGCCAACTGACCCGCGTCGCACGCCAGGGCCTGATCACCCGGCGTTGAGCGTCAGGGATATTCGATCGCCACGATATAGACGAACTGTTCGCCGGTCGGCGTCTGTACCCGCACTTCAGCATCCAGCGCCTTGCCGATCAGGGCGCGGGCCAGCGGTGAGTCGATGCTGATCAGGCCGAGTTTCAGGTCCAGTTCGTCCGGGCCGACGATGCGATAGCGCGACTGTTTGCCGTCCTCATCTTCGATGGTCACCCAGGCGCCGAAGTAGACCTTGTTCGGATCGCTCGGTTTTTCGCTGACCACTTTCAACGCTTCAAGGCGTTTGGTGAGAAAACGCACGCGGCTGTCGATCTCGCGCAGCATTTTCTTGCCGTAGGTGTATTCGGCATTTTCCGAACGATCACCCTGAGCCGCCGCCTCGCTGACCGACTGCGTCACTTGCGGACGGCGCACATGCCAAAGCTCATGGAATTCGGCGCGCATCCGCGCTTCACCTTCGGGGGTGATCAGCGCGGTACCGGCGGTGCGGGGAGGGCGATAACGGCTCATGGCAACTTCTTGTGGTAATGAGGGCTGGAGTCTATCAACCCTCGCGCAGCACTGTCAGCGGGCTGGCGTTGAGTGCACGCCGTGTGCCGAACACCCCGGCGCCACCGATCAGCGCCGCGCCGATCAACGGCAACAGCAGCAACCACGGATGGGGATGCCACGGCAGGTCGAAGGCGAAGCGATACAGCACCAGACTCACCACTTCCGAACCGATGGCCGCGAGTAGTCCGCTGACCGCGCCGAGCAAGCCGAACTCGATCCGTCGCGCCTTGATCAGCAACTGCCGCTCGGCACCCAGCGCGCGCAACAGCGCACCCTGGCGTATGCGTTCATCCAGCGTTGCCTGCAACCCGGAAAACAGCACCGCCATCCCCGCCGCCAACACAAACAACAAAACATACTCCACCGCCAGGGTGACCTGGGCGAGGATACTGCGCAGTTGTTCGAGCAAGGCTTCGACCTGCAGGATGGTTACCGCCGGAAATGCTCGCGACAGCTCGACAATCTGCTGATCGTGACCGGGGGCCAGATAGAAGCTGGTCAGGTAGGTCGCCGGTAGATCCTTCAACGTACCGGGCTGGAAGATCATGAAGAAGTTTGGCTGGAAGTTGTCCCAGTTGATCTCCCGCAGGCTGGTGACCTTCGCTTCGCGATTGACCCCGCCCACGCTGAACACCATGTGATCGCCCAGTTTGAGCTTGAGGCTTTCGGCCACCTTGCCTTCCACAGAAACGCCCGGAACGTCATCCGAAGGTTGGCCGGCCCACCACGAACCCGCAGTGATCTTGTTGCCCGCCGGAAGATCGGCAGCCCAGGTCAGGCTCAGGTCGCGCTGGATTGCGCGGTCGCCGGCCGAATCCTTGCTGACGATCTGCTGCACCGCTTCGCCATTGATGCTGATCAGGCGTCCCGGTACCACCGGATACAACGGCGCGGCCTGGGCCGAGACATTGATCAGGTGATCGGTGAAGGCCTGTTTGTCAGCCGGCAGGATGTTCAGGGCGAAATAGTTGGGTGCGTTTTTCGGCAACTGGTTTTGCCAGGTGTCGAGCAGTTCGCCGCGCAGCAAGGCGATCAAAGCCATGGACAGCAGGATCAGCCCGAAAGCCAATGACTGGCCGGCGGCCGCCAAAGGATGGCGCAACAACTGACCTAGCCCGAGACGCCACGGCAGGGACGCGCGCGCGAGCAGGCGACGCAGGCTTTGCAGCAGCAACAGCAGCAAGCCGCCGAGTACCAGCGCCGCGACCACGCCGCCGCCGAGCAGGGCGAAGGTCAGCAGCAGATCCAGGCTCAGGCGCCACATGATCAGCCCGAGCGCACCGAGTGCTGCGCCATAGACCATCCAGGTGCTCGAGGGAATCGGCAGCATGTCCCGGCGCAATACCCGCAGCGGCGGCACCCGGCCCAGCGCGGCGAGCGGTGGCAGCGCGAAGCCGGCCAGCGCCACCAGCCCGGTGCCGATGCCGGCCAGCGCCGGCAGCAAGCCACCCGGCGGTACGTCGGTCGGCAGCAGATCATGCAGCAGCGCAAACAATCCCAATTGCGCGAGCCAGCCGAGCAGGGCGCCGCCGAGGCTGGCGAGCAGGCCGAGCACCGTCAGTTGCAGACTGAACAGCACCAGGGTTTCCCGGCGCGACAGGCCCAGGCAACGCAGCAAGGCGCTGGCATCGAAACGGCGGCTGGCGAAGCGGTTGGCCGACAACGCCACCGCGACACCGGCCAGAAGCACGGCGACCAGACTGGCCATGTTCAGATAGCGTTCGGCCTTGCCCAGCGCGCCGCCGATCTGCCGGTTGCCATCGCGGGCATCCTGAATCCGCTGGTTGGCGGCGAGGCCCGGTTTGATCAGCTGGCGATAGGTTTCCAGCGCTTGCGGCTCACCGCGCCACAGTTCGCGGTAGCTCACCCGGCTGCCGGGTTGCACCACGCCGGTTGCGTCGAGGTCGTCGAGGTTGATCAGTACCCGTGGCGTAAGGCTGTAGAAGTTGCCGGCGCGATCCGGCTCGTAAGTGAGCACTCGCGTCAGTTTCAACGTCTTCATGCCGACGTCGATGCTGTCGCCGATTTTCAGGTCCAGCGCTGTCAGCAGGCGTGCTTCGACCCAGGCCTCACCGGGCTGCGGCTCTCCTCCGGCTACCTCTGTGGCGTACGGGGCGGGGGCGCTTTTCAGTTCGCCGCGTAGCGGATAGGCGCGGTCGACCGCTTTGATGCTGGAAAGCTGAATGCCGTTGTCCGTGGCGATGACGCTGGAAAACTCCACCACCTGCGCATGATCCAGGCGCAGGTCGGTGCCGCTCCTGATCTGTTCCGGGCGGGCCGGCGAACTGCCTTCAAGCGACAGGTCGGCACCGAGAAACTCGGTGGCGCGCAGCATCATCGCGCCGTTGAGGCGGGCGCCGAAATAGCCGATCGCGGTACTCGCCGCCACCGCTACCACCAAGGCGAAAAACAGCACCCGCAGTTCACCGGCGCGGGCATCGCGCATGAGTTGGCGCAGGGCGAGACTGAACAGACGCAACAGCGGCAGACGTGCCATCAAGGCTCCAGAGGGGCGACCAACAGGCCGGCTTCAAGACGGATCAGGCGCCGGCAACGATGGGCCAGGCGTTCGTCGTGGGTCACCAGCACCAGGGTGGTGCCGCGTTCCTTGTTCAACTCGAACAGCAAGTCGCTGATGCGCTCGCCGGTGTGGCTGTCGAGATTGCCGGTGGGTTCGTCGGCGAACAGCACGTCCGGCTCGGCGGCGAAGGCCCGGGCAATCGCTACGCGCTGTTGTTCACCGCCGGAGAGCTGGCGCGGCGAGTGCGTCAGACGCTGGCCGAGACCGACCCGTTGCAGCAGTTCGGTGGCGCGGCTGCGGGCATCTTTGCGACCGTCGAGCTCCAGCGGCAGCATGACATTTTCCAGCGCGTTGAGGCTGTCGAGCAGCTGGAAAGATTGAAAGACGAAACCCACGTGTTCGGCGCGAATGCGCGCGCGCTGGTCTTCGTCGAGATTGCTCAGGCCTTGTCCGGCGAGCGTCACTTCGCCGCTGCTCGGCAGGTCGAGGCCGGCGAGCAGGCCGAGCAGGGTGGATTTGCCGGAACCGGAGGCGCCGACGATGGCGAGGCTGTCGCCCTTGTTCAGTTCCAGGCTGAGTTCGTGCAGGATGGTCAGTTCACCTTCCGCGCTGGGAACCACTTTGCTAAGGTTCTTCGCGGTGAGAATGCTTGCGCCCATGGAGAATCCGATGCGTGTGTGGTTTTTGAGTGCTGGCCTGGCCTTGATGTGCATGGCCCAGAACGCAGCGGCGGGTACAGTCCTGATCGTTGGCGATAGTATCAGCGCCGGTTTCGGGCTGGATACCCGGCTGGGGTGGGTGTCGTTGCTCGAACAGCGGCTCAAGACCGAAGGTTTTGACGACAAAGTGGTCAATGCGTCCATCAGTGGCGACACCAGTGCCGGAGGCCAGGCACGGCTGCCTGCGCTGCTTGCAGAGCACAAACCGGAACTGGTGATCCTCGAATTGGGCGGCAACGATGGCCTGCGCGGAATGCCGCCGACGCAATTGCAACAAAATCTTGCTTCGATGATCGACAGCTCCCGTCAGAGCGGTGCCAAGGTGCTGTTGCTCGGCATGCAATTGCCGCCCAACTACGGCAAGCGCTACACCGATGCCTTTGCCGAGGTCTACGGCAAACTCGCCGAGGAGAAAAAAATCCCGCTGGTGCCGTTTTTCCTCGAGGGTGTGGGTGGGCATCCGGACCTGATGCAGGCCGACGGTCTGCACCCGGCGGCCGGGGCTCAGGGCAAGTTGCTGGAAAATGTCTGGCCGACGCTAAAACCGCTGCTATGAGGCTTTTCTAGCGGCAGGCTTTCGGCTAATGTGGCGCCCCCTTATTTGGAGCCCCCGATGCCGCGTTCTGCCTGGTCCCTGTTTGCCTATCAACTGATCGAGCCTGACGAACAGCTGGATCTGTTCGCCTGCCAGGAAGTGCGAGTGCATCTGGTGACCCGTCAACTGGAGCTCGGTGGCTCGGCTGACCGAACCCTGTGCGGCAGTCTGCTGCCGGCACAACCGCGCTGGTCCAGCGTGGATCGCCGGGTGTTTCAGGATCAGCGCCTGTGCTCGCTGTGCCGGGCGATCCTCGAATCGCAGAAGCGCGGCACCTCGCCGATCTGGCCCGAGTTGCGTTTCGAACTCTGAGCCCCTTTTCGCCGATATCGCGGTCCATCGGCGCATCTCCCCGAATTCCCTGGGCGCGGTGTACAATCGCGTTCTTATTACCCTTGTCGATCTTGCGAAGGATTCTCCGGATGTTGCCGCGTTTTCCTGCCGTCACCCGCTGCCTGTCTCTTGCCGCCCTGTGTGTGGCCGGTCCCGTTGCTGCACTGGAGTTTCCACTGCCACCACCCGGTGAGGACATCATCGGCCAGGTGCAGGTCATCAAGGCCAAGTACGAAGATACCTTTGCCGATCTGGGCACCACCTACGATCTGGGCTATTCGGAAATGGTCGCGGCCAACCCGGGCGTCGATGCCTGGCTGCCAGGTGCCGGCACCGAGGTGGTCCTGCCGACCCGCTTCATCCTGCCGCCGGGCCCGCGTGAAGGCATCGTGATCAACCTCGCTGAATACCGCCTCTACTACTATCCGAAAGGCCGGAACGTGGTGTACACCTTCCCGCTGGGTATCGGTCGTGAAGGCTGGGGTTCGCCGATCGCGCACACCACGATCACCGCGAAGACGCCGAACCCGACCTGGACGCCGCCTGCCTCGATCAAGGCTGAACACGCCGCTGATGGTGATCCGCTGCCGAACGTGGTGCCGGCCGGTCCGGACAACCCGCTGGGGCCGTTCAAGTTCACCCTGGGTACGCCGGGCTACCTGATCCACGGCTCGAACAAGAAGTTCGGCATCGGCATGCGCACCAGCCACGGCTGCTTCCGCATGTTCAACAACAACGTGCTGGAAATGGCCGGCATGGTGCCGGTGGGGACTTCGGTACGAATCCTCAACGACGCGTACAAATTCGGTCGCAGTGGCGGCAAGATCTACCTGGAAGCGCATACGCCGATCGACGACAAGGGCAACCCGTCGGTGGTCGACAAGCACACCGCGGTGATCAACGCGATGCTCAAGCGTGAAGACATCACCAACAACCTGCGCATGGACTGGGATGTGGTGCGTGATGTGGTGGCGGCCGAAGATGGCCTGCCAACCGAAATCGGCACACCGAGCACCTCGGCACCGATGGTCTCCAGCGCACCGATCGACCTGCAGCAATAAGCTGAAAGACAAAACCCGCCGAGGCTTGCGCAGCGGCGGGTTTTTTATTGCCCGCAGAAACTGCAGGCACAAAAAAGCCGACCCAAAAAATGGGTCGGCTTGATAACAATCCCGAAGGACTATTACTTGCGGCTAGCTTTTTCCAGCATGCGCAGAGCACGCTCGTTAGCTTCGTCAGCAGTCTGTTGTGCTTTTTGAGCAGCAGCCAGAGCTTCATCAGCTTTACGGTAAGCTTCGTCTGCACGAGCCTGGGAGCGAGCAGCTGCGTCTTCAGTAGCGGTCAGACGTGCTTCGGTTTCTTTCGATGCGCTGCTGCAACCGGTAGCCAGAACTGCGGCCAGAGCCAGAGCAGAGAATTTCAGAACGTTGTTCATCGTGTTCCCCTTCAAGGACTTTCAATTAAGTGGCTGTCTCCTCCGATTGAGGAAATAGCCGGCGTACATACTACCCATTACTTGTAGTAAGTAAACTGACGTGAGGCAAGAAGCAAAAAAAATTGTAGGCGTTGATTCTTTTTCGAGCAACTTTTAACTGCGTTGTATAAAAAATATCCAGCTGGAAGCCGCGAGATGAGCGAGTTATTGAGAAAAAGTTCCCGTTGCCGCGGGTTGTTTTGCAGGTAGTGGCCAAAGTCTGTCTATATGGATTCGTCCACACTTTTGTTGCGAATTTGCGCAGCGCCTCGCATATCTTTGTCCATGTTGAGGTGACTTTAAAACAGGGGGCTCGTCTTAAGTCTCAACATCCGGCGATGTTCAGCCTTTCGGCTCGGGAAGATCGTCTCCCGAACCGGCCCTGAGTCCACCGGAACTGCCCCGTCAATCCGCATGTTGACGAGCGTACCTTGAGCATTTTCGCCAATGGTGCCTACTATTTGATACGTGCTCGGGTTGCGCGAGATCGGTGCAGTTCTTCTCGGTGTCCATCAGGCACGGGGTGGCGTAGATGTTCCTTCGCCGGGAAAACATCGGTAAGGTAGGGGTCAGAATTCGAGACCCGCGAGGAGTAGTGATGAGCGAGGCGTTGTCCATCCACCATGACCAGGCTGGTCATCAGTTCGAGACCAATGTGGACGGTCATCGTGCCTACCTGACCTATATGGATCTGGGGAAACAGACCCTGGATATCTACCGCACCTTCGTGCCCAACGCCTTGCGTGGCCGAGGCATCGCAGCAGCCCTGACCGAACGGGCGTTGCAGTACGCCGATGAAATGGGCTACACGGTCATTCCATCGTGCTCCTACGTGGAGCGCTACATGGAGCGTCATCAGCGGCGTACCGCCAAGATCTGACTGACCTCACCGCACACATAAAAACGCCGGGCAATGCCCGGCGTTTTTTTATGCCTGCGAAACGGCTGTCAGCCGCGCTGACGTTTTGGCAGTACATCCTTGAGCTTGGCGTGCATGCTGCGCAAGGTGTTTTCGGTTGCGGACCAGTCGATGCAGGCATCGGTGATCGACACGCCGTACTGCAGATCGGCGAGGTCTTTCGGGATGGCCTGGCAGCCCCAGTTCAGGTGACTCTCGACCATCAGGCCGATGATCGACTGGTTGCCTTCGAGGATCTGGTTGGCGACGTTCTCCATCACCAGCGGTTGCAGGGCCGGATCCTTGTTGGAGTTGGCGTGGCTGCAATCGACCATGATGTTCGGCTTGATCTTCGCCTTGTTCAGCGCCTGCTCGCACAGGGCGACGCTGACCGAATCGTAGTTCGGCTTGCCGTTGCCACCGCGCAGCACCACGTGACCGTAGGCGTTGCCCTTGGTGGTGACGATCGACACGCCACCTTCCTGGTTGATGCCCAGGAAACGGTGCGGGCTGGAAACCGACTGCAGGGCGTTGATCGCCACAGTCAGGCCGCCATCGGTGCCGTTCTTGAAGCCGACCGCCGAGGACAGGCCGGAAGCCATCTCGCGGTGGGTCTGGGATTCGGTGGTCCGTGCGCCGATCGCCGACCAGCTGATCAGGTCCTGCAGGTACTGCGGGGAGATCGGGTCGAGGGCTTCGGTCGCAGTCGGCAGGCCTTTTTCGGCCAGGTCCAGCAGCAACTGGCGACCGATGTGCAGACCGTCCTGGATCTTGAACGAGTCATCCAGGTACGGGTCGTTGATCAGGCCTTTCCAGCCGACGGTGGTCCGTGGCTTCTCGAAATACACGCGCATGACCAGGTACAAGGTGTCCGAGACTTCTGCCGCGAGCACCTTCAGGCGATCGGCATATTCGTGGGCAGCCTTGATGTCGTGGATCGAGCAGGGGCCGATCACCACGAACAGACGATGGTCGGTGCCATCGAGAATGTTGCGGATGACCTCGCGACCCTTGGTGACGGTGCGCAGGGCAGCGTCGCTCAGAGGGATATCACGCTTGAGCTGATCGGGAGTGATCAGGGTCTCGTTGGAAGCGACGTTCAGGTCGTTGATCGGTAAATCAGCCATCGTTTACTCGTCAGGTCACGGGTGCCGGCCGCCAGCGATCCCCGCGCGGCGGAGCACAGCGGATTTAAGCGCGTCGGGGAGCCGAACCTTATCGCGTTAGACGCCTGCTAGACAATGGGCAAGTAACTGTTCAGTCCAGCTCTGGTTACGCGAAAGCCTTGCGAACGCTGTCGTGGGAGAATTCTTCGGCGTGCTGCTCGACCCATTGCAGCGCTCGCGCCTGGATATCCTGCAGATCATCGTGGGCATCGTTGATGCGGCAATAGCGCTCGATCTGACACACCTGCTCACCCATTCGCGCGCTGAACAGCGTCTGTTCGTCAGTGAACGCAATGCCCACCAGATAACCTTTTTTACGGCGCAGGCACCAGGCCACATAGCCCGGATAGGCGAAATCGGCATTGATGGTCGGCATGCGCACCTGCAAGGCGGTGCCATGACGCCAGGCACGATGGTAATTGCAAGCGATGCCGCCGAGGCTGATAGTGTGCAGCTGTTGCCGCGAAATGCACTCAGGTTTGAGCAACGTTAATTCGACGGGCACATCATCCGGATGAGGAATAAACCGTCCCATGAGCACAGACTCCCTGTGTCGGCCATTTGACATTGTTTCCCCCAGTATAGTGGTCGAATCGCAGCTGACCGATTTTGACGCCGACCAGCGGCTGCTGGCGATGAACGGCGTTTCGCTGGTGATTTTCACCAGTGTCGGCTGCGCCAGTTGCCGCTATGCCCGCGAAGTGTTGCCGGGGCTTGATCTGGCCGTCGATCGCGTGTGCTGGATCGATGCCGGTGACAACGGCGGACTGGTCGAGCGTTATCAGGTCTTTCATTTGCCGGCGTTGTTTGTGGTGCGCGACGGCGAGTTCTTTGGGGCAGTGCACGCGCGCCTGAATGTCGATGAGCTGAACGCAGCCGTGGCGCAGGCGCTGGGTCGAATTGCAGAGGAGTTGCCGTGATGGGAGCAGTGAATAAACCGGTGGTGGGGATTATCGGCACCGGCGCCATTGGAGGTTTCTACGGGGTGATGCTGGCCCGGGCCGGGTTCGATGTGCACTTTCTGTTGCGCAGTGAATTTTCCGCGGTCGCCGAGCGCGGCTTGCAAGTGGACAGTGCCGTACATGGCGCATTGACGCTGAATCCGGTGCAGGCCTATTCGTCGGCGCAAGACATGCCGCCCTGCGACTGGCTGCTGGTCGGCGCCAAGACCACCAGCAATGCCGGGCTGGCGCCGTCGATCATTCAGGCAGCGAAGCCCGACGCGAAAGTGCTGGTGCTGCAAAACGGCCTCGACGTCGAAGACAGCTTGCGGGCGTTGCTGCCCGATTCCCTGCATTTGTTGGGCGGCTTGTGCCTGATCTGCGTCCACCGCGAAGGGCCGGGGCAGATCACCCATCAGGCGCTGGGAGCGGTGAACGTCGGTTATCACAGCGGTCCGGCAATGGATGACGCGGCGCGCATGGCAATCGTCGAGGAGGGCGCCGGCCTGTTCCGAGCAGCCGGTCTCGACTCCCAGGCGATGCTGAACCTGCATCAGGCGCGCTGGCAGAAACTGGTGTGGAACATTCCCTATAACGGGCTTTCGGTGTTGCTCGGTGCCAGCACCACGCCGTTGATGGCCGACACTGACAGCCGCGCCTTGATTCAGGCGCTGATGGCTGAAGTGGTGCAGGGCGCCAGGGCCTGCGGTCACGACATGCCGTCCGGTTACGCCGAATACCTGTTCATGATGACCGAGAAAATGCCGGACTATTGGCCGAGCATGTACCACGACTTTCTGCACAAACGACCGCTGGAACTTGAGGCGATCTACGCTCGTCCTTTGGCGGCGGCAAAAGCGGCAGGCTGCGAGTTGCCGCGTATCGAATCGTTGTATCGCACATTGAGCTTTATCGACCGGCGTAACGTTTAAGCCGGTCGCACTGGGGGAAAGGCATGGCCAAGAACATCGATGACAAACTGGTGCTGGCGATCTCGTCCCGTGCCCTGTTTGACCTGAGCGAAAGCCACAAGGTGTATGAGTCGAGTGGCGTCGAAGCCTACCGGCAATATCAGATCGATCACGAAGACGAAATCCTTGCGCCGGGCGATGCCTTTCCGCTGGTGGAAAAACTGCTCAACCTTAACAGTCGTCTCGGTCGTGCCCGGGTCGAGGTGATTCTGGTGTCGCGCAACAGCGCCGACACCGGTTTGCGCGTTTTCAATTCCATTGGTCATTACGGCCTGGCGATCTCCCGCGCGGCGTTCGTCGGCGGGCGCAGTCCTTATCCGTATCTGAAGGCCTTTGGTTGCGATCTGTTTCTCTCCACCCATGCCGAAGACGTGCGCGCCGCGCTGGATGCCGGGTTCGCGGCGGCGACCATTCTGTCCGGCGGCGCTAGCCGTGCGGCCAGCGATGAATTGCGCATCGCTTTCGACGGTGACGCGGTGCTGTTTTCCGACGAATCGGAGCGCGTCTATCAATCCGGTGGCCTCGAAGCCTTCCAGGCCAAGGAGCGTGAGTCCGCCCGCGAACCGTTGCGCGGCGGGCCGTTCAAGGGCTTTCTCGCGGCGCTCAATCTGTTGCAGCGCGAGTTCTCCGACGAGGAGTGCCCGATCCGCACCGCACTGGTCACCGCGCGTTCGGCTCCGGCCCACGAGCGGGTGATCCGCACCTTGCGCGAGTGGGACATTCGCCTGGACGAATCGCTGTTCCTCGGTGGCCTGACCAAATCGGCGTTCCTCGAAGCCTTCGCCGCCGACGTGTTTTTCGACGATCAGGCGGGCCACTGCGAGCTGGCCCGGGAAGTCGTGGCGACGGGGCACGTGCCCCACGGCATCAGCAACGAACCGGCAGTCTAAAGCCCACGTGGTTCAAGACGTTGCGTCGCACGTCGTACTCGCCAAGGCACTGCTAAGCTGAATCAAATCTCCGCCATGTTGGCACGCGAGGAGGTCATATGATTCGTTCGATGCTGTATGCCACTGACCTCGGTCTGTACGCACCGTTAGTGATGCAGCATGCCCTGGCGATGGCGCGAACGTTCAATGCCGATCTGTACGTGGTGCACGCGGTGGAGCCCATGGGGCTGTTTGCCGAATCGGTGTTGCAGAGCTATCTCGACGAGCAGGCGTTGAACGAATTTCACAGTCAGGGTCTGAAAACCGTCATCGCCAATATCGAGCAGCGGGTGCTCGACAGTTTTCGTGAAGAACTGGGGGACGAGGGCGAGCAGGATCTGCAGCGGATACGCGCGGTGCGGGTGCTGCAGGGCGATCCGTCACAGGTGATTCTCGATCAGGTGCAGAAACTCGCTGTCGATTTGGTGATCGTAGGAAGTCACAGCCACGGGGTAGGCGCGGACACACCGCTGGGACGCACGGCGGCCCGGGTTCTGCAATTGGCCAGGGTGCCGGTTTATATGGTACCGCTGGTGGAGCGTCGGCGGCGGGAGGATCGCTGAAGCGGGAATAATGGCGCTTTGATAAAAAAGTTCTAGATTTATTCTTCAAACCATTAATATAGTTATATACCGTCGCTGATGCCCGTGGCGTCTACCTGCTTTGAGGGATTCATATGAAGCTTCAACAATTGCGCTACATCTGGGAAGTGGCGCACCACGACCTCAACGTTTCCGCTACAGCCCAAAGCCTCTACACCTCGCAACCGGGCATCAGTAAACAGATCCGTCTGCTGGAAGACGAACTGGGCGTCGAAGTGTTCGCTCGCAGCGGCAAGCACCTGACCCGCGTCACCCCGGCCGGCGAGCGCATCATCACCACCGCCGGCGAGATTCTGCGCAAGGTCGAAAGCATCAAGCAGATTGCCCAGGAATTCTCCAACGAGAAAAAAGGCACCCTGTCGATCGCCACCACCCACACCCAGGCGCGTTATGCACTGCCGCCGGTGATCAGCAATTTCATCAAGCAGTACCCGGACGTGGCGCTGCACATGCACCAGGGCTCGCCGATGCAGATCGCCGAAATGGCCGCTGACGGCACCGTCGATTTTGCCATCGCCACCGAAGCGCTGGAGCTGTTCGGCGATCTGGTGATGATGCCGTGCTACCGCTGGAACCGTTGCGTGGTCGTGCCTCAGGGCCACCCGCTGACCAAGCTGCCGAAGCTGACCCTCGAAGCGCTGGCCGAATACCCGATCGTGACCTACGTGTTCGGTTTTACCGGCCGTTCGAAACTCGACGAAGCCTTCAGCCATCGCGGTCTGACGCCGAAAGTGGTGTTCACCGCCGCTGACGCCGACGTGATCAAAACCTACGTACGCCTGGGTCTGGGTGTTGGCATCGTGGCCAAAATGGCGGTCGATACCAAACTCGACAATGACCTGGTGGTGCTCGATGCCAGCGAACTGTTCGAGTCCAGCGTGACCAAGATCGGTTTCCGTCGCGGCACTTTCCTGCGCGGTTTCATGTGCGACTTCATCGAGAAGTTCGCGCCGCACCTGACCCGCGACGTCATGGCCAAGGCCATTCAGTGCCACAACAAGCAGGAACTGGAAGAGCTGTTCGAAGGCGTCGAACTGCCGGTCCACTAAATCCCTGTCTACAGCACCTCGGTGACAGCGAACTGTTGCCGGGTGCCCGCCACCAGAATCTCCACCTCGTCACCCTCAAACTTGCCCAGCAGGCTTTTGCCCAGCGGCGAGCGCGGGGTGATGACGGTAATCGGCTGACCCACCACGTCGACCTTCAGGCCCGCCGCATCCGGCGCCAGAAACAGCCATTGTTCACGCCCCTTTTCGTCTTCCAGACCGAGCAGGGCGCCGATTTCAATCCCTCGCTGATCGTCATACGCGCGCAGCGTCAGGTTCTGGCACAGCGCCAGTGACTGACGAATTTCCTCGACCCGTTTCGCCTGGCCCGCCGCCAGGTACGAGGCTTCAAGTCCCAGGGTGTCGTACTTGTTTTCGGCGATGTTCTCTTCGTGGGTCGCGGTTTCGTAAGCGGTTTGCGCCGCGCGTTCGGCGATGTCGAGATCGACGCGCAGCTTGTCGAGAATCAGTTGGTGAACAATCTGTTTATTCATGATCAATCGCAGAATTGCAGGACGTTGGCGCGGCTTTTTTCGCTCGGGGCCGTCTGATCCTGTTGCAGCCAGAACTGGCATTTGGGGTTCGACAGATTCCGTGTACTGCCACGGGCCTGATCCAGGCGTGCCTGCTGTTCGTTCTTGCGCAGGTTTTCTTCGTATTGCTCGAACAGCGGACTCTGCGGCGGAATGTCCGGCACCGTTCGGACGGCGGGCGGGTTGGCCAGTTGCTGCACGGCCTGGGCGACCGGCGCCAGCTGTTCGGTGAAGACAAAGCGTGAAGCGAACCAGCACGTCAGCGCGATGGCCAGAAAACCCAGCCACAGACCCAGGGCAATGCTGCCGATCAATTGCAGCGCGCTAAGCTGAACAGGAAACGGGCGACGCGGGTTGGGACGATAGGGCATGGCTGCCTCCTGGCGGATGAATGCGGGCGAGTGGCGATTGTCGCACGAAGATTAATTGCCGTCGGCTCTTCTGCATGGAGACATTTATGCGGACAATCGGCGCTTTTGCCAACGGGAGCCTTGAATGCCGCCACTGAACACCCGCTGGGACATTTTTTGTACGGTCGTCGACAACTACGGCGACATCGGCGTGACCTGGCGTCTGGCCCGGCAACTGGTCAGCGAGCAGGCAATGGCGGTGCGGCTGTGGGTCGATGACCTGCGCGCTTTCGAACGCATCTGCCCCGAAATCGACATCGGCCTCGATCAGCAATGGCAGCAAGGCGTAGAGGTCCGGCACTGGCCGGCCGAGTGGCAGGAGGCGGAGGCGGCCGACGTGGTGATCGCTGCGTTTGCCTGCCAGTTGCCGAGCGTCTACATGGATGCCATGGCCGCGCGGGACAAGCCGCCGCTGTGGATGAACCTCGACTACCTCAGTGCCGAAGACTGGGTGATCGGTTGCCACGGACTGCCGTCGGTGAAGTACAAGTCGGTGCAGAAGTACTTTTTCTTTCCGGGATTCCAGCCGGGCACTGGCGGTTTGTTGCGTGAAAGCAGTTTGCTGGAGCGGCGTCAGCAGTTTCAGCAGGATCCCGAGGCGCAGCGACAATTCCTGCAGGGGCTGGGGATTGCTCCCGCGCCAGGTGCGCAGCTGATTTCGCTGTTTGCCTACGAGAATGCCGGACTCGCCAGTTGGCTGGATGTGCTCGCGGCTGACTTGACGCCCACTCATCTTCTTGTGCCGGAAGGACGAATTCTTGGCGATGTCGCCCGTTGGCTCGAGGTCGAGTCGCTGGCGGTCGGGGCGACGCATGTTCGTCAGTCGCTGACCGTACAGGTGCTGCCGTTCGTCCGTCAGGATCAATACGATCAATTGCTATGGTGCTGCGATTTCAACGCGGTGCGCGGCGAGGACTCGTTTGTCCGGGCGCAATGGGCGGGGCGGCCGATGCTCTGGCACATCTACCAGCAGGACGAAGACATCCATCTCGACAAGCTGGATGCCTTTCTTGCGCTCTACACAAAACGCCTTTCGCCCGCTGCCGTCGAGGCGATGAACGGTCTCTGGCGTGCCTGGAGTGCCGGGCAGCCTATCGGCAACCACTGGCTGGAGGCCCGTAAACACTGGCCCGAACTACAGGATAATGCTCGCGCGTGGTGTCTGGAACAGGCCTTGCAGGCGGATCTTGCGACGGCGCTGGTACAGTTTTACCGAAATTGGATATGATACGCGGCCTAGATTTTTGTAAATCCCATCCAAATTCGGATATTCGCAATGAAAACTGGTAAAGAACTCAAACCCGGTACCGTGATCCGTATCGACAACGATCCTTGGCTGGTTCAGAAAGCTGAATTCACCAAATCGGGCCGTAACAGCGCGATCATGAAGACCAAGCTGAAGAACCTGCTGACCGGTTACAAGACCGAAACCGTTTACGGTGCGGACGACAAGCTGGACGACGTGATCCTGGATCGCAAAGAAGCGACCCTGTCCTTCATCAGCGGTGACTCCTACACGTTCATGGACACCACCGACTACACCATGTACGAGCTGAACGCCGAAGACATCGAAAGCGTTCTGCCATTCGTGGAAGAAGGCATGACCGACGTTTGCGAAGCCGTATTCTTCGAAGGCCGTCTGGTTTCCGTAGAGCTGCCGACCACCATCGTGCGTCAGGTTGACTACACCGAAGGTTCCGCTCGCGGCGACACTTCCGGCAAGGTGATGAAGCCTGCCAAACTGAAGAACGGTACCGAGCTGTCGGTTGCCGACTTCATCGAAATCGGCGACATGATCGAGATCGATACCCGCGAAGGCGGTTCCTACAAAGGCCGTGCCAAATAAGCACTGCTTTTTGCGCAAAGAAAAAGCCCGACCATTGAGTCGGGCTTTTTTGTACCTGATGAAAATTACTGCTTCAGGTGCTGTTTCAGTTCTTCCGAGGCCTGCAACATCGCCGAACGCACTGCCGGTACCTGGCTGACCACGTTGAGCAAACCGTAGTCGTGGATCATGCCGTTGTAGCGCACCGAGGTCACCGGTACCCCGGCTTCGTCGAGTTTGCGGGCGTAGGCTTCACCTTCGTCACGTAGTACGTCGGCCCCGGCGGTTTGGACCAGTGCAGGCGGCAGACCTTTCAATTGCGCGGTCGTGGCCCGCAGCGGCGAGGCGTAGATCTCGTTACGCTGGTTGGCGTCGGTGGTGTAGTTGTCCCAGAACCACTTCATCATGTTGCGGGTGAGGAAGTGCCCCTCGGCATACTGGTTATACGAACCGGTGTCGAAATTGGCATCGGTCACCGGCCACAGCAGCACCTGGAATTTGATCGCCGGAGTGCCTTTGTCTTTGGCCATCAAGGCGACGACTGCCGCCATGTTGCCGCCGACGCTGTTGCCCGCCACCGCCAGACGCTTGCCGTCGACGTTGATCTCTTTGCCGTGTTCGGCCACCCACTTGGTGGCGGCGTAAGCCTGGTTGATCGCCACCGGGTAATGCGCTTCCGGCGAAGGGGTGTAGTTGACGAACACCGCCGCCGCCCCCGAGCCGACCACCAGATCCCGCACCAGACGTTCGTGGGTCGGGAAATCCCCCAGTACCCAGCCGCCGCCGTGGAAGAACATGAACACCGGCAGCTCGCCCTTGACCCCGGCCGGCCGGACGATGGTCAGGCTCAACGGTTGGCCATCGACCTGGATGGTCTTCTCGCTGACGTCTGCTTTGGGCAGCGTCAGTTTGACCCCGGACTGCGCGCCCGTCAGCACGGCGCGGGCATCCTTGGGCGTCATCTGTTCCATCGGCTTGCCGGTGCCGGCATTCAGCACATCGAGGAACGCCTGGGTGTTGTGTTCAACCTCCCCGGCGAATGCGCTGTGGATGGACAGGGCGAGAAGGGTACCGGTCAAGACTTTGCTGAAAGTGTTCATGTTCATTTCCTGTACGGGCCTGAGTGTCAGTGATTACACGGTGACGTGCAGACGCACATCGACATTGCCACGGGTGGCGTTGGAGTACGGGCAGACCTGGTGGGCAGCGTCGACCAGGCTTTGTGCGTCAGCCTGTTCCAGGCCCGGCAGGCTGATGTGCAGGTCGATGTCCAGACCGAAACCGCCAGGAATCTGGCCGATGCCGATGTGAGCGGTGATCGACGCGTCGTCCGGGATTTTGCGTTTGGTCTGGCTGGCCACGAATTTCAGGGCGCCGATGAAGCAGGCCGAGTAACCGGCGGCGAACAGTTGTTCAGGGTTGGTGGCTGCGCCGCCAGCACCGCCAAGTTCTTTCGGGGTGGCCAGCTTGACGTCGAGAATGTTGTCGCTGGAGATCGCACGACCGTCACGGCCGCCAGTGGAGGTTGCGATTGCGGTGTAGAGAGTTTGCATGGTGTGAGCCTCATTGAGTGTGGTTTGTTGCGCTAATTGTTTGCGCGCTAACTAGGTGCGGAGTAAATGTACTGCGCGAATATTTAGCGCGCAAGATAAATTTTTGAAGAAAGCGGGAGTAGGCGCTTGGATCGGGATGAATCTTGATCTCAACCTTTTGATATATAAGATTTTTTTGAATTTAAAACGAGAGGAAAGTTTTTCGGGGACAAGCGGGGGAAGGCGCGATACGCCTGCAGGCGCAAGGCTGCGCCCACAGGGAAGGGAAGGTTTTAAGCGAGGCTGTCCTGCAAATGACCACGCAAGGCCTGCAACTCGGCTTGCAGGTTTTGCAGACGCTCCAGCGTGAAGCCACTGGCTCCGAGGATGCATTGCGGCACGGTTCGGGCCTTGTCTTTCAAGGCGCGTCCCTGTGCAGTCAATTCAACGATCACCACCCGTTCATCCTCACGGCTGCGGGTTCGGCTCAGCAAACCTTCACCTTCCAGCCGCTTGAGCAGCGGGGTCAGCGAGCCCGGATCGGTCAGCAGACGCGTGCTGATTTCTCCGACGGTCAAACCATCCTTCTCCCACAGCACCATCATCGCCAGGTATTGCGGATACGTCAGGCCAAGCGCTTGCAGCAGCGGCTTGTAGACCTTGGTCATCATCAGCGAAGTGGAATGCAGGGCGAAGCAGGCCTGATTGTCGAGCAGCAGGTCTTCGCAGTGATCGGTGGTGTCGCGGTCGGTGGTCATGTCAGTGCCTTGAACGGTGATGCAGATGAATCTAGCGCTCGAATCTTTAATGCGCCAGACAATTGTGCCCGGTGGCGAACCGGTCAGTGCCGGCCCAACTCCCGTTGCAGCGCCAGATCCCAGGGTGGCACTGGGCTGAACCGGGTCTTGAGGTATTCCAGCAGCAGGCGGCTGCGAGAGCTGGCCTGTTGCTCCAGTCGCAGCGCATAGATGCCGGTGCTCTCCGGTTTTGGCAGGCCGTTTTCACAGAACAGCGGCAGCAACTCGCCGCGCAACAGGTATTCGCTGGCCAGCCAGGTCGGCAGATGCGCGATCCCGAGTCCCGCAAGCGCACCGCAGACCAGCGCCTCGGCGTTGTTGGCGCTCATGCGCACCCGTGCCGGGCGATGTAATTGCATCTGTCCGTCCTGCTCGAAACGCCAGGCGAAGGGCGGGGCGAGGCCGTCCCAATCGAGGCCGTCATGTGCGCCAAGTTGTGCCGGTTCGCTCGGCACACCCCGACGCTTGAGATAGTCGGGACTGGCGCAGGCGATGCGCACCATGCTCGCCAGTGGCGTGGCTACCAGTCGGGTGTCAGCCATTTGCCCGGCCCGTAACACAAGATCGACCTTGCCCAGGTTCGAACCGTCCATATCGACGAAGCTGTCGATCAGATGCAGTTGCACGTCGAGCCCCGGATACAGCACCAGAAAGTCGGCAATCACCGGCGCCAGATGCCGACGCCCGAATGCTGCCGGCGCATCCACCCGAATCAGTCCCTCCGGCGCGCTGCTCAGGGATACCGCTTCAGCCCGGGCCAATTGCAGCTCGGCCACAATCCTGCGCGCACGTTCGGCAAATGCCAGACCGGCCGGCGTGGCACGCACCGCATGCGTGCTGCGGATAAACAGTTGGCTGCCGACAGCACTTTCCAGACTGTCGATGCGCCGCGCTACGGCGGATGGCGTCAGCGGATGGCGGCGCGAAGCAGCAGAAAAACTGCCGCTCTCCAATACATCGAGAAACAGCCCCAGTTGTTCGGTCAATTGATTGGGATTCATGAGTCGGCTCAGTGCCTATGCGGATTTGGCACAGCCATTGTGCGTTGCTGTGCGTTTCCGTGCCAGCGCCGACTGCGTAGGATGAGTCATCTGACGTATGAGGAATTCTGCTGTGATCGAGTTTTTGCTGTACCTGTTGTTTGGGGCCGCCCTTGGCACTCTGGGTGGGATCTTCGGCATTGGTGGTGGCTTGATCGCCATTCCGCTGCTGGGCGTGTGGTTCGGGCTTGATCAGCAGATCGCCCAAGGCACGGCGCTGGTGATGGTGGTGCCGAACGTGATGCTTGCGCTGTGGCGTTATCATCAGCGCAATCGCATCGAACTCCGCCATGCATTGCCACTGGCGGTGATGGGATTCTGTTTCGCGTGGATCGGCTCGATCTGGGCTGTGGGCATCGACGCGCAAACCATGCGCATCGGTTTTGTCGCGTTCCTCGTGGCGTTGTCTGCCTACAACCTGGTGCGGATGTTTGGCGCTCGTCCGGCAGCGACGTCCGAGATGCGTTATTCATGGCCATGGCTGGGCGTGCTCGGCGCGGCGTCGGGCACCATGGGCGGCTTGTTCGGTGTCGGCGGGGCGGTGGTGGCGACGCCGGTGCTGACCAGCCTGTTCGGCACCACTCAGGTGGTCGCTCAGGGGCTTTCGCTGGCGCTGGCATTGCCGAGCACCGGTGTCACCCTGGTGACGTACGCGGTGCACCACGAAGTGGACTGGATGATCGGCCTGCCGCTGGCCATCGGCGGTCTGGCCAGCATCAGCTGGGGTGTGAAAGTGGCCCACGCGATGCCGGAAAAACTCCTGCGCGGGCTGTTCTGCGGGTTCCTGGTGCTGTGCGCGGTGATGCTCGCCTTTAAAGTTTGAAGCCTTCGACGATGTGCTCGGCCAGGCATTCGGTGATCGGCGACGGATTGTTCAGGTTGCGGATCAGCATGATGCTGGCCTCGGGCAGCAGCGGCAGATCCTCGGCGGCCCCGAGAATCCGTAGATCCGGTGTGATCAGGCTTTCCAGTTGCGCGGTGATCGCCAGACCCGCGCTCACCACCGCCATCAGCGCCGACAGGCTGGTGCTGTTGTAGGCGATCCGGTATTCGCGACCCATCGCGTCCAGCGCATTGCACGCCCAAAGGCGGCAGAAGCAATCACTGTTGAACATCGCCAGCGGCAACGGCGTCTGCTCGTGGGCGCTGAAGTTTTGCGCCTCGGCCCAGACGAAGCGTTCCTTGCGCAGCAACTGGCCAATCTCGTTGCCTGGCTCGCGGGTGACGATCGACAGATCCAGGTCCGTGCGCTGCAGCAACTGTTTGGTCGACTCGCAATGCACTTCGATCTGGATCAGCGGATAGAACTGGGCGAAGCGTGACAGGATTCCCGGCAGAAAGCGCATCACGTAATCGTCCGGCGTGCCGATCCGCACGGTGCCGACCATGTGTGGCTCGCGCAGGGTGTTGAACACTTCGCTGTGCAATTTCAGGATGCGCCGCGCGTAGCCGAGCAACACCTGGCCTTCGGCGGTCAGGCGCACCTGACGCCCGTCGCGCTCGAACAACTGGCGCTGCAACACGTCCTCTTCCAGACGCTTCATCTGCATGCTAACCGCCGATTGAGTGCGGTTGACCATCTCGCCGGCGCGGGTAAACCCGCCCTGATCGGCAATCGCGACAAAGGTACGCAGGACATCGGTATCGATACTGGGGTACGCCGACAATTGATGAATCTCCGTGATGCATGCCATCAGAAACATTCGTTGGATTGATCGTAGCGCCGGCGCGAGACTTGAGCCATCCCTAAAGGAGGGCAACACGATGAAAGGTCAAAAACTGTATGTGAGCGATGAAAGAGTGCCGGTCCATCTGATTTCCGATCTGCTGCACAAGTTTAGCCGCTGGTACGAGCTTCACCGCGAACGCGAGTTGCTTGCCAGTCTGAGCGACGAAGCGTTGAAGGACATCGGGGTCAGCCGTGCCGATGTCGAACATGAATCGGTGCGGCCGTTCTGGGACGATCCGATGCATAAATGATGAGGCCATCGCTACACAAACCACTTTCAAGTGAGGTAGGTTGCGAGCAGACATGGAGGAATACATGCCCGCGACATTGTCCTTTTCCCTTAAACAGGCTCGACGTCTGGCACTGGCTGCCCAAGGGTTTCACGGGCGCCAGCCGCCGGCTGTCAAGGCGATGCACGTCAACCGGCTGATCGAACGCCTCGGCCTGTTGCAGATCGACTCCGTCAACGCCGTGGTGCGCTCGCACTACCTGCCGCTGTTCTCCCGTCTCGGTTCCTATTCTGCTGACTTGCTCGACCAGGCTGCCTGGAGCTCGGGGCGACGTCGTGCGCTGTTCGAATACTGGGGCCATGAAGCGTCGTTGCTGCCGCTGTCGATGTACCCGTTGATGGGCTGGCGCATGCAGCGGGCCAAGCGCGGTGAAGACATCTATCAGCAACTGGCGCGGTTCGGACGCGAACAACAGGACACTATTCGCCGGGTATTGGCGTCGGTCGAAGAGCAGGGTGCACTGGGTGCGGGCAGCCTGTCGACCCGCGAAGAAAAGGCCGGACCGTGGTGGGACTGGAGCGCTGAAAAACATGCACTGGAATGGTTGTTTGCCGCTGGTGAAGTCACCGTGGCCGGACGACGCGGGTTCGAGCGGTTGTATGACTTGCCGGAGCGAGTGATTCCGGCTTCCGTGCTGCAACAGCCATTGCCGAATGAAGCCGAGGCGCAGCGAGGTTTGCTGTTGCATGCAGCGCAGGCGCTGGGTGTCGGCACGGAAAAGGACCTGCGTGATTACTTCCGTCTGAATCCCTCCGATGCCCGCCCGCGTCTGGCCGAACTGGTCGAGGACGGGCAACTGCTGACCTGCGAGGTCGCTGGTTGGAGGCAGATCGCTTATTGCCTGCCTGAGCCGAAAGTCCCACGCAAAGCCGAGGCCAGTGCATTGCTGTCGCCTTTTGATTCACTGATCTGGGAGCGCAGCCGGACCGAGCGGCTGTTCGATTTCCGCTATCGGCTGGAGATTTATACGCCGCAGGACAAGCGGGTCTATGGCTACTACGTGCTGCCGTTCCTGCGCAACGAACGAATTGCTGCACGGGTTGACCTGCGCGCCGAACGGGCGGCGGGGCGCCTGGTAGTGCATGCGGTGCACGAAGAAGAAACGGGGCTGGATGACGCAGGGATGCTGGCGCTGGCGCTGAACCTGCGGCGCATGGCGGACTGGTTGGGGCTTGAGCAGGTGCAGCTCAATTGTCAGCGGGAAAGTGCCGGTCGGCTCCGAATGGCTATGGTTCAGATCGGCTGCGACTGAACCGGCTTCATCGCTGGCAAGCCAGCTCCCACAGTGACCGAGCCGTTCACAAACTCAATGTACGACACCAATCCTGTGGGAGCCGGGCTTGCCCGCGATGAGGCCCGATCAAACAATGAAGGTTTCCGAACTCAGCGCCGAACCTGTTTCAGGGTTTCAGCAATCAAGAACGCCAGTTCCAGCGACTGATCGGCATTCATGCGTGGGTCGCAGTGGGTGTGATAGCGATCCGACAAACCATCTTCAGTGATCGGCCGAGCGCCGCCGATGCACTCGGTGACGTTTTGCCCGGTCATCTCGATGTGGATGCCGCCGGCGTAGCTGCCTTCCGCCTCGTGAACCTGGAAGAACTGTTTCACCTCGCCAAGGATCTGCGCGAAGTCGCGGGTCTTGTAGCCGCTGCTGGCCTTGATGGTGTTGCCGTGCATCGGGTCGGAGCTCCACAGCACCTGCTTGCCTTCGCGCTGCACCGCACGGATCAGCGCCGGCAGGTGATCGCCGACCTTGTTCGCGCCCATCCGTGCAATCAGGTTCAGGCGGCCCGGATCGTTGTCCGGGTTGAGCACGTCGATCAGGCGGATCAGGTCGTCGGGGTTCATGCTCGGGCCGACTTTCACCCCGATCGGGTTGTTCACCCCGCGCAGGAATTCGACGTGGGCGCCGTCGAGCTGACGGGTGCGGTCGCCGATCCACAGCATGTGCGCCGAGCAATCGTAGTAATCGTTGGTCAGGCTGTCGCGGCGCACGAAGGCTTCTTCGTAGTTCAGCAGCAGGGCTTCGTGGGCGGTGAAGAAACTGGTTTCGCGCAGTTGCGGCGAGCTGTCCATGCCGCAGGCGCGCATGAAGGCCAGGGTTTCATCGATGCGGTCGGCGAGGTGGCTGTACTTCTCGGCCAGCGCCGAATTGGCGATGAAGTCCAGGTTCCACTTGTGCACTTGATGCAGGTCGGCAAATCCGCCCTGGGCGAAGGCGCGCAACAGGTTGAGGGTGGCGGTGGACTGGTGATACGACTGCAGCAGACGTTCGGGATCCGGTACGCGGCTGGCGGAGTCGAAGCCGATGCCGTTGACGATGTCGCCCCGGTAGGCCGGCAGGGTCACGCCGTCGATGGTCTCGTCGTTGGCCGAGCGCGGCTTGGCGAACTGGCCGGCCATGCGCCCGACCTTGACCACCGGGCAACCGGCAGCGAAGGTCATGACGATTGCCATTTGCAGCAACACTTTAAAGGTGTCGCGAATCTTCGCGGCGGAGAACTCGGCGAAGCTTTCCGCGCAGTCGCCGCCCTGCAACAGGAACGCCCGACCCTGGGTGACTTCGGCAAACTGACGACGCAGCTCGCGCGCTTCGCCGGCAAACACCAGCGGCGGGTAGCTGGCCAAAGTCTGCTCGACCTGGCGCAGATGCGCGGCGTCGGGGTATTGGGGTTGTTGCTGGATCGGCAAGGCGCGCCAGCTGTCAGGGCTCCAGGGTTGGCTCATCACGGTCTCTAAGGTTCTACGCACGGACGGCCATGTTAGCAGCAATTAGTGCGTGACCTGCTCCTGCCGCTTCGCCGACAATCGCCGCTTTGCCACGGCACCACAGCGGTGCCATCGCGTCACCGCGCCCGGTGACCACCAGGAGACGAAATGACTGAGGAGCGCGTCGAGCTGTTGCTCGCCGAGGTACAGGATGAGTTCGGCGTGATTCGCGTGCTGGAAGTGGCCGACTACCGCTTTCTGGAGTTCGGCGATGCCATCGAGCAAAGCTGCGTGTTTACCGCCGACCCGAGCTGGCTGGAGTACGACTACACCCGGGCAATGCTGATCGGCGCCCTGTGCCATGAGCAACCGGAGAGTGCGCTGTTTCTCGGACTGGGTGCCGGCACGCTGACCCAGGCCTGCCTCAAGTTCCTGCCGCTCGAAGATGTCGAAGCCATCGAACTGCGCCCCGACGTACCGCGTCTGGCCATCGAATATCTCGGGCTGGATGACGATCCACGGCTGTACATCCGTGTCGGCGATGCCCTCGAACTGCTGCCGACCGCTGAGCCGGCGGATCTGATCTTCGTCGACCTGTACACCGATGTCGGTCCCGGCGCCGGGCACCTTGCGTGGAATTTCCTCGGTGACTGTCAGAAACGTCTGAATCCTGGCGGCTGGCTGGTGATCAACCAATGGGCCACCGATGACGGCAAACCGTTGGGCGCGGCGCTGTTGCGCGGGCTCTATCACCGGCATTACTGGGAACTGCCGGTGAAGGAGGGCAACGTCATTCTGATCGTGCCGGCGGATCTCGATCAGGTGCTGGACATGCAGGCGCTGACCGCCCGGGCTGAAGCCCTGGCGCCGAAGCTGGGTTACTCGTTGCAGACGTTGATCAACTGCATCCGTCCGGCGACCTGATCTTCAAAGGCCTTTGAAAACGCCGGGCCTGCGCTCCACCAGCGAGCGCACACCTTCCTTGGCGTCTTCAGTGGCCAGCAACTTCTTCACCAGCGGCGGCAAGCTCTTGGCCGCTGCGGTCTCGCCTTCAAAGCGAGCCTGACGCGCCGACATCAGCGTCGCCTGCACGCCAAGCGGTGCCTGCCGGGCGATGCGCTCGGCCAGTTCGATGGCGCGCGGCAGCAAATCTTCACTGGCCATGACTTCCTGTACCAGGCCCAGGCGAAGCGCATCATGGGCGTCGAACTCGTCACCGGTCAGCAACCAGCGCATCGCATTGCCCCAGCCGGCGATCTGATGAAAGCGCAATGTCGCACCGCCGAACGGAAAGATCCCGCGCTGCACTTCCATCTGGGCGAAGCGGGTGTTACTGGCGCACAGGTTGATGTCGGCGGCGAGCATCAGTTCGATGCCAATGGTCAGGCAATAACCCTGAGCCGCGACGATCACCGGTTTGCTGACCCGTGGCCCGACGAACACGCCCCATGGATCGCAACCGCCGGGCGGCACCTGCCAGCCTTGGGCGAGGGCAGAGCTGGCGTTGACCAGATCGAGCCCGGCGGTGAAATGCTCGCCATGCCCGAACACCACCGCTACCCGTGCGTCACTGTCGGCCTCGAATTCACCGTAGGCCAGGGCCAGGTCGTTGAGCAGGTCGAGGTCGAAGGCATTGCGCTTGGCGGCGCGGTCCAGGCCGATCAAATGCACGTGACCGTGGCGCGCACGGCTCACGCGGCCGGGGCAGGGCTGATTCATGGGTGTTTCCTCGCAGGGGAAGAACGGGTGCAGCGACCAGATGCCGCACGTCGGTGAATCGTTTAAGCGCCATCGCCCGCAGGGCCGGGGTCTTTGAAAAATAGACCTTTGCCCGATTATCCGCAAAACCCCGTTACACAGCGGTGACAACTGTATTTCGCCGATAAAAAAAGCTCCCTTTTTGGGCAAATTCCGGTATAGTGCGCGCCGGCCTTTAACCGGGCCGCGTTTAGGTAGCGCAATTCCCCGAAGTCAGCTTCGGCTGCACGTCCGCACTGCGGGCTCTTCCTTGACGATTCTTTTTCATTCATTCGTTTTCGCAAATCCCCGCCGACAAAGCTGCCAGGGCGACTCTTGAGTCTCAACACGGCATGTGCAGCTTTGGAGCATGGGTCTTTGCGGATGCACTTAGAGGCAGACCCATGACCCAGGAAATCGGCGGCTTCGCCGCTCTTGAACTTCATCCCAATATTGTCGCTGCAGTAGTCGCTACCGGCTATGAAGAGCCTTCGGCCATTCAGCAGCAGTCGATCCCGATCATCCTCGCCGGTCACGATATGATTGGTCAGGCGCAAACCGGTACCGGTAAAACCGCTGCCTTTGCCCTGCCTATCCTGCACCGCATTGATCCGTCCAAGCGCGAGCCGCAAGCTCTGATCCTGGCCCCAACTCGTGAGTTGGCGCTACAAGTTGCAACCGCTTTCGAAACCTACGCCAAGCAAATGCCGGGCGTGACTGTTGTGGCTGTCTACGGCGGCGCGCCGATGGGCCCACAATTGAAAGCAATCCGTAATGGCGCACAGATTGTTGTCGCCACTCCGGGCCGTCTGTGCGACCACCTGCGTCGCGACGAAAAAGTGCTGCAGACCGTGAACCACCTGGTTCTCGACGAAGCAGACGAAATGCTCAAACTGGGCTTCATGGACGACCTCGAAGTGATCTTCAAGGCCATGCCGGAAACCCGTCAGACCGTATTGTTCTCGGCTACCCTGCCGCAGTCGATCCGTGCCATCGCCGAGCGTCACCTGCGCGATCCAAAGCACGTGAAGATCCAGAGCAAGACCCAGACCGTTACCGCGATCGAACAGGCTCACCTGTTGGTTCACGCTGACCAGAAGACTTCTGCCGTTCTCAGCTTGCTGGAAGTGGAAGATTTCGACGCTCTGATCATGTTCGTGCGCACCAAGCAAGCGACCCTGGATCTGGCCAGCGCCCTCGACGCCAAAGGCTACAAAGCCGCAGCGTTGAACGGCGACATCGCCCAGAACCAGCGTGAGCGCGTCATCGACTCGCTGAAAGATGGCCGTCTGGACATCGTTGTGGCGACCGACGTAGCCGCTCGTGGTCTGGACGTTCCGCGCATCACCCACGTTTTCAACGTGGACATGCCGTACGATCCGGAATCCTACGTGCACCGTATCGGCCGTACCGGCCGTGCCGGTCGCGAAGGCCGCGCGCTGCTGCTGGTGACTCCGCGTGAGCGCCGCATGCTGCAGGTAATCGAGCGTGTGACCGGTCAGAAAGTTGCCGAAGTGCGTCTGCCGGACGCTCAGGCCGTTCTCGATGCCCGCATCAAGAAACTGACCAACAGCCTGTCGCCGCTGGTGGCTGACGCCGAATCGACTCACGGTGATCTGCTGGATCGCCTGACCGCCGACATCGGTTGCACCCCGCGTGCCCTGGCTGCCGCACTGCTGCGCAAGGCCACCAATGGTCAGGCGCTGAACCTGGCAGCGATCGAGAAGGAACGTCCACTGGTGCCGAACAGCGCGCCACGTGGCGACCGTCCTGAGCGTTCCGGTGATCGTCCGGACCGTGGTGATCGCGAGCGTCGTGCGCCAATGCCTTTGGGCGAAGGCCGTGCCCGTTGCCGTACCGCGCTGGGCGCGCGTGACGGTATCGCGGCGAAAAACCTGCTGGGCGCCATCCTCAACGAAGGTGGTCTGGCACGTGAAGCCATCGGTCGCATCCAGGTGCGTGATAGCTTCAGCCTCGTCGAGCTGCCGGAAGATGGTCTGGACAAACTCCTGACCAAGCTGAAGGACACTCGCGTTGCCGGTAAGCAGTTGAAGCTGCGTCGCTACCGCGAAGATTGATCCGCCCTTGGGCTGATTGATCGAACATAAAAAATCCCCGACTGGTTCGGGGATTTTTTTTGCCTGCGATTTGGCCATCAGCCGAAGCGGTAGATGTCCATCCCCAGTGCGCCCATGGTGAAGCCTTGATGGGCAATGCTGAAATCACCGCCGGCACCCCGGGCGAAGTACAGCGGCAACAAGTGCTCGTCACTTGGATGGCTGCGCACGGCGTTCGGTGCCTGCTGCCGGTAATCGTGCAGGGCGGCTTCGTCGTTGGCGGCGAGCCTGTCGACTATCCAGTCGCGGAAATCCCGGGCCCACGGCTCGACGCTTTCCGGGCCGGCGTGCCAGTCCAGTTCCCGCAGGTTGTGGGTGATGCTGCCGGAGCCGATCAACAGAATGCCCTGTTCGCGCAGACTGGCCAGCGCCTGGCCGACGCGGTTCTGCAACGCCGGGCCGCCACGGCTGGGCAGGGAGACCTGAACCACCGGGATGTCGGCCTGCGGGTACATCAACGACAGTGGCACCCACACACCGTGGTCGAACGGTCGCTGCGGATCGAGGCGTGCCGGCAGGTTGCTGGCGGTCAGCAGATCGGCAACTTCGCGGGCCTGTTGCGGATTGCCCGGTGCCGGATACTGCACTTCAAACAGTGCTCGGGGGAAACCACCGAAGTCGTGCCAGGTTTCCGGTTGCGAATGGCTGCTGACCAGCAGCTCATGGCTTTCCCAGTGGGCGGAAACGATGACGATGGCTTTCGGGCGTGGCAGCTCGGCCGCCAGTCGCGCCAAGGCCGGGCCGCTGGCACCGGGCTTCAGCGCCAGCATGGGCGAGCCGTGGGAAATGAACAGGCTGGGAAACATGGAAGGGTTCCTGAGCGTTAAGATGGCTCATCTTCAGTCAGTTCATTGATCTAATTCCAATATAAGTTTTAGCGCCTTTTGATCGAATTCTTAGGAGGATGCATGCAGCCGGAGTTTTGGCACAAGAAGTGGGAATCGAACCAGATCGGCTTTCACCAGCCTGAAGTGAACCCCTATTTGCAGCGACACTGGCCCGATCTGGCCATGCCGGCGCAGGCACGTGTGTTGGTGCCGTTGTGCGGTAAAAGCCTGGATTTGCTGTGGCTCGCCGGCCGTGGTCATCAGGTGCTCGGCGTCGAGCTGTCGGAGAAGGCCGTGGAGGATTTCTTCCTTGAGCAGCAATTGCAGCCGCAGGTGAGCGAGCAGGGCAACTTCAAGGTTTATCGCGCCGGGGCGATCGAGTTGTGGTGCGGGGATTTCTTCTCGCTGACGGCGGCTGATGTGGCGGGATGCACCGCGCTGTATGACCGGGCGGCGGTGATTGCCTTGCCGCCGTCGATGCGCGAGCGCTATGCCGCGCATCTGCAGGGTCTTTTGCCGACGTGTCGAGGGTTGTTGGTGACGCTGGATTACGACCAGTCGCAGATGCCCGGGCCGCCATTTTCCGTAGACGATGCTGAAGTGCAGCGTTTGCTGGGCAGTACCTGGCGCGTCGAGATGCTGGAAGAGCAGGATGTACTCGGTGACAGCTGGAAGTTCGTGCAGGCCGGCGTTACGCGGCTGGAGGAACGGGTTTACCGGATTTCCGGACAGTAATCGACAGGCAAAAAAAGGCCCGCATCACTGCGGGCCTTTTGTTTGTAGCCGGGCTGATCAGCCGCGACGACGCAGTGCGTCGATACGTTCTTCCAGTGGCGGATGGCTCATGAACATGCGGGCGAACCCTTGTTTGATGCCACCGTTGATACCGAAGGCGTTCAGGGTGTCCGGCATGTGCACCGGCAGGCCCTGTTCGGCGCGCAGGCGTTGCAAGGCGTTGATCATCGCGCCCGTACCGGCCAGGCGGGCACCCGCATCGTCGGCACGGAACTCGCGTTTACGCGAGAACCACATCACGATCGCGCTGGCCAGAATGCCCAGCACCAGCTCGGCGAAGATGGTCGCGATGTAGTAGGCCATGCCCTGGCCTTCTTCGTTCTTGAAGATCACCTTGTCGACGAAGTTGCCGATGATCCGCGCGAAGAACATCACGAAGGTGTTCACCACGCCCTGGATCAACGCCAGGGTGACCATGTCGCCGTTGGCCACGTGACCGATCTCGTGGGCCAGCACGGCCCGCACTTCATCTTCCTTGAAGCGTTCGAGCAAACCCTGACTGACCGCGACCAGTGCGTCGTTCTTGTTCCAGCCGGTGGCGAAGGCGTTGGCTTCATAGGCCGGGAAAATCCCCACTTCGGGCATCTTGATTCCGGCTTCCCGGGACAGTTGCTCGACGGTCTGCAGCAGCCATTGCTCGTGGCGAGTGCGTGGCTGGGTGATGATCTGGGTGCTGGTGCTCATCTTCGCCATCCACTTGGAGATGAACAGCGAGAACAGGGAACCGGCGAAACCAAAGACTGCACAGAAAACCAGCAGCTGACTGAGGTTGAGATCAACCCCGTTGGCCGCCATGAACCCGTTGAAGCCGAAAAGGCTCAGGGTGATGCTGGCTATCAGCACGACCGCCAGGTTAGTGGCCAAAAACAGCAGGATGCGCATCATGGTTGTAGAAATCTCCTCAAGCTAAAGATGTAGCGTACTGCGGGGTATATAAGGTGCGGCACCTGGCGATTCAACCGAGTGACTATTTCAAACTGTGTCCTACACCGGATTCGCAGGGTATGGGACATTTCCCACTGCCGAATCCGGTATGGATGACAGGCACGAGCCACCCGGTCTCATTGCGTCAGGCGCGCATGATTCGTATGAGTCGCAAGTGTAGAAGGTGCTGGAGGAGGGGCGGAGCAGAAGTGTTGCTGAATCAGACAGTGCGCAACGTTCGGGCCGTTGCGCACTGAGCGCCGGTTACTGGCGGTAGGACTTGAGGAAGTTGCCGATACGACCGATGGCCATGTCCAGGTCATCGACCCGTGGCAGGGTGACCACACGGAAGTGGTCAGGCCACGGCCAGTTGAACGCCGTGCCTTGCACCACCAGCAGCTTCTCGGAGAGCAGCAGGTCGAGCACGAATTTCTCGTCGTTGTGGATCGGGCAGACTTTCGGGTCGATCTTCGGGAACGCGTACAGCGCGCCCATCGGCTTCACGCAGCTCACGCCGGGAATGTCGTTGAGCAATTCCCAGGTACGGTTGCGCTGTTCCAGCAGGCGACCTTGCGGCAGCACCAGGTCGTTGATGCTCTGATAGCCGCCGAGTGCGGTCTGGATCGCATGCTGGCTCGGCACGTTGGCGCACAGGCGCATGTTGGCCAGCATGTCGATGCCTTCGATGTAGCTGTGAGCGTTGTGTTTCGGCCCGGAAATGGCGATCCAGCCGGAACGGAAACCGGCCACGCGATACGACTTGGACAGACCGTTGAAGGTCAGGCACAGCAGATCCGGGGCCAGGGATGCGGTGCAGATGTGCACGGCGTCGTCATAGAGGATCTTGTCGTAGATTTCGTCGGAAAACACCACCAGGTTGTGCTGACGGGCCAGTTCCAGCATGCCCAGCAGCACTTCTTTCGAATACACCGCACCGGTCGGATTGTTCGGGTTGATGATCACCATTGCCTTGGTGTTCGGGGTGATCTTGGCCTTGATGTCGGCCAGGTCCGGGAACCAGTCCGCGCCCTCGTCGCACAGGTAATGCACCGCGTTACCGCCGGCCAGGCTCACGGCTGCGGTCCACAGCGGGTAGTCCGGCGCCGGCACCAGCACCTCGTCGCCGTTGTTGAGCAGCGCCTGCAGCGACATCACGATCAGCTCGGACACGCCGTTGCCCAGGTAGATGTCTTCGATGCCGACACCTTCGACCTGCTTCTGCTGGTAGTACTGCATCACCGCCTTGCGCGCGCTGAACAGGCCTTTGGAATCGCTGTAGCCCTGGGCGGTCGGCAGGTTGCGGATCACATCCTGGAGAATTTCGTCCGGCGCTTCGAAACCAAAAGGCGCCGGGTTGCCGATGTTCAGCTTGAGGATGCGATGGCCTTCCTCTTCCAGGCGTTTGGCGTGCTTGAGCACCGGGCCGCGAATGTCGTAGCAGACGTTGGCGAGCTTGTTCGATTTGCTGAACTGCATGGCGATGTGATCCCGAAAATGAACGATCCAGGCGGCGGGTGGACAACCGTGCTGGGAATCCTGCGTCTTCACACAGGCAAGTGTCTCGAGCGGCGTTTTCCAACAATCCGTTTGAATGCGCAGGAACCCGCTGCCAGACTGGCGTGTGACGAGGCGCAATCATACGTGCCGCCCGATCCGTGGAAAAGGTACAGATCGGGCTTTTTCAGCCGCTGAGGTGTGATGATGGAAAAGATTGAAAAGACCCTGGAAGAATGGCGTGCAATGCTCGACCCCGAGCAGTTCAACGTGTGCCGCCTGAGCGCCACCGAGCGACCATTCTCCGGTAAGTACAACGCCACCAAGACTGATGGCGTCTACCACTGCATCTGCTGCGCTGAGCCGCTGTTCGACTCCAGGACCAAATTCGACTCCGGTTGCGGCTGGCCGAGTTTTTACGCGCCGATCGGTGACAACGCCATGACCGAAATCCGTGACACCAGCCACGGCATGATCCGCACCGAAGTGAAATGCGCCAAATGCGACGCGCACCTGGGCCACGTATTCCCCGACGGCCCGCCGCCGACCGGCCTGCGTTACTGCATCAATTCGGTATGCCTGGACCTGGTGCCGCGCGAGTAACCGTTACGGGCGATCCACGGGTCGCCTTTCGAATAATTAAATTGCACACAATTCAATTGCTCGCTATTTTTGCCGCTTATCCATTTTTCAAGAGTGCGCACCATGAGCGATAACCTGCTGAACATCCCGTGCACCACCATCAAGGGCGAGCAGAAGACCCTCGCCGATTTCGCCGGCAAGGCAGTGCTGGTGGTCAATACCGCCAGCAAATGCGGTTTCACGCCGCAGTACAAAGGCCTTGAGGAACTGTGGCAGACCTACAAGGATCAGGGCCTGGTGGTGCTGGGTTTCCCGTGCAATCAGTTCGGCAAGCAGGAACCGGGCAACGAGGGGGCGATCAGCGAGTTCTGCGAGCTGAACTACGGCGTCAGTTTCCCGCTGTTCAAGAAGATCGAAGTCAACGGTAACGGCGCGCATCCGCTGTTCGTGCAGTTGAAGAAACGCGCGCCGGGGGTACTGGGCTCTCAAGGCATCAAGTGGAACTTCACCAAGTTCCTGATCGGCAAGGATGGCCAGTTGGTCAAGCGCTTCGCCCCGGCCACCAAGCCGCAGGATCTGAGCCACGAGATCGAAGCCCTGCTCAAATGAACAGCCTGCCCGCCGATTCGCTGAAGCTCGACAGTCAGCTGTGCTTCAAGTTGTATGCCGCATCGCGGGCGGTGATCCGTGGCTACAAGCCGATGCTAGACCAGCTCGGCCTGACCTACCCGCAATACCTGGCGATGCTGGTGTTGTGGGAATGGCAGCAAGCCGTGCCGGAGCAACCGACAGTCAAGGCGCTGGGTGAGCGTCTGGCGCTGGATTCCGGCACGTTGACGCCGCTGCTCAAACGTCTGGAGCAGCTTCAACTGGTCCAGCGCCAGCGCTCGGCCCGTGACGAGCGCGAGGTTCATCTGAGCCTCACCCCGCAAGGGCAGGCGCTGCGTGAACAGGTCGGGCCGTTGAAGGCGCGGCTGTTGTGCGAAAGCGGGGTGGACCTGGACCGGCTCAATGACTTGCGTGACGGTCTCGATCACTTGCTGGGGCAGATCAAAGCACTGTCGTAGTCGGAATCCACTGGTCCAGCAGCGCCGCCAGCTCTTCACGACGGAACGGCTTGGCCAGGTAGTCGCTCATGCCCGCTGCCCGGCAGCGTTCGCGTTCCTCGGACATCGCGTTGGCGGTGAGGGCGACGATCGGCAAATGCGGCCAGCGTCCGCTCTGGCGGATCTGGCGGCTGGCTTCATAGCCGTCCATCACCGGCATGTTGCAGTCCATCAGCACCAGATCGAATTCGTCGTGTTCCAGCTGATCCAGCGCTTCCACCCCATGGGCGGCGACTACCACATCGCAGCCGAGTTTCCCCAGCATGCCCTTGGCCACCAACTGGTTGACCGGGTTGTCTTCCACCAGTAGCACCCGCCCGCGCCTTAACGACGGCACGCTCTCGAGGCGTGCCCGGTCGAGGGTGGTGAGGTCCGGCAACAGTGTCCTGCGTAAATTCTGATACAAAGCGTTGCGAGCCAGTGGCCGAGCCTGCTGTTGCAGCGGGGCGAGGGCTGCGGCTTCTTCACCCGGCAAGAAGCTGCCATAGGCGGTGACCAGCAGAATCGGTGCCGTCATCGTCGGGCGCAGTCCGAACAGGCATTCGGGGCAATCGGTGATGATGACTTCCGGGGACAGGCCGAGCAGCGGGTCGTCGAGGGTTCGCTGTTCGTAGGTCAGCCCCCAGACCGGCAGCAGACTTTCCAGCAATTCCGCCAGCCCGCTGACCGCTGTGGTGATCGCCAGGACCTTGCCGTGCAATGGTGGCGGAATCACCGCGCGGGTGTGACAGGGCAGTGGCAGTTCGGCACAGAACTGACTGCCGAAACCCACTTCGGAACTGATCGTCAGGCGCCCCTGCATGGCTTCGCACAGGTTGTAGGTCAATGCCAGGCCGAGCCCGGTGCCGCCGAACTGGCGGGTGATGCCGGCACCCGCCTGGGTGAACGGCTGGAAAATTTTCACCTGCGCTTCCTGGGCGATGCCGATGCCGGTGTCGCAGACTTCGATCCGGACGCCGTCCTTCCAGGTGGACAAGCGCACATCGACCCGACCGAAGCGGGTGAATTTCAGGGCATTGGACAACAGGTTGCTGACGATCTGCCTGACCCGGGTCGGATCGCCGAGCACCAGCGCCGGAAAGTACGGATCGATCAGACAGGTCAGCTCTACGCTCGGCGCCGCGTTCTGCGACAGCAGGTTGGCGGTGTCTTCGACCAGCGAACCCAGATCGAAGGGAATGTGTTCGAGCTCAAGTTGCCCGGCATCGAATTTCGACAGGTCGAGAATATCGTTGAGCAATTCCACCAGCACTTTGCCCGAGTCGTGGGCGATCGACAGTTGTTGCTGTTGTTCGGCGTTCAGCGGGCCGTCGAGCGATAGTGCGATCATCCCCAGCAGGCCGTTGAGCGGGGTGCGGATTTCGTGGCTCATGTTGGCGAGGAAGGCCGAACGCGCTTCGGCCATGTCCAGTGCCGTGCTGCGGGCCACTTCCAGTTCCTGGTTGGACTGGCTGAGTCGCGCGTTGATCGCCTTGAGCTCGGCGGTACGCGCCGACACGATGTCTTCAAGTTGTGCGAGGTAGTCGGTGAGGCGGTTTTCCGCATTGCGCCGCTGCTGGATTTCCGTGGCGATGTTCTCGAACTGCTGATTGGCAACCTTGACCAGTACGCCAATCTCGTCATTGGCGTGCCCGCCCGGACATTCCAGGGTGGTCGGTTCGGCGCTGCGTGGGTCGCGGCCGCTGAGTTCACGGATCACTCTTACAAGGGGTTTGGTCAGCATCACGTAGAACAGCGCGAGCAGGATCCCGGTGAGAATCAGGCTGCGGGCAAACCCGTTGAGCAGCGTGACTTCCGCCCGGCGCAGGAAGCGGCTGCCAAACGCAAAGGTGTCGACCTCCAGGCTCAGGGTGCCGAGGGATTCGTTGGGCAAGTGATCGAGATAGAGGCGGTCCTCGAACTGGCGTTTGGCGCCGAACAGAAAGTCGCTGATCACTCGGTAACCGCTTTGCAGCTCCGGCCGCTTGACGCTGGCCAGCACCATGGCGTTGTTGTCGGTCAATTTCGCGGAGATGATTGCCGGCGACCGCAGCAGGCCCAGGGTCAGTTCCTGGGCCAGTTCGGCATCGATGTTGTAGGCGATGCGCGAGGCCGGGTTGTGGCTGATTTCCAGCAAAGACAGGATTTCACGGTTGATGGACGCGTCTTCACTGGCATAATCGATGCCGATTTGCAGCAGGCTGAGCAGCGTGCCCAGAATGAACCCGACCAGCACGGTAAGCCGGGCCTGTTTGTACGACAGCCGGTGGGTGAATTTGATATCCATGGGGTGTTGAACCACTTCCGTTTCCCTTCGCTGCTCAAGCATAGTCGATCATGCACGGATTCCGGGGTTCCCGAAGCGCCTTGTAACAAGGGCCGGGACAGGTTTCGAACGCTGTCTGTCGTCGCTGCACCGCCATCATCACTGTGAACGAGCCCGAGGAGAAGACGTGGATTCCCGATTGAATGCTTTTCTTGAGCGCGCCGAGTCGGTTCTGGCGCGGATCGAACCACTGCTGCCGGCTCCACGCCCGGTCATCGACTGGGGCACCTGCCTTGCCGCACGCTGGCAGCGTGACGGCCGCAGCGGTTATTTGCTGCCGCTGGAAGTCAGCCTCGACATGCGCCTGTCGGATTTGATCGGCGTTGATCGGCAATTGGAGCAACTGGGTCGCAATACCCAGCAGTTCCTCGACGGCATGCCGGCCAACCATGCGCTGCTGTGGGGTTCGCGTGGCACCGGTAAATCGTCGCTGGTGCGTGCGCTGCTGGCAGAGCATGCCAAGGCCGGTTTGCGTCTGATCGAAATCGAGCGCGATCACCTGGCGGACCTGCCACGGGTGGTGGAGCAGATCGCCAAGCTGCCACAGCGTTTTGTGCTGTTTTGCGACGACCTGTCGTTCGAATCCGGCGAAGGCGACTACCGCGTGCTGAAAAGCGTGCTGGACGGCTCGCTCGAACAGGCGCCGGACAACGTGTTGCTGTACGCCACCTCCAACCGTCGCCATCTGGTGCCGGAAAAGGAAAGCGACAACGAAAACTGGAAGCGCGTTGATGGTGAACTGCATCCGAGCGAAGCGGTGGAAGACAAGATCGCGCTGTCGGATCGCTTCGGCCTGTGGCTGTCGTTCTATCCGTTTACCCAGGAACATTTTCTCAACGTCGTCGAACACTGGATCGGCCAGTTGGCCGCCAAGGCCGGTTTGAGCTGGCAGCGTGACGAACAACTGGACATTCTCGCCGTGCGCTGGGCAACCGGCCGTGGCAACCGCAACGGACGTTGCGCGTACCAATTCGCCCGTTACTGGGTGGGACTGAAATTGTTGGAGCACAAGGCATGATTGATTTGCAACAGAGCGGCCAGGGCCTCGAAGGCTATGGCATGTTGGCCGCGCAACTGGAATCGCTGCTGGCGGACGAGCGCGATTTCATCGCCAATGCCGCGCAGTTTTCGGCGTTCCTGTTCAACCAGCTCGATGACCTGAACTGGGCCGGTTTCTACCTCAATCGCAACGAAGAACTGGTGCTCGGCCCGTTCCAGGGCCAGATCGCCTGTGTGCGCATTCCGTTCGGTCGCGGTGTATGCGGCGCCGCGGCCGCCAGCCTGCAGACGCAACGAGTCGAAGACGTTCACGCGTTTCCGGGCCATATCGCTTGCGACAGCGCGTCGAACAGCGAGCTGGTGGTGCCGCTGGTCAAGGACGGTCGTCTGATCGGCGTGCTTGACCTCGACAGCCCGAAACTCGCGCGTTTCGGTGTGGACGATCAGGCCGGGATCGAGCAACTGGCGGCAATCTTCCTGCGCCTGACCGACTGCTGATCACGCCGTCAGACCTGCCTTGAGCAACAGGGCCGGCGGGTCCACGGCATCGATCTGCCGTGGATCGAGAAACCGTGTGGCGTACTCCAGATACACGCCATCGCGGATGAACAGCTCGAACAACTCGGCATCGATGTGCGCATCGCGGCACATGGTGGCCATGATCCCAAGTGCCTCACTGAGGGACTTGGCCTTTTTGTACGGGCGGTCGGCGGCGGTCAGGGCTTCGAAAATATCGGCAATCGCCATCATGCGCGCCGGCAGGCTCATGTCTTCGCGTTTCAGGCGCTTGGGATAACCGGTGCCATCCATTTTTTCGTGATGCCCGCCGGCGATTTCCGCCACGTTGGTCAGATGCCCGGGGAAGGGCAGGTGACTGAGCATCAGGATTGTCTGCACCATGTGATGGTTGATGATGTAGCGTTCCTCGCGGGTCAGGGTGCCCCGGGGGATGCTCAGGTTGTACAGCTCGCCGCGATTGTATTTGTAGGGCGGCACATCGAGTTTGAAGCCCCACGGATTGTCCTCCGGGATCAGCTCGCCTTCGGCACGTTCCAGCAGATGCTCGGGCTTGTCCGCCAGCAGTGGTTCGCTGACGGGCAGAGTCGGTGCCGAAGTACGTGCCTGACGTCGGTTCTCTTCCCAGGACAGACCCAGTCGATCATCCAGCGTGCGCGTCCAGGTGCGTTGGGCGATGCCTTGCAGTCGTTGCAGATCAGCCTCGGCCATGGCTTCACTGCCCAGATTGCAGCGGGCGACGAACGCAAAATCATCATCCAGCGCTGTCAGCGTCACGTCGCGCAAGTCGGCCAGTTGCTGCTCTTCACCGCCCATGGCGATGGCTTGCCAGTAGCTGATCCAGGCGTCGCGCTTGAGTACCTCGAAGCGGGTGCGGATTTCGTGAAGTCGGTCATTCAGGGTTTCCAGTTTGGTGGCTTTGTCGACCACGTATTCCGGGGTAGTGACTTTGCCGCAATCGTGCAGCCACGCGGCGATGTGCAGGGCCTCCCATTCGTCCTCGTTCGGCTGATAATCACTGAAAGCCTCTGCCTGGCTGGCTGCTGCGGCACGGGCGAGCATCAGGGCCAATTCCGGCACGCGCTGGCAATGCCCGCCGGTGTAGGGGCTCTTGGCATCGATGGCGCCGGCCAGCAGTTGAATGAACGCGTCCAGCAATTGCTTCTGCCGGGCTTGCAGGCGCTGGCTCTCGATACTAACCGCTGCTGCCCCGGACACCGCTTGCAGGAAGGCGATGCGGTCGGGCCGGAGCTTTTCCAGATCACCCGCCGTGCCGCTGTCATTGATCAGCAGCAACAGCAGGCCGACTGTCTCGTTGTGTCGGTTATGCAGACGGATTCCGATCAGGTGAACCCTCGGCGACTCCATGGCCAGCAGCACTTTCTGCAGGTCGGTGGCCTGTTCGAAACCCAGATTGCTCACGACCGTGTCGGCGTTCGCCAGTTGCCGAAACCATTCGGGGCTTTGCGACGCGTCAAGGCTGCGGCTTTGCAGATCGAATGCCGCCAACGGTTGAGACGTGTCTGCGACGACCAGGCCGTAGGGCTCCATGCGATTGCCATCGTTTTCACGCAGATAAATCAGACCCGCCTGGGCCTGGGCGATCTGCACCGTCTCGAACAGTACCCGTTGCAGCAGCGGTTCGATGCGGGTTTCAGCGGTCAGGCTGTCAGTGATGCGAAAGAAGCTGGCCAGTGTGTCCTTCATACGAGCCATCGACAGACTCAACTGGTCAATCTCCAGTACGAGCGATCGGCGGGCCACGGGAAAGTTGAAGTCGAAGCTGCGGATCGCATCGGCTTCCTTGACCAGCGCATGCAGGGGCTTGACCAGAATCCGCGAGATCAGCCACCCCAGCGGCAGACATAGCAGCAAGGTGGCCAGTGTGATGAGTGCTCCTTGCCAGCGCAGGCGATAGGCATCGACCAGCAGTTCGTCTTCGGGCACCAATAAAGCCATCTGTAAACCTTTCGGCCCGCCTTCCTGCAACTGGCTGCGTGCGACGATCCATTGCCGGCCATCCACCGCGAGCCGATTGCCTTGGTGGCCGGACAACAAGGCACGCAGGGCGGGGCTCAAATCTGCAGCCTTGGCCAGACGCGCCGTGCGTTCATCAACAATCAGCCGGCGGCTGTCGGGATAAGCCACGGCGTTGCCGTCGGCATCGAAGAGGACGATTTCCGTGGCCGGCGTCACAACGTGTTTAACCAGGGTTGCGGACAGCGCGTCGAGCGTCAGGTCGGCCCCGATCACGGCCTCCTCGCCACTGCGGCGGGCCAGTGTGGTGCCTACATTGTGGGTGGAGAAAAAAACGTAAGGTTCGGTAGTGATCTGCTCGGTCTGTTGTCGTGCATTGATGTACCAGGCCCGGCTGCGCGGATCATAAGGGTCGGCGGGGACGTCCTGTCGGCCGACCGGGGCAAGCGTCTGGTCAAAAAACAGTGACTCTGAATGCGCCAGACCGCTGGCGTCATGTTCGATGCTCCAGACTTGAAACGCCGCCGCGTCCGGCGCCTTGAGCAGGGTTTTCAACGCCGACGTGCGCAAGGGCCGGACCATGAAGAAATCGCCGTTGCCATATCCCAGGTAGAGCGAGGCTAGATCCGGATTGTCCGTCAGGGACTGACTGAACGGCTTGAGCAGCCCCATGCGCGATTCGAGGCTGGAGGATCGCGCGGCGGGAGACTCCGCCAGCAGGCTTAGCAAATGCCGGATCGGAACATAAGTGGCCTGCAGGTCCAGACGCACATCCTGTTCGATGCGACTGAACAGTTTTTCGCTGCTCGACAGAATGATGTGTGTGGTCTGGTGGTAGTTGAACAGACCCAGCACCACCCCGGTGAGCAACAGCAGAAAGGTGAACATGACGCTGATGTGCACGTGCAGCGGAAACCGCCGTTGTTCCGGGCGCAGTGGGCTGGGCATTGCAGACTCTCCGTGTAGGTTAAGCACACTGCTCAGCCTCCAAGCATAGTTAAGCCCCGCTCACTTTGCTTTTGGCGATCCGGGCCAATTGCTGCTCCAGTGCCTGTTCCAGTTCCAGGATGGCGAGGCGACTGGCCTGGCAGCGACGTTCGATCTCATCCTCCGGCAGTGCTTGCAGGCAAGCCTGTTCAAGCGCATCGCAACAGTCGATCAGGCGCGGGGCCTGGGCAATGCGTGCGGCACCTTTGATCTTGTGTGCGATGACGGCCAGCGCGGGAGGATCCCGGGTGAGGGACAGGGCCTGCAATTCCTGCCGGTCAAGGCGACTGCTGTTGAGCAGTTCTGCCAGCAGTCGGTGGGTCTGGGAGGGATTGCCTCCGGTCAAAAGCGTCAGTCCCTGCAGGTTGAACGCCGGCGCGCGGAACAGCGGCTGAACACTGTTGACCCATTGGCTCAGGCTGTTGAGGCTCAGGGGTTTGAACAGGCATTCGTTCATGCCCGCCTGTTTGCATCGCAGGATCTCTTCCGGTTGGGCATTGGCGGTGAAACCCAGCACCGTGCAAGCCGGGCGGCGGGTCAGCTTTTCGTGCTGACGAATCGCGCGGGTCAGCTCGTAACCGTTCATGACAGGCATGTTGCAATCGGCGATGACCAGATCGAATTCGCCGTTCTTCCATTGTTCGAGTCCGCGCAGGCCATCTTCGGCGATACAGAAACGATGGCCGAGGTATTCCAGCTGCTGGCACATCAGCAGCCGATTGGCCGGATGGTCATCGACCACCAGAACCATCAGCGGGATGAGGGATGCCTGAATCTGTGGCTCGTCTTCAGCTCTTGCCACTTGCGCAGGCAGGATGGCCACCGGCAGCGATACCCGGACCTGGGTGCCGATTCCGGGCAGGCTGCTCAGCCGCAGTTGGCCACCCATCATTTCGCACAGGTTGCGGCTGATGACCAGCCCCAGTCCTGCGCCGCTGACGGTTCGTTGCCCGTCGTTGCCGGCCTGGGCAAAAGGTTCGAACAACCGCAACTGATCCTGCGTCGTGATCCCGATGCCGCTGTCCTGTACGGTCAGTTGCACCATCGAGCCTTCGGGATCATCTGTGGGAAGAACATCCAGCGTGATTCTGATCTGTCCTGCTTCGGTGAACTTGATCGCATTGCTGATCAGGTTCGACAGCACCTGCTTGAAACGCAGTGGGTCGAGGTGCACATCGACATTCAGTTCAGGTGGAGAGACGGACACTGTCAGTGAAAGCTGTTTCTGCCGGGCGAGGCCTTCGAAGATCCGGACCACCGAACCCACGGTATCGATCAGGTTGATTCGCTCGGGATTAAGGCTCAGTCGTCCGGATTCGATGCGTGCAATGTCCAGTATGTCGCCGATCAGACCCAGCAGGTCCTTGGCCGAATGGTAGGCCGTTTCGATGCCGGAGCGATCCGGATGAGCCTGATCCATGCGCTTGAGCGTCAACTCGAGCATGCCAATCACGGCGTTCATCGGCGTGCGGATCTCGTGACTCATGGTTGCCAGAAAAGTACTCTTGGCCCGGTTGGCATCGTCGGCCCGTTCCTTGGCCGCGCGCAGTTCATCGAGCAGCTCGCGGCGTTCACTGATGTCGATCCAGCCGCCGATGATCCCCCGGACATCACCACTGGAGTCTCGGTAGGGCAGAATCCAGTGATAGATCGTCAGTCGTCGGTTGCCGATATGCAACGGCCGGTCGAGAACGAGCGGTTTGCCCTCCGCCACCACTCGTTGATAGTCGGCCTGATATGTCTGGGCCTCGAAAGCATTGTTCAATGCACCCTGTATCACGCTTTTGCCGATGACGTCTTCGCGCCGGGCATTGAAGGCCTGGAGGTAACTGTCGTTGCAGCTTTGCAGGAGGCCCTGTCGGTCGCGCACGTAGATGGGGTGGGGCGTGCCGTTGACCAGTGACCCCATGAATTCCAGTTGATCGTTCAAGGCCCGTTCGGCCGATTTGCGCTGTTTGATCTGGCGGCGCATGTAGGCATTCCAGAGCAACGACAGCAGCAACAGCAGACAGGCGCCGCCGATCAACTGATAGAAGAAACGCTGGTATTGATGCCAGGTACCTTGCGAAATGTTTGAGTAGCCCCGCCAGCGACCATTGATGATGCCCAGTTCTTCGGGCGTGATGCTCATCAGCGTCTTGTCGATGATCGAGCTCAACTCCGTGTTTTCCCGGGCAGTCGCCAGAGAAAAAGCCGCCTGACGGGTGCCGATGGTGGTGGTGATCTGCAGGGGATGTTCGAATATTCGTGAGGCAATGAAGTAGTTTGCGATGACCAGCGAGTTCACTGCGCCCTCGACCTGACCTTCGTCGAGCAGCGCCACTGCACTGAAGGTATCCGGCGTTTCGATCAATTGAATGCGCGGGAACTCGCTGCGCAGGTATTCGATCATCGGATTGCCCTGAGCAATCGCCAGACGCTTGCGTTTGAGTTGACCCAGGTGAGTAGGGCTGTCGGCGGCCTTTCGGGTCAACAGTACGTATGAGTTTTCCAGATAGGGACGACTGAACTTCAGGGTTTCCTCGCGTTGGGCAGTAGGCAGCAAGGCTGCGATCAGGTCAGCCTGGTGGTGTTGGACCTGCTTGATCATTTCGGCGTCACTGCGGCTGCGGCGAATTTCGAAGCGCAGTCCGGTGCGCAGACGGATGAGTTCCAGCAAGTCGGCGCTGATGCCGCGAAAGTTGCCATCACTGTCAAAAAACGTCAGTGGGGCGAAAGCCTCGTTGACTACAACGCTCACTACCGGATGTTTTTTCAGCCACTGCTCTTCACGTTGGGTCAATTGCAGCTTCTGGTCGGTCAGAAGTCTGTCGCTGCCCACGCTCCAGCGTTTGGCGATATTTTCGCGCTCGCTGCCCGGCACGGCCTCGAGCGCAGTGTTGATGATGGCGAGCAGCTGTGGATTGTTGCGATGTACGGCGAAACTGAAGCCGTGGGCCTCATGCTTGCCGAAACTGGCCATGCGGATGTTGTTCAGGTAACCCTTGTTGATCATGTAGTGGGTGGAAATGGTGTCGCCGAGAAACACGTCCGCCTGATCGAACGCTACTGCATTGATTGCGTTCTGGTAGGACGGATAAGAGGTGATGAGAGCTTTGGGATACATTGCCTTGACATCATCCAGCGGCAAGTAGTGATACAGCATGCTCAGCCGCAGGCCCGCCAGACCTTCGGTCAGCGTGCGGGTTTCGCCCTCGCGTGTCACAAGGACCGGTTGATCGATGGCGTAAGGCCTGGACAGTACGATATCGGCGTTTTCTGCTTCGAATCCGTTGGCGGTGCCGAGCATGTCGATGTGGCCGTCGATCAATGCCCGGATGGCGGCCTCCCGCGAGGCAAAGCGTTTGACCCTGATCGGCAGACCGGTCGCCTGACCAACCAGGACTGCGTAATCCGCCGTGAAACCTTCGTAGTCTTGTCCGCTGGCCGTCATGTCGAAAGGTGGATAGTCTGGAGCGGAAGTCCCCAGAATCAACGCATTGCGCGTGTGCAGCCACGCCACTTGCGATGGATCGAACAAGGCCTGCACCGCCGGTTCGTTTGAACGACCGAGCAGGGTGAAATCTTGCGAGGTGGGTGATGCGGCTGTTGCAGAGGCGCAGAAACCCAGGCATGCACTCAATGCAATCAGAAGACTCACTAAACAGCTGGGCATGTTGGCTCTCACACGAGTGCGTTACGTTTGGCCATTTCGATAAGTTCTACGAGAGACTTGGCCTTCAGTTTTTGCATCAGTCGTTTTTTATAAGTGCTTACTGTTTTGTTGCTGAGAAACATGCCTTTGGCAATTTCCTTGTTTGTGCGGCCTTGGGCGAAAAGTTGCAGAACCATTAGTTCCCGATCATTGACTGATTTGAAAAGTTCCAGTTCGGCGTAGCGCACGTCATCGTGACGAACAGGGTTCAATGCCTGGCTGGGAAAATAGTTGTAGCCAGAAAGGACAGCTTTGATTGCACTGACCAGCTCACTCAGGTCTTCCTGCTTGCACACGTAACCCGATGCACCTGATTGCATACAGCGAATGCCGAACAGGGTCGGGCATTGTGCAGTCAATACCAGCGTCTTGAATGGTGAGCTCATGGCGTTGAAGCGGGCCAGGACTTCCAGGCCATCGAGCTTGGGAATGCTGATGTCGAGAATGATCAGGTCGGGCATGCATTCGCGTACCATCTGCATGGCATCGACACCGTTATCGGTTTCTCCGACGACTTTATAACCTTCATGTTCCAGGAGCATTCGAACGGCAAGGCGGATGACCGGGTGATCGTCGACAATAAAAACGGAGTTCATAATCAAGTCCCATGCGAGCGCAAATAAAGGGCGAACCTTAGCTCAATCGAATGAACACCCGCATGAACCCATAGGGCATTAGCGGCAATCTAGGATAAGTCCTACAAATAAAGAGGAATCAGACTACGGGTTAACTAGTTTTGGCGTAGGTAGAGGCGTGAGATGTTCTGTGCCTGGACTTGATAAAGTTTATGGCGTGCAGAGAAAGTTTGGCGGGTAAAGGCTTTGAATGATTGTTGTTAGTTGATTTCAGGTTTTATCTTTCGTCCTTCCGACTGAACGCACATTAGAGGGGGCAGTCATCGGCGTACGCACCCGGCGCCCGACCGATCCATCGCGGAACGGTCGGGGCGCAGGCGTCAATGGCTGGAACGTCCGGTCATTTCCAGCGCCATGTCACTGGCATAGCTGTCGGTCATGCCGGCGATGAAGTCGATCATGCGCAGGAAGGAAGCGTGCAAAGGACCGCGCGGATCCGGTGCGTTGTTGCCCAGCAGATCGAGGATACGGCGGCTCTTGAACGACGGTGTGCGGCCGTTGTGTTGCTCCAGGGCGGCGCCACAGAAGGCGTTGAGCAGAATTTCCAGGGTCGTGTAGGCGCCGATTTCATGCAGGGTCTTGCGCTTGTCCTGAAAGATTTTCTTGCGAGCGATGTCCTTGGCGTTCAACACACAACGCTTGGCCGGACCGTGCATATGTTCCACCAGATCCCCCGGCAGCGTTCCGGCCAGCAGTGCGTCCTGTTGTTCGACGAAGGCCCGTGCGGCGGCGTTGGTCAGGTGCTCGATGGCCTTGCCGCGCAGGATTGCCAGTTTGCGCCGGCGCGAATCCTGCGGGCCGAGCTGACGATAGGTTTCCGGCAGATCATCGCCTACCAGACCGAGCAGCAGCGACTCGACTTCGGCGTACTCCAGCAGCTCCATTTCCAGCCCGTCTTCCAGATCGATCAAGGCGTAGCAGATGTCGTCTGCCGCCTCCATCAGATACACCAGCGGATGGCGCGCCCAACGCTGCTCTTCCAGTTGTGGCAGGCCCAGCTTGTGGGCGATCTGTTCGAGCAACGGCAGTTCGCTCTGGTAGCAACCGAATTTGTGCTTCTTGTAACCCAGGGAGTCGGCATGGCGCGCGGTCCAGGGGTACTTCAGGTAAGTGCCGAGAGTGGCATAGGTCAGCCGGGTACCGCCGTCGAACTGGTGATATTCCAGCTGCGTGAGTACCCGGAAACCCTGGGCATTGCCTTCGAAGTTCAGGAAGTCGCCACGCTCGGCGTCGCTCATTGCGTCCAGCCAGCCGCGTCCCGCAGCCTGCTGGAACCAGTGGCGGATCGCGTCTTCGCCGGAGTGGCCGAACGGCGGGTTGCCGATGTCGTGCGCCAGACAGGCCGATTGAACCACCATCCCCAGATCGCTTGGCTCGCACCATTCGGGCAGGGCACGGCGCAGGGTTTCGCCGACGCGCATGCCCAGCGAGCGACCTACGCAACTGACTTCCAGCGAGTGGGTCAGGCGCGTGTGAATGTGGTCGTTGCTCGACACCGGATGCACCTGGGTCTTGCGACCCAGGCGGCGGAAGGCGCCGGAGAAGATGATGCGGTCATGGTCTTTATGGAACGGGCTGCGGCCAAGTTCCTGCGGGCTGTGCAACGGTTTGCCGAGACGTTCGCGGTTGAGCAGGGTATGCCAATCCAAGGCTGATTCTCTCCGTCAGGTGACTGATTCCCTAGCTTCCCGGTTCAGGCTGGCATCTGCAAGCGTAACTAAAGGCCCGCGGCATCGATGTCGATCAACAGCAGGCGCTCACCGTTATCGAAAAACTGTCCGGCGGTCAGGCAATACTGGTTGCTGGTGGCGTCGCGGTAGGTGTTGGAAAGCGTCAGTCGCCGCTCTTCCCAGCCCTCGGCCAGCAGGTGATAGAAGTACGGACGCCACGACCAGTTGTGGCCCAGATAGCGATTGTCGGCGACCCAGCCACTTGGTCGCCATTCCAGGTTTGGTGTCAGCTGGGTGCCGTGACGGTCGCATTGATAAAAGCGCAGCAGCCAGGGAAAGGCGTCGAGCCGGGGCAGGGCACTGAGCGGGGCACGGGCCTGGGCCCAGGTTTGCAGAATGGCCATGAGCTCGCTGAGTTGCTGGCGCATGAACATCAATTTGCCGCGCTCTGCCAGTTTCTGGCGCACGTACGACTGGCGCAGCTCGGCGAAACGCTCAACGAAGTCATCCGTACCGAAAAGCGCCTCCTGCGCCCGGGCGAACAGAAAACCCTGCACATAACGCGATCCGCACTCCAGTGCGAAATTCAGTTGCGCCGCAGTTTCCACGCCTTCGGCAATGATCCAGCAGCCGGTTTTTTCCGCCATTTGGGCGAGGGCCTTGACCACGTCACTGCTCGGCCCGCCAAGTGCAGCCGCCTGGAACAGGCGCATGTCGAGTTTGAGAATGTCCGGTTGCAGCGCCAGCACGCGATCGAGCTGCGAGTAACCGGCGCCGAAATCGTCGATGGCGATCCGGGCGCCGGCATCGCGATAGCGCGCCACGACTTCGGTCAGGCGCTGGCTGTTGCCGCCGAGTTCGGTGATCTCGAAAACAATCCTTTGCGGGTCGATGCCGTGCCGCGCGAGTTGTTTCAGGCTCGGCAGCGGCTGATCGGCACGCAAGCGGCTGATCCAGCGCGGTGACATGTTCAGGCTCAGAAACCAGTCCGCAGGTGCTTCGTGCAGTCTACTCAGCGCGTTGTCGCGGATCTGCCGGTCCAGTCGGCGCAGTGCAATGGCCGGTGTGCGCGGGTCGGCGAACAGCGGTCCGACCGACGCCAGCTGGCCATCGGCCTGGCGCAGACGGCCCAGTGCCTCGACGCCTGCAATGCGTCCGGTGGCGGTATCGATGAAAGGTTGAAAGCAGGCGAGCGGTTGCCCGTCGATCACGGGGCCTCCTTGTCATTCTTGTTCTGGTCGAATTCTGCCGGCCGGATAGGCGAGCGGGATTGAACCTCCGGATAAGAGATTCAATCCCGCTGGTGTTGCAAGAATGCAGCCAGATGCGAGGGATCAGCGCTTGCTCGAACTCTGCATGACCAGTTTGATCAGCGGGCCGAGACTGGTGCCCAGGCGGATCAGTCGGGTCAAACCGCCGACGCCACCGCTTTTGGCCCCTTTACCCGTGATGAAGCCCAGCAGCGTCACGGCCGCCACGCCCCACAACGGCGCGTGCTTGATGCCGAAGCCGTCCTGCAGGTTTTGCGTCATGCCACGCATGCGTTGCAAAGGTTGCAAGACCTGGCCGGTTTCGTGACGGATTTCCTGACGATGCATTTCCATGCGCAAACGGATAAGTGCCTTGCGCATTTCCCTGCGTGAGCTGTTGTGCGGAAGTTCAGGCAGGCTCATGGCAACAGGCGCTCCCGATCATTGGCCAATTCTTCCAGAGTTCCGTGGAAGGGCGATGATTCATCGAAGATCGCGGCTTTGAGACGCATGGCGCAGAAGACTGCCGCCAAGGTATAGAACACGCACAGACCGATAATTGCGGCCAGGCGATACGTGTCCCAGAACACGATCAGTACGAGGGTCGACAGGCCGACCAGCAACAACAGTGCAAACACCAGCGCCAGGCCGGCGAACAGCAACAGGCTGACGGTACGTGCTTTCTGCTCCTGCAGTTCGATGCCGAACAATTCGACGTGGCTGTGCAGCAGGCCGAGAACGGCAGCACCCAGACGACGCGTGGAGGAGGCGGTGCCCGAGTTCGGGCCGGATTCACCGATCGACATGATCAGCGCCGTGTGGCCAGCAGGCCGATGAGAAAGCCGACGCCGGCGGCAATCCCCACCGATTGCCAAGGGTTGGCCGACACGTATTCCTCGGTAGCGGTCACCGCCGCCTGGCCGCGTTCGCGCAGGGTGTCTTCGGTCAGCTTCAGGGTTTCCCGTGCGCGCAGCAGGCTTTCGTGGATCTGTTCGCGCAACTCGTCGGCCTGATCACCGGCCAGCGTGGCGGTGTGTTCCAGCAACCGTTCAGTGTCGCTGACCAGAGTCTGGAAGTCGTTCATCAGGATTTCTTGAGCAGTCTTTGCCTTGATGCTGGCCATGGGGGATCTCCGTAAGTGGCGTTCTGAAGCGGTGTTCTGAAGCGTTCGAGTATGAGCCAAGTGTGAAGGTTCAGTACAAGTGCTTGGTACAGCTTTTGCTGTGTCGTGGTGCGTCGATCGGTGGCAGTGCGCTGTTGCCGGGCGCGAAACCGGGCAACGCAAGGCCCGGATGACGAGGGTTCATGTCAGCCCATCGACCTTGTGCGCCAAAGCGGTTCACCGGCCAACCGGATCGGTGACTGTGCGGTCGCAACTTGGTGCATGAAATGTGCGCATGAACCGCTTTGGTGCCTTTTTCAGCCTTGGGTCTGCCTCCTCATGGAAAATCTGCAAAGCGCTGTGGACACGCTGGTTCACAGTTCCAATACGTTGTTCATTCTGATCGGTGCAGTCATGGTGCTGGCCATGCACGCCGGTTTCGCGTTTCTGGAGGTTGGAACGGTTCGCCAGAAAAATCAGGTCAACGCACTGTCGAAGATCCTCAGCGACTTTGCGGTGTCGACCCTGGCCTATTTCTTTATAGGCTACTGGCTTTCGTACGGCGTGACCTTCCTGCAGCCGGCGGCGGTACTCAGTGCCGATCATGGTTATGGACTGGTGAAGTTTTTCTTCCTGCTGACCTTTGCGGCGGCGATCCCGGCGATCATTTCCGGCGGCATCGCCGAACGGGCGCGGTTTGTGCCGCAACTGTGCGCCACGGCGCTGATCGTAGCGTTCATTTACCCGTTTTTCGAAGGCATGATCTGGAACGGCAACTACGGCCTGCAAGCCTGGCTGACTGCGCAATTCGGTGCAGCCTTCCATGACTTTGCGGGTTCGGTGGTGGTACATGCCATGGGTGGTTGGCTGGCGCTGGCGGCGGTGTTGCTGCTCGGGCCACGCAACGGGCGCTATCGCGATGGCAAGCTGGTGGCGTTCGCGCCGTCGAGCATTCCGTTTCTGGCGTTGGGATCGTGGATCCTGATCGTCGGCTGGTTCGGTTTCAACGTGATGAGTGCGCAGACCCTGCAAGGGGTCAGCGGACTGGTGGCGGTCAATTCGCTGATGGCGATGGTCGGCGGCACGGTGGCGGCGTTGATCGTCGGGCGCAACGACCCGGGCTTTCTGCACAACGGCCCGTTGGCCGGGCTGGTGGCGGTGTGCGCCGGTTCCGACCTGATGCACCCGGTCGGCGCGCTGGTGACCGGCGCGATTGCCGGCGCCCTGTTTGTCTGGTGTTTCACGGCGGCGCAGGTCAAATGGCGCATCGACGATGTGCTGGGTGTCTGGCCATTGCATGGTCTGTGTGGTGTGTGGGGTGGCATTGCCTGTGGGATCTTCGGATCGACCGCGCTGGGCGGACTCGGTGGCGTCAGCCTGATCAGCCAGTTGATCGGCACCGCCCTCGGTGTGGCGGTGGCGCTGATCGGCGGTTTTGCCGTCTATGGCTCGATCAAGGCGTTGCATGGTCTGCGCCTGAGCCAGGAACAGGAGTACTACGGCGCAGACCTGTCGCTGCACAAGATCGGCGCGGTGAGTCAGGACTAGGTCTCCTCATCGTCGGCTCCTGGATAAAAGCCGTGAAGCAAGCGATAGCGATCCATGCGCACCTGATCGACTTTCTCCTGCACCCGATGTGCGGGAAACCCCAGCAGGATCAGGGCATGGGAACCGAGCATCAGGCTCGACTCCAGCAGTTCCGGCACCACTTCGCTGGCGCCTGCTGCTTTCAGCTCGGCCGACTGGCTGTCGTCCCGGGTGCGCACCAGGATCGGGACTGTCGGGTTGAGGCGCCGAGCCTCCTCGAGAACCAGCAATGCCACGTCGGCTTGATCCACGGCAATCACCAGCAACCTGGCGCGCAGCAAACCGACGGCGGTCAACAGATCGCCGCGTGTTGAATCGCCGTAGTGGACGTCGCGTTCGACGTTGGCGGCTTCCTGTATCCGCACCGGATCGTTGTCCAGCGCGATATAGGTTTGCCCGGCATTGCGCATGAATCGTCCGATCGACTGACCGACACGGCCGTAACCACAGATCACCACATGCCCGTCGACCCCGGCATTGAGGGCACTGATTTCCTCGATCTGCGCTTCTTGATTGGGTTTGCGATGCAGGGCGGAGGCGATGCGTGGTGCGGCGCGCAACAGCAGGGGCGTCAGCAGCATCGAGCAGAAGGTGGCAGCGAGCAGCAGGGCACCGAGCTCCGCCGGGAGCAACCGGGTCTGCTGCATCTGTGCCATCAGGGCGAAGCAGAACTCACCGCCCTGGGCGAGGGCAAGACCGCTGCGCCAGGCCGTTTCACTGTCGCTGCCACGCCATTTCACAAGCAGCGCCACCACCAGGCCTTTGATCATTAGTAAACCCAGGGTCATGCCGACAATCAGCAGGCTGTGGCTGACGAACAGTTGCAGGTCGATCAGCATGCCGATGCTGACGAAAAACAGCCCCAGCAGAATGTCACGAAACGGCCGGATATCGGCCTCGATCTGATGCCGGTAATGGCTCTCGCCCAGCAGCATGCCCGCGAGGAACGCGCCGAGGGCTGGAGACAGGCCCAGCAAGTGGGTCAGCCAGGCCGTCAGCAACACGATCACCAGTGCCAGCAGCACGAACAATTCTGCCGATCGGGAAGCCGCGACTTCCTGAAACAGGCGGGGCAGCAGCCAGCGGCTGGCCAGCAACAAACCGAAAAACAGCAATACGGTCTTCAACAAAGTCAGGGGCAGTGCCCAGTACCAGGCCTGATCACTGCTGCCGGCGAACACCGGCACCAGCGTCAGCAGCAACACGGCCACCACATCCTGAAACAACAGAACGCCGACTGCGTTCTGGCCGTGGCTGCTGAAAATTTCGCCGAGACTGCCCAGTTCCTTGGTCACAATCGCCGTGGATGACAGTGACAGGCCGGCGCCCAGCAGCAACGCCGGCGTAGCGGGCATGCCAAGCAGCATCAGAATGCTTCCAAGCAGCAGTGTGGTGATCAGCACCTGCTGGCTGCCCAGGCGGAAAACCACTTTGCGCAGGGCAATCATTTTCGAAAGGGAGAATTCCAGCCCCAGGGAAAACAGAAGAAACACCACGCCCAGCTCGGCAAGATCCGGCAAGTGTTCGCTTTCATTGATCCAGTCGAATGCCTTCGGCCCGACCATCAACCCCACGCACAGGTAGCCCAGCACAGGCGGCAGGCGCAGGCGTCGGAACAGGGCAATCATCACCAGGGACGACGCCAGAATGATCAGCAGATTGGCAAACACAAGACACTCCGGGACAGGTCAGGCTCTTCAAGCGTAGAGGTAAAAAAACACCGGAGCATCGCGTAAAAGGCGATTTTGTGGGCTGATTTACATCAGGGTTTTACGAGGCGCGGTTTCGAACCGGGTGGGTGGGTCGACGGGCTTTGCGGGCAGGCCTAGAATGATCACTCGATTTTTGGGGTTGAGCGCACATGCTTCCTGAATGCCAGTTGTTCGGCACCCTGGGGTGCCATTTGTGTGAAGTCGCAGAGGCCGAACTGATGCCTTTTGTCGAGCATGGTCTGCTGGTGGAGCTGGTGGATATTGCTGACGATGAATCGTGGTTCGAGGCTTACAGCCTGAGGATCCCTGTCCTGCGCAGAGTCGATACCGGCGCCGAGTTGGGGTGGCCGTTCAGCGCCGATCAGGTGGTGGCATTCCTGCGTTGAGTTTTTTTCTTCTGCGCTGATGGCGCTCGTCACCTTCGCTCAATCACGGCTTGGCACTTTTCGGGTTATTCGGTTACTGTATGCGCATACAGTAATTGAGTTGGCCTGCCATGCCGTTTCCGGGCATTCATCAGGGCGGGCCGGATGTCAGAGGGAGCAACCGTGGTCAATGTCGAACAGTTGAAAAGCAGCGTGAACGGGATGTCGGTTGACGTGGTGAGCGAGGCCGTCCGCGAATTGCGCCTGGACGGTCTGGTCACGGAAGGCAAGACCCCCTTCAACAAGCTGCATTTCAATACGTGTTTTGCCGAGATCGAGGCCTTGTTCCAGCGTGCCGGCTACCACAAGCAACTGGACGTGGTTGGATATCAGGGGCTTTTGTACGCCTTGTACGATCCGGGCCGCTGGGACGCCGTCGATGTACTGCGCTGGCTCAAGGAGTTCACCGAGGCGGCGGCGCTCAAATCGATTCCCGCCTGATTCTGCGCTAGGTCTGCTGCGCCCGGTGTTGGATAATGCCGCTCTGCTTTGAAGGTTCGAGTTTTCCGTATGTCCAGCACATCCACATTTTCCGCCGCACAGAATCAGGCCAGCACGCTTTATCTGCCCCCCGGCAATTGGCGGACTGTGCTCGATTGTCTGTGTGAGCATTTCAGTGCCATCGGGCGTGATCAATGGCTGGATCGAATCGCCCGGGGCCGGGTGCTGGATGGTCAGGGGCAGCCGATTGCGCTGGACTTGCCCTACAGGGAAGGGCTGCGCATTCACTATTTTCGTGAAGTGCCGGATGAAAAACCGATCCCGGTAGTCGAGTCGATTTTGTATGCGGATGATCATCTGGTGGTGGCTGACAAGCCGCATTTCCTTCCGGTGACCCCGGCAGGCGAGTACGTCGAGCAGACGTTGCTTCGCCGATTGATCCGTCGCCTGGACAATCCCCACCTGGTGCCGCTGCACCGGATTGACCGGCACACGGCCGGGCTGGTGATTTTCTCGGCCAACCCACAGACGCGGTCGGCGTATCAGTCACTGTTCCCGACCCGGCAGATCGAAAAACGCTATGAAGCCATTGCTGCCGCGCTGCCCGGGCTGGACTTTCCGTTGGTGCACAAGAGTCGCATGGTCGACGGCGAACCGTTTTTCCGCATGCAGGAAGGACCGGGTGCAAGCAATACCGAAACGGCGGTGGAGGTTCGCGAAAAGAACGGCCAACTCTGGCGCTACGGCCTGTATCCGGTGACCGGCAAGAAGCATCAACTGCGGGTGCACATGACGGCGTTGGGGGCAAGCATCTGCAATGATCCGTTTTACCCTGAAGTGCTCAAGGACGTTGAGGATGACTACGCCAATCCGCTCAAACTCCTGGCACAGGGGTTACGGTTTATCGATCCGGTCACTGGTCAGGCACGGGAATTTGAAAGCCGGATTGCGCTGGAGTGGTGATCACAGGTAGACCCTTTTCTGTCAGACACGAAAAAGCCCGCATATTGCGGGCTTTTCTGTATCCGCTGTCGAACTGAAGACTTACAGCTCTTTGACAGTGCGGATCTGATCCTTGTTGATGCGGGTGTGCTTGCCGTCCAATTGTTCGAACTCGTAGAAGCCCGAATCTTCATCATACTTGGGGGCGTCGACAGCCTGGATTTCGCGACCGTCATTCAAGGTGATCACTGTTGGCGAAGCGCAACCGGCGAGGGTGGCGAGGCCCAGTGCGAGCATGAAAGTGGCGAGGGTCCGTTGAGTCATGAGTGTGTCTCCGAAGGGAAATTCTTTTGGTTACTGAGCTTGAGACGTATACAAGGCGTGCAAGTTCCTTGAATGCTGTCAGTCTGACACAGTGTTGTGCGAACTCAACAGTTCAGGGGTGTTGAGATTGGCCAGGCGTGGATCGTTGTCAGGGCAAACCAGGGCCTGGGCATCGAGATTGCGCATCAGCCGGCCGGGGCTGCGTTCTCCCTTGCTCCAGGCCTCCTCGAAGGCAGGCAGGAGCGCCACTGGAATCACGCAAAGCAGGGGTTCCCAGTGATCGTCATGTCGCAACATTAAAGGTTTTTCAGAATTCAGGCTGGCCGCCTCGCGCATGCTGTGCAGCAGCGCAAGGTCGATGCGCGGAACATCGCAGGGCAGCACCATCAAGTGGGAGTGGCGCGCGACTTTCAAGCCGGCACGAATGCCAGCCAGCGGGCCGGGAAAATCTTCTTCGTCATCCGTCACCAACACATCGGCGAACGGCGCATAACGTTCACGATTGCGGTTGCAGGAGATGATCAGGTCATCCGTCAACGGCCGAACCTTGCGCTGCAGATGTGCGATCAGCGGTTCACCGTGCCATTCCACGAGTCCCTTGTCCTGGCCGCCCATCCGCTGGCCGCGTCCACCCGCCAGCAACAGGACGGAGCAGGGGGGCAATGGCGTATCCGAGGTCATGGCTGCTCTCCGCAAGGACGGTGAAAAAAGGGGGCGCTGTGATATAACACCGGGCTGTTTCTCCTACAACTGGACGAGCCTATGAAAGCCAAGGCTGATGTACCTTTCGTGCCGCTCAATATCGCGGTACTGACGGTCAGCGATACCCGAACCCTGGAAACCGATACCTCCGGCCAGGTCTTCGTCGACCGTCTAATAGCTGCTGGCCATTATCTGGCGCAGCGAGTGCTGCTCAAAGATGACCTGTACAAAATTCGTGCGCAAGTCGCCCACTGGATTGCCGACGATGTTGTGCAAGTCGTGCTGATCACCGGGGGCACCGGTTTTACTGGTCGCGACAGCACTCCGGAAGCTGTGGCCTGCCTGCTGGACAAACAGGTCGATGGTTTTGGTGAGCTGTTCCGCCAGATATCGGTGGCCGATATCGGCACCTCTACCGTGCAATCCCGGGCTTTGGCGGGACTGGCCAATGGCACGCTGGTCTGCTGCCTGCCAGGTTCGACCAACGCGGTTCGCACCGGTTGGGATGGCATCCTGGCTGAGCAACTGGACTCACGCCACCGCCCGTGCAATTTCGTTACTCATTTGAAACAGGCGGCGCCTTGTGAATCCCGTGGGTAAGCCGGGCAAGACTGGCAGTCTGATGTCTGTCGAAGAGGCGTTGGCGCGGTTGCTGGAAATGGCCGAGCGCTCGCGGATTGTCGAGTTCGAGTCTTTGCCACTGGCGCAGGTTCAGGGGCGGGTGCTGGCGCAGGATCTGATTTCGACGCTGGATCTGCCGCCATGGCCGAACAGTGCCATGGACGGTTATGCCTTGAAGCTGTCCGACTGGACCGGCGAGCCGTCAGTGGTCAGTCAGAAGATTTTCGCCGGACAGGCGCCCGATCCTTTGAAGCCGGGAACCTGTGCGCGGATATTCACGGGCGCTCCGGTGCCTGCTGGTGCCGACTGTGTCGAGATGCAGGAAAACGTCGAGATTCATGCCGACGGGCGCGTGAGTTTTATCGAGACGATGGTGGCCGGGCAGAACATTCGCCCGCAAGGCCAGGAAACGACCGTCGGTGAGTTGGTCCTGGCCGCAGGCACCCGGCTCGGTCCGATCGAACAGGGGCTGGCCGCATCGCTGGGTTGCGCAGAGCTCGAGGTGGTTCGCCGGGTTCGTGTGGCGGTGCTGTCCACGGGGGACGAGTTGGTCGAACCTGGCACGGCATTGGGGCCGGGACAGATCTACAACAGCAACCGGGTGTTGTTGTGCAGCTGGTTGCAGCGTTTGGGATGTGAAGTGGTGGATGCCGGTATCCTGCCTGATGACCTGCCCACCACCCGTGCGAGACTTGGGGAGCTCAAGGATGTAGACCTGATTCTTTCGACCGGTGGCGTATCGGTCGGAGAGGCGGATTTCCTCGGAATAGCATTGAGGGAAGAGGGCGAGCTGACACTCTGGAAACTGGCAATAAAGCCTGGCAAACCGCTTACGTTCGGGCATTTTCGAAATGTTCCGGTGATTGGGTTGCCGGGAAATCCCGCCTCGACACTGGTGACCTTTGCCTTGTTGACCCGGCCTTATCTGTTGCGTCGCCAGGGCGTACAGGATGTCGAGCCGATGAAGTTTTCGGTGCCCGCAGGGTTTGTCTGGCCTCAGGCTGGCAATCGACGTGAGTATTTGCGGGGACGTCTGGAGCAGGGACACGCTACTATCTACCGTAACCAGAGTTCCGGCGTTTTGCGCAGCGCTGCCTGGGCCGAGGGGCTGGTGGAGGTACAGGAGGGACGAGTCCTGGCCGAGGAAGACATGGTGCCCTTCATTCCACTCAGCGAGCTTCTCGGTTGATCGCAGGCATTTGAAAGGCAGGCACAGTGGTTACACGATGCCTGCCTTTCTGTCGGTCAACGGCTGATCAGCGCGACAAGTTGATCGAACCGGCTATTGGCAATCCAGCCCACCAGTCCGAGCACCATCGCTGTCGCGCCTGCCGAGTAGGCAAGACGATGTTTGATGGCTTTGACGTCTCCTCGTACTTCGTCCATGTCGCGTCGAATGTACTTGAGGTGAGTTTCCAGCTCGGTGACACGCGGTTCCATATCGTTTTCTCCAGCATTTCTGGCGCAGCATTTGAATTCGTCTTTAAGACTGGCGCGACTTTCGGAGAGAGAGGCAACCGGACTCACGGATAGTCTTGCTTCATGGCTTTGCATGGAGACGCCCGCCTGCTGCCATGGGAGTCTCTTGGCACATGCCGGTATGCAAAGTATCGAAAGTCCTGAAACTGTATCCACTCATTAGATGCACATCCTTGTGTAATTGAATTGAAGATCGCTAACGCCGACACACGTTGTACCAATGACCGGACTTGGTCAATTGAGCCGATTCCTTACGTTCTGTACGAAAAAGTACCGGCGTGTAGGACGAGTAGGCGAGCAGCAGGAATTAATCAGTAGGCGAGCGACTTTTTTACTCCTCTTGAGGGTCAAGATGTCTCGTACTGATTTAATTCCGGGAGTAACCGCAATGAGTGAACGCAAGGCATTGTTGATTCTGCATGGCAAGCAGGCACTCAACGAGGCGGTTCGTGCCGCTGTCGAGAACAAACGAAAACAGGGCTGGGAGCTGGCTGTCCGCCTGACCTGGGAGGCGGGTGATGCCCAGCGGCTGGTGAAAGAGTCGCTGGACGCGGGATTTCGTCAGATCATCGCCGGTGGTGGGGATGGCACCCTGCGTGACATCGCGGAAGCGCTGGCGGCGCAGCCGGGCAAGGCCAGTCTGGTGCTTTTGCCGTTGGGAACCGCCAACGATTTTTCCCGCGCGGCGGCTATTCCGATGGAGCCGGCCGAGGCGCTTGAGTTGCTCGAGGCGCCCTCCCATGACATCGATCTGGGTGAGGTCGGTGGGCAGATCTTCCTGAACATGGCTACCGGCGGGTTTGGCAGCCAGGTGACAGCCAATACGTCGGAAGATCTGAAAAAGGTGCTGGGTGGCGCGGCCTACCTGTTCACTGGTTTATCGCGGTTCAGTGAGCTGCACGCCGCCTATGGTGAATTGCAGGGGCCGGACTTTCACTGGAGTGGCGAGCTGCTGGCACTGGGTATCGGCAATGGCCGTCAGGCCGGCGGTGGGCAAGTGTTGTGCCCGGAAGCGCTGGTGGACGACGGTCTTCTGGATATCAGTATCTTGCCAGCACCACAGGAGCTGGTCGGGACACTGAAGAATCTGCTCAGCGACGGTTTCGGCATCGACAACATGTTTGTGCGCACGCGTTTGCCGTGGATTGAAATCAAGGTTGCCGAAGGGCTTTGCATCAATCTCGACGGCGAGCCACTGGAGGGCGAGAGTCTGCGATTCGCGGCGCGTCCAGGGGCGTTGCGTGTGCATTTGCCCAAGGACTCGCCACTGTTGGGCGCAACGGATCGTCTCAGTCGTCCAGACTGATGATCTGTTCTCGCACGGCAAACAGGACCAGGCCCGCCACATCGTAGATCTGCAGACGCTTCATGATCTGCGAACGGTGGGTTTCGACCGTTTTGATGCTCAAGCCCAGGCCATTGGCGATTTCCCGGGTGGACTTGCCGCGCACGATCAGGCGCAGGATTTCCAGCTGGCGAGCTGTCAGGTTATGCGACTCGGCGACTTCCGGCTGCTGCTTCAGGTTGCGGGTCAGCGCCTGATTGATCACGGTGTGTGCGATGGCAGGGCTCAGGTAGCGCTCGTTGTTGCGCAGCGCTTCCAGTGCATGTTCGAGTTCGGTGGCCGTGGTGTCCTTGAGCAGGTAGCCGTGAGCACCGGACTCCAGCGCCTGCATGATCAACGCGGGGTCGGTGTGCATCGACAGAATCAGCACTTTGCTCTGCGGGCGTACACGTCTGAGCCGCTGCAAGGCTTCCAGACCGCTGGTTTCTTTCATGGAAATGTCCAGCAATACGATATCGGGAGACAGCTGCTCGACCATTTCGAGCAGCTGCGAGCCATCATTGGCCTCGCCGATGACTGCATAACCGGGAATATCCAGCACCAGGGCGCGCACGCCGGCCCTGATCAGCGAGTGGTCATCCACCAGAAGTAAGTTACAAGTCAACGCATAACCTTATTCGTACTGGCCCGCTCGAGTGCCCGGGGCGCCCAGGGGAATAGTGCTTCGATTTGAGTACCTTTGCCCGGCTCACTGGTCACGCTCAGGGTGCCGCCCAGTTGCTCGATGCGCTCGGCCATCCCGGCCATGCCCCGCTGTCCTTCGCGGCCGGGGTTCGCCGCCGGGGAAAAGCCCAGACCATCGTCGCTGATCAGCAGAGTCAAGCCTTGCGGCAGGCGTTGCACGCGGATCAGCAGGTTTTTGGCTTGTGCATGGCGAAGGATATTGGTCACCGCTTCCTGCGTGATGCGAAAGGCGGCGACGGCCATTTCTTCGGGGATGCCATTGAGACGCTGCTGACAGTCCAGGCTCCAGTGCACCGACGTATTGGTCAATGTCTTGAGCAGATGCGCGCGCAGACTCGCCTCCAGGCCCAGACTGGTCAGCTGGCGTGGGTTGAGAATGGCCGATACGTCGCGCACCTTGTTGAGGGTTTCATCCAGTGTTTCGCACAGTGCCGAACAGTGTTCCTGCATATCGGCGGGCAAACGGCGCTTGAGCCATTCGCTTTGCAACTTGGCGGCGGTCAGCAACTGGCCGATGTCGTCGTGCAGTTCGCGACTCAGGCGATGACGCTCGTTTTCCTGGACTTCCAGCAAACGGTCGGCCAGTTCCTGAGGCTGAAACTTGATGGATTTGCGCGACAGGCGATGTTGTGTCCAGACGCAGCCGGCGGCCGCCACGTTGATCAGCAGCAGGCCGAGCGACAACGGCGCGGAGACGCCATAACTCAACAGGCTGCCCAGGGCCGAAGCCGTACACAGCAGGAGTGTGAACCTGCGGGCATTTTCTCGGGAGGGAGGCCATGTGGTGATTGACTTGAGGCTGGCGTACATAGCGGATGGAGCCAATGGATGTTCGCTGCGGGCAGACCGTACAGAAGGGCTGGCGGTCTCTGTCTGGAAAACTGTCATTCAGGTTGTTGATTTCTAAACGGTTCAGTGATCGATAATTGAGCGCCAACTTCGGTGGAGACCGATCATTGAAATCACAATGCCATTAACTGAAACAACTAACGGGCGGCATAATACCACTTAACATACCGTTGGTCGCGTTTGCACTATATGTCCAAAGAGTCAGGAAACTGGTCGTCTTGGACGAGGGTTCCATAATGGAGAAGTTGAAGTACCTGACTCGATAATTATCGATGCTGCCGCAAGTTTTCTTTTACACAGGAAAACCCTGACATCAGCAGAGGATAGTCTGCATTCATCGCTCGTAATTATTTATTGGAAGGTGTCGCGGGCAGGCATGAACTATTCAATTGCGACATTCGACGGCGAAGACTGAGGGGCTAAACAGCCCACGGTGTGCACGGTTACGCTTGACGCTCCGACCAGTTTACGAGAGACATCGGCTTGCCATTGAGCGGCAATTGAAAGTGAGTCTCCCCGACCTGGCAGGCAAAGGCTTCGAGTAGCGACACCTGTTCGCTTTCATCCAGACCCAATTGACCGGTGCTTGGGTCAACCAGCTCCAGTTGCCAGGCCATCAGGGTGAAGCAGTCTTTCAGTGCTTGCAGGGCTTGTGCATGCAAATCCACGTGATCCTGTACCCGGGTGAGCAGGCCATGCAGGTGCAGGGAAAATCCGGATACCGCCTCCAGCGCCAATGCATCTGCCTTGTTCGCCAGTTTGAGGAGGGTGCTGAGCATGCAGTCGATGGCATCCTTGTCATTGCTGATCAGCTGCAGATGGCTGAGGCATTCTTCAGACTTGGCCAGGAGCGTTTCAGCCTCGACAAGGAATTCGGGGAACCGCTGCGCCCAGTCACTACGGTCGTACGGCATGCTTATCTCCACCACGTCATGTCTGATGAGGGAATGCCGTGTGTGTCGACGATCATGAACCGTCGCAAGACCGCGCCCCGGTGTGCATTGGCACAAAACTGGGGTTTCAAGAGGATGGGTTTCCACTGAACTGCGATCGCACACAATAGCCTGACTCCGTTCATGCAATGAGAATGGCGTCACATTAATGGCTATTGGATATCGCGAATATCAGGTTGGGCCTGATTGTTACTAGGGGATTCCCTTAGGCACGGGAACCTGTGGCGCAAATCGGGGTCGCGCCGATAGAGAATGTAGCAGATGATTTCACCGGGCCAGTAAAGCATGATGTTAATGTGACATCAATGCCCGCTCATGGCATTTTGTTGGTGATTTGTGACGGGATCAAGATCCGCCAGATTCAGCCGATAACCCCCAATAGTGAATTCATCAGAACAAGCCCAGGAGTCATTGATGGCCGGCATTCTCGACACGGTAGACCAACGCACGCAACTGGTGGGTGAGAATCGCCTGGAAATTCTCATGTTTCGACTGGCCGGGCGCCAATTGTTCGCGATCAACGTGTTCAAGGTGCAGGAAGTCCTGCAACTGCCGAAACTGACCCTGATGCCCCAGCGTCATCCGTTTGTCTGCGGTGTGGTCAACCTGCGTGGCCAGACCCTGCCGGTGATCGACCTGTCCCAGGCGATCGGCATGCGCCCACTGGTGCCGGGACCGAACAGCACGATCATCGTCACTGAATACAACCGTTCGGTGCAGGCCTTCCTCGTTGGCGGCGTGGACCGCATCGTCAACATGAACTGGGAAGCCATCCTGCCGCCGCCGACCAGCGCCGGTCGTCAGCATTACCTGACGGCCATCAGCAAGGTCGACGATCAACTGGTGGAAATCATCGACGTCGAGAAAGTCCTCGCCGAAATCGTTCCGTACAACGCCAAGGTCTCCCGCGACAAACTGGACGATCCGGTTCTGGAACGTGCTCGTGGTCGCGAAGTGTTGCTGGTCGACGATTCCAACGTGGCGCTCTCGCAATTGCGCGACACCCTCGGCCAGTTGGGCGTGAAGATGCACATCGCCAGCGATGGCCTGAAAGCCCTGAACATGCTCAAGGCCTGGGCGGACACCGGGGTGAACATGACCGACAAACTGCTGATGGTGTTCACCGATGCGGAAATGCCGGAAATGGACGGCTATCGCCTGACCACCGAAATCCGCAACGACCCGCGCCTGCGTGGCTTGTATGTGGTATTGCACACCTCGCTGTCCGGCAGTTTCAACGACTCGATGGTGAAGAAGGTCGGCTGCGACAACTTCCTCTCCAAGTTCCAGCCGGACAAACTGGTCGATGTGGTCCGTCAGCGTCTGATGCTCGACGAAGTGCCGGCCTGATCTGTGGGAGCGAGCTTGCTCGCGATGGCGGTGTCACATTCAATATTTTTATGGGCTGAAACGCCGCTTTCGCGAGCAAGCTCGCTCCCACAGTTTTTGGGCTTTGATTCGCTGACAAAGCTCGTATAGGGTGGCGTTTTTGACCCACCAGGGAGCTGGCCATGCTGCGTCTGAGCGCGCTTTATCGTTACCCGTTGAAATCCGCCAAGGGCGAGGTCCTGCAAGGGATCGGCCTGGACAAACTGGGGCTTGAGGGCGATCGACGCTGGATGCTGGTGGACGAGGCCAGCGGGCGGTTCCTGACCCAGCGTGCCGAAGCGAAAATGAGTCAGCTGTCGGCGCTGTGGAATGCCGCTGGTGGGCTGACGCTCAGCGCTTCGGGGCATTCGGCAATTGATATCGCCTTGCCCGGCAGCGACGACGACCTGCGTGGCGTGACCATCTGGCGCGATACCCTGCGCGTACCGGATGCCGGTGAAGAGGCGGCCCGCTGGGTCAGCGATTTCATCGGCAAGCCAACCCGATTGGTGCAAGTGCCGCTGGATCGCGCCCGGACGACCCAAGCCGGGTACGGCAACGATGACGACCAGGTGGCGTTTGCCGACGGCTTCCCGTTGCTGCTGATTGGCGAGGCATCACTGCAACACCTGTCGCAGGAAGTCGGGCGGCCTCTGGAAATGCTTCGGTTCCGGCCGAATCTGGTGATCGAAGGCAGTGATGCTTACGCCGAGGATGGCTGGAAGCGGATTCGTATTGGCGATGTCGAGTTCCGCGTGGTCAAGTCCTGCTCGCGTTGCATTCTTACCACGATTGATCCGCAGACCGGTGAGCGCAGCGCTGACCGCGAACCCCTGGCGACCTTGCAGAAGACCCGCGCCCAGGCTGACGGCGCGATGTTCGGCCAGAACCTGGTCAACGATGGCAACGGCCGGCTTGAAGTCGGCATGCCGGTGGAAATCCTCGAATAACCCGCCCTGAAACGAAAAATGCCCGTGTCCTTGGACACGGGCATTTTTCATGACCGCCGAAAACCGTGGGTTCAGCCGCGGTATTCGCACAGGTAAGCGGTGTCGACGGCCACTTTCAGCTGAAACTTGCTGTTGGCTGGCACGTTGAACTGGCTGCCGGCGGCGAAGGTTTCCCAGTCGCTGCTGTCCGGCAGTTTGACGGTCAGGGCGCCCGAGACCACGTGCATGATTTCACGCTGGCTGGTGCCGAATTCGTATTCGCCCGGGGCCATGACGCCGATGGTCGCAGGGCCTTCAGCGGTGCCAAAAGCGATCGACTTGACGGTGCCGTCGAAGTACTCGTTGACTTTAAACATGGGCGATTCCTCTCGAAAAGGGCTTAAAAGGGTCAAAAAGGGTCGGCCAGTATGCACAAGGCACCGGGCGCCGTCACCTGCGCTAGAGCGGCAGTACCAACGGCAATAATCGGGCGGTATTGCGCGCATCTTCCAGCGCCCGGTGTTGTTGACCGGTGAACTGCATGCCCGCCAGTTGCAACGCGCCATTGAGACCCAGAGGCCGTTCAAGGCGTCGGGCCTTGGCAAAGCGTTGTTTGAGGTTCATGTGCGGTACCCGGCTCAGGGCGCTGTCGAGTTGCAGGCGCTGCCATTCCTGAAGCAACTGCTTGCGGTCGTAATCGCCCCAGCTGGCCCAGCCTTCAAGGCGCGTCTGGTGCTGACCGAGCCAGCGCTCGAAGGCCGGCCACACTTCGCTCAACGGCAGCGCCGCGTCGATGTTGGCCTGGGTGATGTGCGTGAGTTCGCGGCAAAACGGCGTCAACAAGGGGCGCCGCGTCGGTTTGACGAAGCGCTGAAAGTGATCCTGCTCGCGACCGGCGCGATCCACCAGGGTCGCGCCGATCTCGATGATCTCCATTTCCGTAACCGGCCAGCCACCCTCATCGGTGGTGGCTTCCAGATCTATGACCAGCCAATGGGGCATCGCAGGGTTCCTGATTTCCGCGTCCTGATTATTCAGAGCGTAGTCAAACCTTGCGGATGCGCGCGGCGACTACTCGACCTGCAACAGAACCTGACGATTTTTCACCTGATCGCCGACCTTGACCTGCACCCGCTTGAGCACGCCGTCAATGCCGGCCTTGAGCGGGTGCTCCATTTTCATCGCTTCCAGCACCACCAGCAGTTGGCCCTTGCTGACCGGGCTGCCTTCGCTGACGAGCACGTCGATGATGGCGCCATCCATCGGGGCTTTCAACGTGCCGGAACTGACGCTGGTCTGACTGTCGATCACCGCGTGAGTTCGATCCACCAGATGCAGGCTGCCGGGGTGGGTGAACAGCCAGAGCTGATCGTCGCGCAGACGGAAGGCGTGGCGCTGGCGCAGGCCATCGATCTCCAGCGTCACCGCCCCGGCGTTGTGCTCCACCCGTCTGAGTTCGATGACACGTTCCGCGACCTGCACTTCAAACGTGTTGTCCGGGCTGGTGCGCAGTTGCACGTCCCAGTCGCGGCCGTGGAGGCCGATGCGGTAGAGCAACGGCGCACCGGCGTTGTTGCGCCATCCGGACAAAGAGGCGCGGTGGTGCTGCGCGGCGGATTGGTAAAACAGCACCGCCGCGACCGCCAGCTCTTCCGCACTGAGCGAATAGCCGCGCAGGCAGTCGTGATCGGCAAAGTGCTGCGGAATGAAACCGGTGCCGAATTCTCCGCTGATGAACTGCGGATGCTGCAACAGGCTGGCGAGCAGCCGCTGATTGCTTTGCACGCCCAGCAACACGCTGTCCTGCACCGCGCACAGCAGTTTGCGCCGGGCCTCCTCGCGGGTTGCGCCGTGGGCGATCAGTTTGCCGAGCATCGGGTCGTAGAACGGTGAGACCGATTGCCCTTCGATCAGACCGTGATCGACCCGCGCTCCGCGATCCAGTGCCGGCGCCCAGGCTTCGACACGCCCGGTCTGTGGAAGAAAACCCTGGGCCGGATCTTCGGCGTAGAGGCGCACTTCCATGGCGTGGCCATCGAGTTTGACTTGCGCTTGCGACAGCGGCAGAGGCTGGCCCTCGGCAACCAGAAGCTGCCACGCCACCAGATCCAGCCCGGTAATCAATTCAGTCACCGGATGCTCGACCTGCAACCGGGTGTTCATCTCCAGAAAGTAAAACCGGCCATCGGCATCAAGCAAAAACTCCACAGTGCCGGCGCCCACATAGTTCACCGCACGCCCGGCCTTGAGCGCCGCTTCGCCCATCGCTTGGCGCAGTTCCTCGGTCATCACCGGGCACGGCGCTTCTTCGATGACTTTCTGATGGCGACGCTGGATCGAACAGTCGCGCTCGCCGAGGTAGATCAGGTTGCCGTGGCGATCGCCGAACAGCTGCACCTCGACATGGCGCGGTTCGACCAGCGCCTGTTCGAGGATCAGTTCATCGCTGCCGAAACCGTTCAAGGCTTCCGAGCGCGCCGTGCGCAACTGCGCCGGCAGTTCCTCGGCGTGGTGCACCAGCCGCATGCCGCGCCCGCCACCGCCGGCGCTGGCCTTGATCATCAGCGGGTAACCGATGCGTTCGGCCTCACGGGCGAGGGTCGAGTCGTCCTGCTCCGCGCCCTGATAGCCGGCGATGCACGGCACACCCGCGGCGAGCATGGCGATTTTCGACTGGCGTTTACTGCCCATCAGCTCGATGGCTTCGACGCTGGGGCCGATGAAGGTCAGGCCGGCCTGTTCGCAGGCGCGAGCGAACTCGGCATTTTCCGAAAGGAAACCGTAGCCGGGATGGATGGCGTCGGCACCGCTGCGTCGGGCGGCGTCGAGGATCGCCGGGATATTCAAGTAGGACTGCTGCACCGGCGCCGGGCCGATGTTCACCGCTTGATCGGCCATCTGCACGTGCAGTGCATCGGCGTCGGCGTCGCTGAAAACGGCGACCGTGCGATAACCGAGGGCCTGGGCGGTGCGCTGGATGCGGCAGGCGATTTCACCGCGGTTGGCGATCAGGATTTTGTGGAGGGCGGGCATGGTGGGTTTTCCTGAATGTTGGCGGTGGATTGAAGGGCCTCATCGCGGGCAAGCCCGCTCCCACAGGATTCAGTGGTGCTCACAAAAACTGTGGGAGCGGGCTTGCCCGCGATGCTTTTAAGGGGCCCACCTCGGTTTGCGCTTTTGCACAAACGCCATCGTGCCTTCGATCCCTTCGGCACCGGTCACCGCTGCGCTGAACCACTGTGCCGCTTCGTCCAGCAATTCACTCGACGGCTGGCCAGCGCTGGCCAGCAGCAGTTTTTTCGTCACCGCATTCGCCTCGGGGGCACAACACAAGACGTGATCGAGCACTTCATCCAGTCGCTCGGCGAGCGCCTGTGGATCCTGCTCGACAAAATGCACCAGCCCCAGGCGCCGGGCATGATGGCCATCGAAGCGGGCGGCGGTCAGGGCCAGGTGGCGGGCCTCGGTCAGGCCGATGCGCTGCACCACAAACGGCGTGATCTGCGCCGGCAACAGGCCGAGACTGGTTTCCGGCAAGCCGAACTGCGCCTGATGATCGGCGATGGCGATATCGCTCACACAAGCCAGGCCGAAGCCACCTCCGAGCACCGCGCCTTGCAACACCGTGATCAGCACTTGCGGTGTGTGCTGCGCTTCTTCCAGCAACGATCCGAAAGCACGATTCAACTCACGATAGGCATCGCTGCCCTGGGCGCGGGCGTTGGCCATGTCCTTGATGTCGCCGCCGGCGCAGAAATGCCCGCCGGCACCGCTGAGCACCAGCGCGCGAACGCTGCGGTCATCGCGCACCTCTGCCAGCACGGCGCGCAACTCGGCGACCATTTGCAGGCTCATGGCGTTGCGGCTTTCCGGCCGATTGAGGGTGATGTGCAGCACGCCGTTGTGCCGTTCCAGCAACAGCGTCTGGCAATCGGGCAGGGCGCTCATTTCTTTTTCCCCGGCAGGATGCCCATCAGTTTGCAGATGATCCCCAGCATGATTTCGTCGGCGCCGCCGCCAATCGACACCAACCGCACGTCGCGATAGGCGCGGGCTACCGGGTTGTCCCACATGAAGCCCATGCCGCCCCAGTATTGCAGGCAACTGTCGCTGACTTCGCGACCGAGACGCCCGGCCTTGAGCTTGGCCATCGAGGCCAATCGGGTGACGTCCTGGCCTTTCACGTATTGCTCGGTGGCCTGATAGACCAACGCCCGCAGGCATTCGATTTCGGTCTGCAGTTCGGCGAGGCGGAAGTGGATCACCTGATTGTCGATCAGCGCGTTGCCGAAGGTCTTGCGTTCCTTGCAGTACTCGATGGTGCTGTCGACGCAGTATTCCAGGCCCTTGATCATGTTGGCCGCGCCGAACAGGCGTTCCTCCTGGAATTGCAGCATCTGCATCATGAACCCGGCGCCTTCGTGGCCGATGCGATTGCGCTGGGGCACGCGCACGTTGTCGAAAAACACCTGGGCGGTTTCCGAACTGCGCATGCCGAGCTTGTCGAGGTGCGAACTGAGGCTGATGCCCGGTGTGTTCATCGGCACCATGATCAGCGACTTGTTGACGTGCGGCTTGTCGTCCGAGGTGTTGGCCAGCAGGCAGATGAAGTCGGCGCTCGGCGAGTTGGTGATCCACATCTTGCTGCCGTTGATCACATAGTCGTCGCCGTCCTTGCGCGCGGTGGTCTTGAGCCCGGCGACGTCCGAGCCAGCACCGACTTCGGAAACCCCGATGCAACCGACCTGCTCGCCGGTGATGGCCGGGCGCAGGAATTCTTCGCGCAATTCATCGGAACCGAAGCGGGCGAGGGCCGGGGTGCACATGTCGGTCTGCACGCCGATCGACATCGGAATACCGCCGCAGTGGATGGTGCCGAACTCTTCGGCGGCGACGATCGAATAGCTGTAATCCAGGCCCATGCCGCCGAATTTTTCCGGCTTGGAAATCCCCAGCAAACCAAGGTCGCCGGCCTTGCGGAAAATCTCGTGGATCGGAAAACGCCCGGCCTTTTCCCACTCATCGACGTGCGGGTTGATCTCGTGCTCGACGAACTGGCGGACGGTGCGGCGCAGTGCTTCGTGTTCCGGGGTGAAGATCATTTTTATTGTTCTCCTTTAATCCGTGGCGATCAGAACCGGCTGACGCCGAAGCTGTTGGGTTGCAACGTGCGCACGTCGGCTTCGTGGCAGATGTCCAGCAGGTAACCGAGCAGGGTGCGGGTGTCGCGCGGATCGATCAGCCCGTCGTCCCACAGGTTGGCGCTGCCGTAGAGAGCGGTGGACTGGCTGTCGAGTTTCTGCGCGGTGACCTGCTCCAGCATGTCGAGCATTTTCGGGTCGGGCACCAGGCCGTCCTTGAGCTGTTTGGCTTCGGTGACGATGCGCAGCACCTTGCCGGCCTGGGCGCCGCCCATCACGGCGGTGCGGCTGTTGGGCCAGGCGAAGATGAAACGTGGATCGAGCCCGCGCCCGCACATCGCGTAGTTGCCCGCGCCATAGGAGCCGCCGACCACGATCGTCAATTTCGGCACCCGCGCATTGGCCACGGCCTGGATCAGTTTCGAGCCGTGCTTGATCACGCCGTGCTGTTCCGATTCGGTGCCGACCATGAACCCGGTGGTGTTGTGGAAAAACAGCAGCGGCGTCTGGCTCTGGTCGCACAGTTGAATGAACTGCGCCGCCTTGCTCGCGCCGTTGGGCGTGATCGGGCCGTTGTTGCCGATGAAACCACAGGCGCGGCCCTGAATTTTCAGGTGGCCACAAACGGTCTGCTGATCGAACTCGCCCTTGAACTCCAGGAAGCGCGATTCGTCGGCGATCCGCGCAATGATTTCGCGCACGTCGTAGGGTTTTTTCGGGTCGTCCGGGATCAGACCGAGCAGTTCGTCGATGGGGTACAACGGCTCCTTGAATTGCGGCTCAGGCAACCACGGTATTTGCTCGTTCCAGTTCAGCAGGCTGACGATTTCCCGCACCTGACGCACGCCGTCGGCATCGTTTTCGGCCAGGTATTCGGCGGTGCCGGCGACTTGCGCGTGCATCTCGGCGCCGCCCAGATCTTCGTCGGTGGCGACTTCACCGGTCGCCGCCTTGAGCAAAGGGGGACCTGCGAGAAACAGCTTGGCCTTGCCGCGCACCACCACCACGTAATCCGACAGCCCCGGCTGATAGGCGCCGCCGGCGGTGGCCGAGCCGTGCACCACGGTGATCTGCGGCAAACCCATGGCCGACATCCGCGCCTGATTGGCAAAACTGCGCGCGCCCTCGACGAAAATCTCCGCCGCATAGTTGAGGTTGGCACCGCCGCTTTCGGCGAGGGTGATCACCGGCAGTTTGTTTTCCTGGGCGATCTGTTGCAGGCGCAGGGATTTTTTCAGACCCGACGGGGAAATCGTCCCGCCCTTGATCGCGCTGTTATTCGCCACGATCAAGGCGCGCACGCCGGACACGTAACCAATGCCGGCGATCAAGCCGCCACCGGCCGAGCTGCCGTCCTTGTCGTCGTGGAGTTTGTAGCCGGCCAGGCTCGCCAGTTCGAGGAATGGCGCGCCGGGGTCGAGCAGAAGATTCAGGCGCTCACGGGGCAGCAATTGTCCGCGCTTGTCGAATTTCGGTTTGGCTTCGGCGGCCTTGTTCAGCAGGTTTTGTTCGAGATGCTGGACTTGCTCGATGGCGGCGAGCATCGCTGCGCGGTTGCGGGCGAAGGCTTCGCTGTGCGGGTCGAGCTGGGACTGGATCTGCGGCATGGCTTACTCCTTGTCCTTCAATACGTCCGGCATGTAGGCCCGGTGAAAACCGTTGAAGGATTCGCTGTGGGTCGCCTTGTGCAATGGCCATGCGCGACTGCCCAGGCTGGCCGCGCCGTCGATGCGCAAGGTGCTGCCGCTGATGAACGCGGCAGCCGGGCTGAGCAGAAACACGATCGCTGCGCTGACCTCCGATTCGGTGCCGATGCGCTTGAGCGGCACGTGTTCGCGCAAGGTCGGGATCACGGCCTTGAACGCGCCTTCGTAAGTGTCCATGCCGCTGGACGCGATCCAGCCCGGCGCTACCGCATTCACCCGAACGCCGGCATAACCCCATTCGAATGCCGCGGTCTTGGTGAAGTTGTCCATGCCCGAACGTGCGGCGCCGGAGTGGCCCATGCCGGGCATGCCGCCCCACATATCGGCGAGCATGTTGACGATGCTGCCGCCGTGTTTGCTCATCGACTGGTTGAACACTTCTCGCGCCATCAAAAAACCGCCGACCAGATTGGTGCGCAGCACGGTTTCGAAACCTTTCTGGTTGATCGAGGCAAGGGGCGACGGGTATTGGCCGCCTGCATTGTTGACCAGCCCGTGGATCGGCCCGTGTTCACGGATCAATTCGCTGACCAACGCCTTCACCGCTTCTTCGTCACGGATATCGCAAGCCTTCCAGTGTGCCCGACCGCCGTCTTCGGCAATTTCGGCAGCGACGGTTTGAAGCTTTTCCGGTTTGCGTCCGACCAGTACAACGTTGGCCCCGAGCGCTGCCAGTTCATGGGCGGTGCAACGCCCGATGCCACTGCCGCCGCCGGTGACGATGACGGTCTGGCCGCTGAACAGATCAGCCCTGAAAATCGATTCGAACGCCATGGTGCCAATCCTCTAGTCGAATTGTTCGGCGATGCTCTGCGGCACCGGGATCTGGATTTCCAACAGTTGTTGGGCGAAGGCTTTGCCTTGCGGATCGATGCGCAGGCTTGCCACGCCACCGCCGCCAAGTGCGTTTTCCAGCAGGAAGTTGAGGCTGTGGGTGCCCGGCAGATACCAGCGCTCGACACGGCCGTGAATCGGGTCGAGGACATGGCTCATCCAGTCCACGACCACCGCCGGGGTCAGCGCTTCGGCGATCCACGGCAAGTATTCCGGACGGCGCGGCATGACGCCGATGTTGCTGTGGTTGCCCTTGTCGCCCGAGCGCGCCACCGCCAGCTTCATCAACGGCACACTCGCGTCGGCGCGGCCCTGGGGTTTGGGCGTTTCGTGGGGCAGGGGCAGATCCTGGCTGTCGAGGGTGGCGGGGGCGGGCAGGGCGAAAGGGTGAGATTCGCCGGCGATGTCGATCTGCAATGTGCAGGCACTTTTGTCGATCAGGAACGAGAACAGCCGGATCAGCGGATACACCGTCGGCCGCCCGCCGACGATACCGGTCAGCCCCGGCGCCATGCCGGTCGCGGCCTGGGCGATTTCCCGGGAGAACAGGACCAGCGCCTGTTTGTTCGGGTGGCGCACGGCGAGTTTGATCACCACTTCGCGGCTGTCCCGGCGCTGGCCGTGAGGGCCGTAGGTGGCTTCGCTGCCGAGCAGTTCGATGTGGGTTTCGGTGTAGGGCCCCCAGCCTCGTTGTTCGAGCATTCCCGAGGTCTTGTCGATGATTGCCTGACTGACGCGTCGGGCTTTTTCCACCGCATCGATACCGGCGATCAGACAACTGGCGGTGCAGCGGAAACCGTCCGGATAAGTCGCGCTGACCTTGTATTGGTCGCTGGGCGGCAGGCCTTTGGCGCCATGGACCCGGACGGCGTTTTTGCCTTGTTGCTGGAGTTTGACCTGGCTGAAATCGCAGACCACATCGGGCAACAGATAGGCCTGAGGGTCACCGATTTCGTAGAGCATCTGCTCGCCGACGGTCAGCGGCGTAACCAGCCCGCCGGAGCCTTCGGGTTTGCTGACGATGAACTGGCCGTCTGCGCTGACTTCGACGATGGGAAAACCGATGTGCTCGTAATCCGGCACATCGCGCCAGTCGGTGAAATTGCCGCCGGTGCACTGCGCGCCACATTCGATGATGTGCCCGGCCAATGCAGCCTGCGCAAGTTTGTCGTAGTCGTGCCATGACCAGCTGAATTCGTGCACCAGCGCAGCGCTGACCACTGCGCTGTCGACCACCCGGCCGGTGATCACGATATCCGCGCCCAGACGCAGCGCTTCGACAATGCCCGGTGCACCGAGGTAGGCGTTGGTCGACACGCACATCGGCGGCAGCGGGGCGCCGCTGAACATTTCCGTAATGCCTTGGGAGGCGAGTTGTTTGAAGTGGGGTTGCAGGTCATCGCCCGACAGCACGGCGATTTTCAGCGCCACGCCGGCCTTGTCGCAGGCCGCTTGCAGCGCGGCGGCGCAGGCCTTTGGATTGACCCCGCCGGCATTGCTGATGACGCGAACTTTCTGCTCGGCCAGTTGTGGCAACAGCGGCGAGAGGACTTCGATGAAATCGCCGGCGAACCCGGCCTGCGGATCCTTCATGCGCGCGCCGGCCATGATCGACATGGTGATTTCGGCCAGATAGTCGAAGACCAGATAATCCAGGCGTCCTGCGGCCACGAGCTGCGCGGCAGCGGTTGAAGTATCTCCCCAGAATGCGCTGGCGCATCCGATGCGAACCGTGGTGGGCATTTTGATCTCCGACTCAGGAACCTGTGACAGAAGTGCATCGAGGCTACCAAGCAAGCGCTTGGTTTGTAAACACCTGTAATTATCTTCTGCCCAAGCGCTTGCTTGGTCACCGCCGGCGGCTTAAATTGCCCGCGCAACCCCGCCGTTTCTGCGGCGTACGGCGCATTTGACTGATCGACTGTAGGAGAGAACGGGTGGACGAGCAAAAAGCCCTGAGGGTCATGCGTGAACTGGTCGATGCCGGCCAACTGACCGATCCGGACAGCGCTCGCGGCAAACTGCTGCAAGTGGCGGCCCACCTGTTCCGCAACAAAGGCTACGAGCGCACCACGGTGCGCGATCTGGCCGGTGCCGTGGGGATTCAGTCGGGCAGCATCTTTCATCACTTCAAGAGCAAGGATGAAATCCTGCGGGCGGTGATGGAGGAAACCATCCGCTACAACACCGCCCTGATGCGTGCGGCCCTGGCTGATGCGGCCGATGTGCGTGAGCGGGTGCTGGCGCTGATCCGCTGCGAATTGCAGTCGATCATGGGCGGTAGCGGCGAGGCGATGGCGGTGCTGGTGTATGAGTGGCGCTCGCTGTCCGAAGACGGCCAGGCCAAAGTGCTGGCGCTGCGGGATATCTACGAAGACCTCTGGCTGCAAGTGCTGGGGGAGGCCAAGGAGGCGGGGTTCATCCGTGGCGACGTGTTCATTACCCGGCGTTTTCTGACGGGCGCGCTGTCCTGGACCACCACCTGGTTCCGTGCCGGCGGCAGCCTGAGCCTGGATCAACTGGCCGAAGAAGCGCTGATTCTGGTACTCGAAGAGCGCTAGGCGCTTTCTATCGGGCCGGGAAACTGGCTAACTGGGCGAAACCGCCTAGCTTGAATGCAATGATCGGTACTTTTTCGGGGAGTGGGGTGTTTTGAAGTCTTCGCCAATTCGGACGGCCGCCGGGCTCATGCTCGCAGCGCTGGCTGCATTATGGGTATTACCTGTTCCGGCGGCGCAGGTGGTTCGGGTAGGCGCGGCGCATTTTCCGCCGTACACCATTCGCCCGGAGAACGGCGCTGACACCGGCCTGCTGCCGGAGCTGGTCGCTGCCTTGAACAGCGCTCAGAGCGACTATCGTTTCGAACTGGTGCCCACCTCGATTCCTCGCCGGTTCGGCGATTTCAAGGATGGTCGCACCGACATGGCGATCTTCGAAAACCCGGAGTGGGGCTGGAAAGATATTCCCCACACCACCGTCGACATGGGACTTGAGGACGCGGAGATTTTTGTCGCGCAGAACAAGCCCGGTCGCCAGCAGAATTACTTCGCCGACCTCAAGGGCAAACGCCTGGCGCTGTACAGCGGCTATCACTACGAATTCGCCAATTTCAACGCCGATCCCAAATACCTCGCTGAAACCTACAGCGCTACGCTGACTTATTCCCACGACAGCAACCTGTTGATGGTCTTGCGCGGGCGCGCGGACATCGCGTTGGTGACCCGCTCGTATCTGTTCGATTACCTGCTGCGCAATGAAAAGGTGCGTGACGAGTTGCTGGTGTCCCAGCGCATCGACCAGATCTACCACCATTACGCGATTCTCAGTCCGAAGGCGCCGATCACCGGTGAGGCGTTCGGCAAACTGCTGCAAGGTCTGCGCGACAACGGGCAGATGCTGAAGATCTTCGATCCTTACAAGATTGCCGTGGTGCCGGTACTGCATCAATGACCTGCAGTTTTTGGCGAACGGCCTAAATTTCCCGCCCCGGCTCACGTCCCATCGTTGAACTGTCGACGATTATCGTGAGCCCGACCCATGTCCAATCTGAATGACCTGACTGCCCTGGCCCTGCCTTCGGGCAGCCAGCTGGTAGCCGATGCCACCGAAAGCCGTCTGAGCCTGAGCCTGGACGGGCAACCGCTGATTCGCCTGCGTCTTGATCGCGAAGGCCAGGGGCCGATCCAGATCGATGAACGTTATGCGCTGCCACCCGGCCAGGCGCTGTGGGCCGCGTGTTATTGGCTGTTTGCCCGGGATCCGGCGCGTCAGCAACTGATCTGGCAACTGGATCAGGCGCCAACCGAAGCCTTGCTCAGCGGTTTGCTGGTGGGCACTGAAGTGGCGGGCGAGTATCGCTGTGAGCGCACGCTGTTCTGGCAACTGCCGCAACCGTGGCTGGGCAACTCGCTGACGGGCAGTTATCCGCAGCAAATGGTCATCAGCAACGGCAAGCGTCATCCGCTGCGCCCGGTGAAGCCGCGCGGTGAGGTTTATCGGCGTTTCGATACACGTCTCGGTGCCTGGATTTCTCTGCGAACGGTGGAGATCGAGCAGGATCTTGCGCGTTTCAATCGCTGGCAGAACAGCCCGCGAGTCGCCAGTTTCTGGCAGGAAGAGGGCAGCCTCGAACAGCATCGCGAGTACCTGAGCAAGCTCGACGCGGATCCGCATACGCTGACCCTGATCGGTTGTTTCGATGATCAGCCGTTTGCCTATTTCGAAGCCTACTGGGCCAAGGAAGATCGCATCGCGCCGTTCTACGATGCCGACAATTACGATCGCGGCATTCACATGCTGGTCGGTGAAGAAGATCATCGCGGCCCGCATAAAGTGGCGAGCTGGCTATCAGCGCTGGTGCACTACCTGTTCCTGGATGATCCGCGCACGCAGCGGGTGGTCGCCGAACCGCGCGCCGACAACGCGAAGATGATCGGCCACATGCACAACCAGTGCTTCCACTGCGAGAAAGAATTCGACTTCCCGCACAAGCGCGCGGCGCTGATGATTCTCGGGCGCGAGCGGTTCTTCGACCGTTGCACGCTGGTGTGACATTGCGCTGAAAACAAAAAAGATCGCAGCCCTTCAACGAAGGCTGCGATCTTTTTTTGGGCTCTGCTTTGGTTCAGCGACGGTTCGCGGTCACTGCATCAGCGCGGCTGCCCGATACCTTGCGGCAGTGCACCAGCGCATCGCGAATCATGAAGTTGACCAGGGTCGGCGAAACGCCGAGTTCCTTGGCGATGTCCTTCTGCGGCACGCCGTGCAGACGGTACATCTCGAACGCATAGCGGGTGCGGACCGGCAGCTCGGTCAGCGCGTCGGCGATGTGTTCCAGGGTCGAGAAGTTGATGTGCGAGGTTTCCGGCGAAGCGCCCTGAATGACCACGTTCAACCCTTCCTCCTCGGGGCCGGCGTACTTCTGCTCCAGCGCCTGTTTGCGGTAGTGATCGATCGCCAGATTGCGCACGATCTGGAACAGATAACTCAGCTGGGCCTTGATCGACGACGTGATCGGCGGGGCCGATTGCAGTCGGAAGAACGCATCCTGCACCACATCTTCGGCGCGTGACCGGCAGCCGGTAATGCGGGCTGCAATCTTGACCAGAATCAGTCGATTGTCGACGAATGCCTGAAGTAGCGGTGAATCGCACCTGCTTGTGGATACTTGTTCCGTCATGGAAATCACCTTGCTGCCAATAGGTTAGTGGGACGCCTGGGGGACGGGGCCGTCCTACACATCGAGCGACAAATTATGTTGAATGATAATGATTGTCAATTGAGAAAGAGAACTAATGATCCATAACAGTGCGATCTGAGAACTGCGACACGCCGCCGCACTCGCCCAAGCGCCCAGCCCCGTTGGCGATCCAGCCTGCCGACTAATTATTTCAAGACGTCATCCGTTCTCATTGGTGAATGGATCCGGGTACGCAGCCCCGGACCTACCGCATTCCAATGCCTTGCACGGTCGGCGAAGACCGTGTCCCGCATGCCTTGTACGGGCATGCCGCAGCCAACCCGATTCCACCAGCAAGCCGAATTCAGGCAGGAAACCTCATGACCGACGCGTTCGAACTCCCCAGCACTCTGGTCCAAGCCCTCCAGCGCCGCGCGGCCCTGACGCCGGATCGGCTGGCCTTGCGCTTTCTTGCCGAAACCGAGGAACAGGCTGTGGTGCTCAGTTATCGCGAACTCGATCAGCGCGCGCGGACCATCGCGGCAGCGTTGCAGGCCGAGGCCGGATTCGGTGATCGCGCGGTGTTGCTGTTCCCGAGCGGCCCGGATTACGTGGCGGCATTCTTTGGTTGCCTGTACGCGGGTGTGATCGCGGTGCCGGCCTATCCGCCGGAATCGGCCAAGCGTCACCATCAGGAACGCCTGCTGTCGATCATTGCCGACGCCGGGCCGCGTCTGCTGCTGACCAGCGCTGACCTGCGCGACGCCTTGCAGCAAATCGAAGGCGCGCCGCCGCTGTTATGCGTCGACACCCTCGACACTGCACTGGCCGAACGCTGGGTAGAGCCGACCCTGCCGCAAGACCACATCGCCTTCCTGCAATACACCTCCGGCTCCACCGCGCTGCCCAAGGGCGTGCAGGTCAGCCACGGCAACCTGGTGGCCAACGAACTGCTGATCCGCCACGGCTTCGGCATCGACGTGAACCCGGACGACGTGATCGTCAGCTGGCTGCCGCTGTACCACGACATGGGCCTGATCGGCGGTCTGCTGCAACCGATCTTCAGCGGCGTGCCGTGCATCCTGATGTCGCCGGCGTACTTCCTCGGCCGGCCGTTGCGCTGGCTCGAAGCGATCAGCCAATACCGCGGCACCATCAGCGGCGGGCCAGACTTCGCCTACCGTCTGTGCAGCGAGCGGGTCAGCGAATCGGCGCTGGAGCGACTCGACCTGAGCCACTGGCGCGTCGCCTATTCGGGCTCCGAGCCGATCCGTCTCGACACCCTCGAGCGCTTCGCCGAGAAATTCACCGCGTGCGGTTTCAGCGAAGACAGTTTCATGGCGTCCTACGGTCTGGCCGAAGCGACCCTGTTCGTCGCCGGTACACCGCGTGGCAAAGGAATTCCTGCACTGCGCGTGGACGATCTGGCCCTGGCGCAAAATCGTGCCGAGCCGGGCGAAGGCAGCCCGATCATGAGCTGCGGCATCAGCCAGCCCGACCATGCGGTGCTGATCGTCGAACCGAACACGCTTGAAGAGCTCGCCGACAACGCCGTCGGTGAAGTCTGGGCAACCGGCCCGAGCATCGCCCACGGCTACTGGCGCAATCCCGAGGCCAGCGCCAAGACCTTCGTCCAGCACGCCGGCCAGACCTGGCTGCGCACCGGTGACCTGGGCTTCATTCGCGACGGTGAACTGTTCATCACCGGGCGCCTGAAAGACATGCTGATCGTGCGCGGTCACAACCTCTATCCGCAGGATCTCGAAAAGACGGTCGAGAACGAAGTGGAAGTGGTGCGCAAGGGCCGCGTCGCAGCATTCGCGGTCAATCAGAATGGCGAAGAAGGCATCGGCATCGCGGCGGAAATCAGCCGCAGCGTGCAGAAAGTCCTCCCGCCTGAAGCGCTGATCAAAGCCATTCGCCAAGCCGTGGCCGAAGCCTATCAGGAAGCGCCGAGCGTGGTGGTGCTGCTCAATCCGGGCGCGCTGCCGAAGACCTCCAGCGGCAAGTTGCAACGTTCGGCCTGCCGCAATCGTCTGGCCGACGGCAGTCTCGACAGCTACGCGGTATTCCCGTCGGCTACCGCTGAAACCGCTCATGAGTCGACCGCGTCCGGCTCCGAACTGGAAGGTTTGATCGGCAAGATCTGGGCCGAGCAACTCAACGTCAAACAGGTCAACGCCGACGACCACTTCTTCCTGCTCGGTGGCAACTCGATTGCCGCCGCCCAAGTGATCGCCAAGGTTCGCGAAGAGCTGAGCCTGGAACTGAACCTGCGCCTGCTGTTCGAAGCCCCGACCCTGTCCGCATTCGCCGCCGCCGTGGCGCAACAGCAACAGGACGGCGGCAGCGCCCAAGGCGAAATCACCGCGTTGTCACGCAACGAAGCACTGCCGCAATCCCTGGCACAAAACCGTCTGTGGATCACCTGGCAACTCGACCCGCACAGCAGCGCCTACAACATTCCCGGTGCCTTGCGCCTGCGTGGCGAACTGGACGAAGACGCCCTGCGCGCCAGTTTCCAGCAACTGATCGAACGCCATGAATCCCTGCGTACGCGCTTCTTCGAGCGCGATGGCGTGGCTCTGCAACAGGTCGAAGCGGCGGGTGAGTTCAACCTGCAACTGATCGACATCAGCGACCTGCCGGCCAGCGAACGTGAAACCCGCGCACAACAGATCCGCGAAGACGAAGCCCGCACCCAGTTCGATCTGGAGAAAGGCCCGCTGTTGTGGGTGACGCTGGTGCGCCTCGATGACGAGGATCACCAGTTGCTGGTGACCATGCACCACATCATCGCCGACGGCTGGTCGCTGAACGTGCTGATCGACGAGTTCTCGCGTCTGTACGCCGCCGCGTCCCAAGGACAGCGCGCGGAACTGTCCCCGCTGCCAACCCAATACGCCGACTACGGCAGCTGGCAGCGCCAGTGGCTGGCGCAAGGCGAGGGCGAGCGGCAACTGGCGTACTGGAAAGCGCAGTTGGGCGACGAGCATCCGACCCTGGAACTGGCGACCGACCATCCACGCTCCGCCAGGCAAAAACACAGCGCCGCACGCCACAGCGTTCGCCTGGGGACCGGCCTCAGCGATGCCATTCGCCAGACCGCCCAGGCCTATCAATCCACGCCGTTCATGCTGCTGCTCTCGGCCTTCCAGAGTCTGTTGCATCGCTACAGCGGTCAGCGCGACATTCGCATCGGTGTGCCAAACGCCAACCGTCCGCGCCTGGAAACCCAGGGCCTGATCGGCTTCTTCATCAACACTCAGGTGCTGCGCGCCGACGTCGATTCGCGTCTGCCGTTCACTGCGCTGCTGGCGCAGACCCGTCAGGCAGCACTCGGTGCCCAGGCGAATCAGGATCTTCCCTTCGAACAATTGCTCGAAGCCTTCCCGCAGGCCCGCGAACAAGGCCTGTTCCAGGTCATGTTCAACCACCAGCAACGCGACCTGAGTGCGCTCAAACGTCTGCCGGGTGTGCTCGCCGAAGAACTGCCGTGGCACAGCCGCGAAGCCAAGTTCGATCTGCAACTGCACAGTGAAGAAGACCGCAACGGCCGCTTGACGCTGTCCTTCGACTACGCCGATGAGCTGTTCGACGCCGAGACCATCGAGCGCCTCGCGGAACATTTCAGCAACCTGCTGCGCGCTGTTTGCGAACGCCCGGAACAAACCATCGGCGATCTGCAATTGCTGACCGCTACCGAACGCACTCAGCAAAACGCGTGGAGCATTGCCCCGTGCGCACCGGCGCAACAATGGCTGCCGGAACTGCTGAATGAACAAGCACGGCAGACGCCTGATCGCACCGCGCTGGTGTGGGACGGCGGCAGCCTCGACTTCGCCGAACTGCACGCCCAGGCCAACCGACTCGCCCATTACCTGCGCGACAAAGGCGTCGGCCCGGACGTGTGCGTGGCCATCGCCGCCGAGCGTTCGCCGCAACTGCTGATCGGCCTGTTGGCGATCATCAAGGCCGGTGGCGCTTACGTGCCGCTGGACCCGGATTACCCGGCCGAGCGTCTGGCTTACATGCTCAGCGACAGCGGCGTCGAACTCTTGCTGACCCAGACTGCATTGCTCGACCGCTTGCCGGCCAGCGAAGGCGTCAGCGTGATCACCATGGACACCCTGCACCTGGAGAACTGGCCGAGCCAGGCACCGGGTCTGCATCTGCACGGCGACAACCTCGCCTACGTGATTTACACCTCCGGCTCCACCGGCCAGCCGAAAGGCGTGGGCAACACTCACGCGGCGCTGGCCGAACGCCTGCAATGGATGCAGAACACCTATCGCCTGAACGACACCGACGTGCTGATGCAAAAGGCGCCGATCAGTTTCGACGTGTCGGTGTGGGAATGCTTCTGGCCGTTGATCACTGGCGCGTGCCTGCTGATCGCCGGCCCGGGCGAACACCGTGATCCGCATCGCATCGCGCAGTTGGTTCAGCAGTACGGTGTAACCACGCTGCACTTCGTGCCGCCGCTGCTTTCGCTGTTCATCGACGAACCGTTGAGTGCCGAATGCACCAGCCTGCGCCGTGTGTTCTCCGGCGGTGAAGCGCTGCCGGCGGAACTGCGCAACCGCGTGCTGGCGCAACTGCCGGCGGTGCAACTGCACAACCGTTACGGCCCGACCGAAACCGCGATCAACGTCACCCACTGGCATTGCAGCGTGGCCGATGGCGAGCGTTCGCCGATTGGCCGTCCGCTGGGCAACGTGGTCTGCCGCGTGCTCGACAGTGAACTCAATCCAGTGCCGGCCGGTGTGCCAGGCGAACTGTGCATCAGCGGCATCGGCCTGGCCCGTGGTTACCTCGGTCGCCCGGCGCTGACCGCCGAGCGTTTCGTGGTCGATCCGCTGGATGAGCAGGGCGCGCGTCTGTACCGCACCGGTGACCGCGCACGCTGGACGAATGATGGCGTGATCGAATACCTCGGCCGTCTCGATCAGCAGGTCAAATTGCGCGGCTTCCGCGTCGAGCCGGAAGAAATCGAAGCGCGTCTGCTGGCTCAGGACGGCGTGGCGCAGGCCGCCGTGCTGGTGCGTGAAACCGTCGCCGGTCCGCAACTGATCGGCTACTTCACCGCCACTGATGCCAGTGAAGATCAGGACGGGCAAATCGCTCGCCTGAAAACCGCACTGGCTGCCGAGCTGCCGGAATACATGGTCCCGGCACAACTGATGCGTCTGGACGCAATGCCCCTGAGCCCGAGCGGCAAACTCGACCGCCGTGCCTTGCCCGAGCCGCAATGGCAGGTGCGCGAACACGTCGAGCCGGTCACCGAGCTGGAGCAACAGATCGCCGCGATCTGGCGCGAAGTGCTGGGCCTGAAACAGGTCGGTCTGCGCGATGACTTCTTCGCCCTCGGCGGTCACTCGCTGCTGGCCACGCAAATCATCTCCCGCACCCGTCAGGCCTGCGACGTCGAGCTGCCGCTGCGTGCCTTGTTCGAACACAGCGAACTCGGTGATTTCGCCGAGCAGATCCGCCAGATCCAGGCCAGCGGTCGCACCAACAAACAGCCGCCGATCGACAAGGTTGATCGCAGCAAACCGGTGCCGCTGTCCTACTCGCAGCAGCGCATGTGGTTCCTCTGGCAAATGGAGCCGGACAGCCCGGCGTACAACGTCGGCGGCATGGCGCGCCTGCGGGGCGTGCTGGATGTCGGGCGTTTCGAGGCGGCGCTGCAAGCGCTGATCCTGCGCCATGAAACCCTGCGCACCACGTTCCCGAGCGTCGACGGCGTGGCCCGTCAGCAAGTGCATGCCGAGACCGGCGTGCGCATGGACTGGAAGGATTTCTCGACACTCGCCGCCGATGTGCTCGAGCAAAAAGTCCAGCAACTGGCCGACGACGAAGCGCATTTGCCCTTCGATCTGGAGACCGGCCCGCTGCTGCGCGCCTGTCTGGTCAAGACCGCCGAGCAGGAGCATTACTTCGTCCTGACCCTGCACCACATCGTCACCGAAGGCTGGGCGATGGACATCTTCGCCCGTGAACTCAGCGCGCTGTACGAAGCGTTCGTCGATGACCGCGAATCGCCGCTGGAACCGCTGCCGGTGCAGTACCTCGACTACAGCGTGTGGCAGCGTAACTGGCTGGAGTCCGGCGAGCGTCAGCGTCAGCTCGACTACTGGACCGCGCAACTGGGCCGCGAACATCCACTGCTGGAATTGCCGGGCGACCGTCCGCGTCCGCCGGTGCAAAGTCACCAGGGTGAGCTGTTCCGTTTCGACCTCAGCGACGATCTCGCCGCACGGGTTCGCGCCTTCAATGCGCAGAACGGTCTGACCCTGTTCATGACCATGACCGCCGCACTCGCGACCCTGCTCTACCGCTACAGCGGCCAGACCGATCTGCGCATCGGCGCGCCGGTGGCCAACCGTATCCGCCCGGAAAGCGAAGGGCTGATCGGTGCGTTCCTCAACACCCAGGTGCTGCGTTGCCAGCTCGACGGCCAGATGTCGGTCGGCGAATTGTTCGAGCAGGTGCGCCACACCGTGATCGAAGGTCAATCCCATCAGGACCTGCCGTTCGATCATCTGGTTGAAGCCCTGCAACCACCGCGAAGCGCCGCGTATAACCCTCTGTTCCAGGTGATGTGCAACGTGCAGCGCTGGGAATTCCAGCAGAGCCGCATGCTCGCCGGGATGACCGTCGAGTACCTGGCCAACGATGCGCGGGCGACCAAGTTCGACCTCAACCTGGAAGTCACCGACCTCGACCATCGCCTCGGTTGCTGCCTGACCTACAGCACCGATCTGTTCGACGAGCCGACGATTGCGCGCATGGCCAGACATTGGCGCAACCTGCTGGAAGCGTTGATCGCCGACCCGCAGCAACGTCTCAGCGAACTGCCGCTGCTCGATGCGCCTGAACAACAGCTGTTGCTCGACAGCCTTGGCGTCGAGCCGGGCGAGCGCCGTCTCGATCAGTGCATCCATCACCTGTTCGCCGAGCAGGCACTGGCGCGCAAAGATGCGCCGGCCCTGACCTTCGCCGGGCAGACCCTGAGCTACGCTGAACTCGATGCCCGCGCCAATCGCCTGGCCTGGGCCCTGCGTGAACGCGGTGTCGGCCCGCAAGTGCGGGTCGGTCTGGCGCTGGAGCGTTCGCTGGAAATGGTCGTCGGCCTGCTGGCGATCCTCAAGGCCGGCGGCGCCTATGTGCCGCTGGACCCGGAATACCCTCTCGACCGTCTGCATTACATGATCGAAGACAGCGGCGTCGGCCTGCTGCTCAGCGACCGCGCAATGTTCAAGGCCCTCGGCGAACTGCCGCCGAACGTAGCGCGCTGGTGCCTGGAAGAAGACAGCTCGGCGCTGGCCGATTACCCGGCTACCGAGCTGCCGTTTATCAGCCTGCCGCAGCATCAGGCGTACCTGATCTACACCTCGGGTTCCACCGGCAAGCCGAAAGGCGTGGTGGTGTCCCACGGTGAAATCGCCATGCACTGCCAGGCTGTGATCGAACGCTTCGGCATGCGTCCGGACGATTGCGAGCTGCATTTCTATTCGATCAACTTCGACGCCGCGACCGAGCGTCTGCTGGTGCCGCTGCTCAGCGGTGCCCAAGTTGTACTGCGTGCGCAAGGTCAGTGGGACGCGGAAGAAATCTGCGGGCTGATCCGCGAACATCGGATCAATATTCTCGGTTTCACCCCGAGCTACGGCAGCCAGTTGGCGCAGTTCCTCGCGACGCAAAACGACATCCTGCCGGTGCGCATGATCATCACCGGCGGCGAAGCGCTGACCGGCGAACACCTGCAACGGATTCGTGCGGCGTTCAAACCGAGCCTGTTCTTCAACGCCTACGGCCCGACCGAAACCGTGGTCATGCCGCTGGCCAGCCTTGCACCTGAAGTGCTGGAAGAGGGCGCCGGCAGTGTGCCGATCGGTAGTGTGATCGGTGATCGCGTGGCCTACATTCTCGACGCCGATCTGGCGCTGGTGCCGCAAGGCGCGACCGGTGAATTGTTCGTCGGCGGCGCCGGTCTGGCGGTGGGGTATCACGAGCGTGCGGGTATCACCGCCGAACGTTTCGTTGCCGACCCGTTTGCTGCCGATGGCGGGCGCATGTATCGCACCGGCGACCTGGTGCGCCAGCGCGCCGACGGTCTGGTGGAATACCTGGGGCGGATCGACCATCAGGTGAAGATCCGTGGTTTCCGGATCGAACTGGGCGAGATCGAAACCCGACTGCTCGATCACGATTCGATCCGTGAAGCAGTGGTGCTGGCGCTGGATGCACCAAGCGGCAAGCAACTGGTCGGCTATCTTGTGACCGAGGTCGCGGAACAAGGCGAAGCCGAGCAGGCCGAACTGCGCGAAGCGCTGAAGGCGCATCTGAAGACGCAACTGCCGGACTACATGGTGCCGACGCATTTGATTCTGCTGGCGAGCATGCCGCTGACCGCCAACGGCAAGCTCGACCGCCGCGCGTTGCCGGCACCAGACCCGGAGCTCAATCGTCAGGATTACGTGGCACCGAGCAACGAACTGGAGCAGGCCCTCGCGCAGATCTGGTGTGAGGTGCTCAATGTCGAGCAGGTCGGTCTGAACGACAACTTCTTCGAACTGGGCGGCGACTCGATCCTGTCGATTCAAGTGGTCAGCCGCGCACGTCAGCAGGGCATTCACTTCAGCCCGCGGGATCTGTTCCAGCACCAGACCGTGCAGACGTTGGCCGCGGTTGCCAGCCGCAGTGAAGCCGTGACGGCCGAACAAGGTCTGGTGACTGGCGAATCGCGTCTGACCCCGATCCAGCACTGGTTCTTCGATACCGAGATTCCCGAGCGTCAGCACTGGAACCAGGCGTTGCTGCTGGAGCCGACGGTTGCGCTGGAATCGCATCGTCTGGAACAGGCGTTGCTGGCGGTGATCGAGCAACATGACGCCTTGCGCCTGCGCTTCAGCGAGATCAAAGGCGCATGGCAAGCGACCCATCAACCGGTGACCGACGCCGCTGTGCTGTGGCAAGTCCGCGTGCCGTCGATGGACAAGTGCGCTGCGCTGTTCGCCGATGCCCAGCGTAGTCTCGACCTTGCCCAGGGCCCGCTGCTGCGTGCCGTGCTGGTTGATGGGCCGGACACTCAGCAACGGCTGTTCATCGCGATCCATCACCTGGTGGTCGACGGTGTGTCGTGGCGCGTTCTGCTCGACGATCTGCAGACCGTGTATCGCCAGCTCGACGCCGATCAATCGGTGAAACTGCCGGCAAAAACCAGCGCCTTCAAGGACTGGGCGGCGCGTTTGCAGGCATACGCCGGCAGCGAATCCCTGCGTGAAGAACTGAGCTGGTGGCAAGCGCAACTGGCCGGTCCGGCTGCTGATTTGCCGTGCGAACGTCCAGAGGGCGGTCGCCAGAATCGTCACGCGCAAACCGTCAGCGTGCGACTGGATGCCGAACGCACCAAGCAACTGCTGCAACAGGCGCCGAGCGCCTATCGCACGCAGGTCAACGACCTGTTGCTGACCGCGCTGGCCCGCGTGCTGTGCCGCTGGAGCGGTCAGCCGTCGGCGCTGATTCAACTGGAAGGCCACGGCCGCGAAACCCTGTTCGACGAGATCGACCTGACCCGCACCGTCGGCTGGTTCACCAGCGCTTATCCGCTGCGCCTGACCCCGCACAACATCGAAGAAGCCGCCGGGCAGGGCGCTTCGATCAAGGCGATCAAGGAGCAACTGCGTGCCGTGCCGCACAAAGGTCTCGGTTATGGCGTGCTGCGTTATCTCGCCGATGATGCCAGCCGTCAGAGCATGGCGGCATTGCCGAACGCGCCGATCACCTTCAACTACCTCGGCCAGTTCGACCAGAGTTTCGGCAGCGATGCACTGTTCCGTCCGCTGGATGAATCGGTCGGTGCGGCCCACGATCCGCACGCACCGCTGCCGAACGAGTTGAGCGTCGACAGTCAGGTGTACGGCGGGGAACTGCTGCTGCGCTGGACCTTCAGCGCCGAACGCTACGAAGCCCAGACCATCAACGACTTGGCCGATGCCTACGTCGGCGAATTGCAGAGCCTGATCGAACATTGCCTGCAGGACGAGGCCGGTGGTCTGACGCCGTCGGACTTCCCGCTGGCGAAACTGACCCAGGCGCAACTTGACGCACTGCCGGTGCCGGCGGCGCACATCGAAGACGTGTACCCGCTGACGCCGATGCAGGAAGGCATGCTGCTGCACACCCTGCTCGAACCGGGCACCGGTCTGTACTACATGCAGGATCGCTATCGCATCAACAGCGAGCTCGATCCCGAGCGTTTTGCCCAGGCGTGGCAAGCGGTGGTCGCCCGTCACGAAGCGCTGCGTGCGTCGTTCTGCTGGAACGTCGGCGAAGACATGCTGCAAGTGATTCATACGCCGGGTCGCACGCCGATCGAGTACCTGGACTGGAGCGCCATCGCCGAAGTCGAGCAAGAGCCGAAGCTGCAAGCGCTGCTGAAAAGCGAACGCGAGGCCGGGTTCGATCTGCTCAATCAGGCACCGTTCCACCTGCGCCTGATCAAGGTCGGCGCGGCGCGGTACTGGTTCATGATGAGCAACCACCACATCCTGATCGATGCCTGGTGCCGCTCGCTGCTGATGAACGATTTCTTCGAGATCTACACCGCTCTGGGCGAAGGGCGTGAAGCGCAATTGGCAGTGCCGCCGCGCTACCGCGATTACATCGGCTGGCTGCAACGCCAGAGCCTGGCCGAAGCGCGTCAGTGGTGGCAGCAGAACCTGCAAGGCTTCGAGCGCACCACGCCGATCCCGAGCGACCGTCCGTTCCTGCGTGAACACGCCGGCGAAAGCGGCGGCATGATTGTCGGCGACCGCTACACCCGATTGAATGTCGAGGACGGCGCCCGTCTGCGTGAACTGGCCCAGGCCCATCAACTGACCATCAACACCTTCGCCCAGGCGGCGTGGGCACTGGTGCTGCGCCGCATGAGCGGTGACCGCGACGTGCTGTTCGGCGTGACCGTGGCCGGGCGTCCGGTGGAAATGCCGGAGATGCAACGCACCGTCGGCCTGTTCATCAACAGCATCGCGCTGCGGGTGCAGATCCCGGCGGACGATCAGCGGGCCAGTGTGCGTCAGTGGCTGAGCGGTCTGCTCGACAGCAACATGCAACTGCGCGAGTACGAATACCTGCCGCTGGTGAACATCCAGGAGCAGAGTGAACTGCCGAAAGGCCAGCCGCTGTTCGACAGCCTGTTCGTGTTCGAAAACGCCCCAGTGGAAGTCTCGGTGCTGGACCGCGCGCAGAGCCTCAACGCGACCTCGGACTCGGGCCGTACCCACACCAACTTCCCGTTGACTGCTGTTTGCTATCCGGGCGACGACCTCGGTCTGCACCTGTCTTACGACCAGCGTTACTTTGACGAGTCGACCATCGAGCGCATGCTCGGCGAGTTCAAGCGTCTGTTGCTGGCGCTGGTCGATGGCTTCCATGGCGATATGGCCGATCTGCCGCTGCTGGGCCATGAGGAACAGGACTTCCTGCTCCACGGCTGCAACCAGAGTGAGCACGACTATCCGCTGGAGCAGAGCTACGTCGAGCTGTTCGAAGCACAGGTCGCGCAACATCCACAACGTATCGCCGCCAGTTGCCTCGATCAGCAACTGAGCTACGAGCAACTGAACCAGAACGCCAACCGCCTCGGCCATGCGCTGGTTGCGGCCGGGGTGCAGATGGATCAACCGGTGGCGCTGCTGGGCGAACGTAATCTGGATCTGCTGGGCATGATCATCGGCAGCTTCAAGGCCGGTGCCGGTTACCTGCCACTGGATCCGGGTCTGCCGAGCCAGCGCCTGCAACGCATCATTGAGCTCAGCCGCACGCCGGTGCTGGTGTGCACCGAGGCTTGCCATGAACAGGCGACGACCTTGCTGGACGAGTTCAGCTGCGCCAACCGTCCACGCTTGCTGGTGTGGGAAGAGGTTCAGGCGGGCGCGGTGTCGTCGGCGAATCCGGGCCTCTTCAGCGGCCCGGACAATCTGGCCTACGTGATCTACACCTCCGGTTCCACCGGGTTGCCGAAAGGCGTGATGGTCGAGCAGCGCGGCATGCTCAACAACCAGTTGAGCAAGGTGCCTTACCTGAACCTCAGCGACGCCGATGTGATCGCCCAGACCGCTTCGCAAAGCTTCGACATTTCGGTCTGGCAGTTCCTCGCCGCGCCGCTGTTCGGGGCGCGAGTGGACATCGTGCCGAACACCATCGCCCACGATCCGCAGGGTTTGCTGGTGCATGTGCAACAGCAGGGCATCACCGTGCTGGAAAGCGTGCCGTCGCTGATTCAGGGCATGCTCGCTTCGGATCGCCTGAGCCTGGATGGCCTGCGCTGGATGCTGCCGACCGGTGAAGCAATGCCGCCGGAACTGGCGCACCAATGGCTGCTGCGTTATCCGCAGATCGGTCTGGTCAACGCTTATGGCCCGGCGGAGTGCTCGGACGACGTGGCGTTCTTCCGCGTCGACCTGGCCTCGACTCGCGGCAGCTACCTGCCGATCGGTACGCCGACTGACAACAACTTGCTGTACCTGCTCGATGGCGCGCTGGATCTGGTGCCGCTCGGTGCGGTGGGTGAGTTGTGTGTGGCGGGCACCGGTGTCGGTCGTGGTTATGTCAGCGATCCGCTGCGCACCGCGCCGGTGTTCGTGCCGAATCCGTTCGGTGCGCCGGGCGAACGTCTGTATCGCACCGGTGATCTGGCGCGCCGCCGCAGTGACGGGGTGCTGGAGTACGTCGGCCGGGTCGACCATCAGGTGAAGATCCGCGGTTACCGGATCGAGCTGGGTGAAATCGAGGCGCGTCTGCATGAGCAACCGGAAGTTCGTGACGGGGCAGTCGGCGTGCAGGAAGGCGTCAACGGCAAGCATCTGGTCGGATACCTCGTCGCCGCCGATACAGCGCTGAATCCGAGTGAACGTCTGGAGCGGATCAAGCAGCGCCTGCGCGCCGAACTGCCGGAATACATGGTGCCGCTGCACTGGTTGTGGCTCGACCGGTTGCCGCTCAACGCCAACGGCAAACTCGACCGCAAAGCCTTGCCGGCGCTGGAGATCGGCCAGTTGCAGAGCCAGGATTACCTGGCGCCGCGCAGCGATCTGGAGCAGACCCTGGCCGATATCTGGGCCGAGGTGCTCAAGGTCGAGAAGGTCGGGGTACGCGACAACTTCTTCGAACTCGGCGGCCACTCGCTGCTCGCCACGCAGATTGCCTCGCGGGTGCAGAAAGCTCTGCAACGGGACGTACCGCTGCGGGCGATGTTCGAGTGCAGCACGGTGGAGGAACTGGCGGGGTACATCGAAGGGCTGGCGGCCAGCGACATTACCGAGGAGAAGGTTGATCGCCTGAATGACCTGATGGCAGAACTGGAAGGCTTGTAGTTTCCAGCGTCTGTACCGGCCTCATCGCTGGCAAGTCGAGTCGTCGCACCGCAGCTCCCACAGGGTTAGCGTCGTATACAAAACCTGTGAACATCGCCGGAACCTGTGGGAGCTGGCTTGCCAGCGATGGCGTCGGTGCGTTCAATGCAATTCAGCCGGTGCATTGGTGTACGTTTGTATAGTTGACGATCCCGAACCGGCAGCCCAGTCTGCCGGTTCTCTTTTTTGTAGCGGGGGTGATCGATGGCTTTCTTCGAAGTTGACGGACAGGCGCTTCACTACATTGATCAAGGCTCAGGCCCGGCGGTGTTGCTGGCCGGCAGCTACCTGTGGGACCAGGCCATGTGGGCACCGCAGATCGCCGCGCTGTCGGCGCACTATCGGGTGATTGCACTGGATCTGTGGGGCCATGGTGAATCCGGTCGCTTGCCTGAAGGCACCGCTTCGCTGGACGACATCGCCCGTCAGGCCCTGGCCTTGCTCGATCATCTGGACATCGACCGGGTGACGCTGGTCGGGCTGTCGGTCGGCGGCATGTGGGGCGTGCGTCTGGCGTTGTCGGCGCCGCAGCGGCTCAACGGGCTGGTGCTGATGGACACTTACGTCGGCGTCGAGCCGGAGCCGACTCGCCAGTACTATTTCTCGCTGTTCAAACAGATCGAGGAAAGCGGCGCAATCTCCGAGCAACTGCTGGATATCGTGGTGCCGATCTTCTTCCGTCCGGGCATCGATCGGGCGTCGGCGCTGTATCAGGATTTCCGCGCAAAACTCGCCGGCTATTCAGCTGAACACCTGCGCGAAAGCATCGTACCGATGGGGCGCATCACCTTTGGCCGTGACGATCTGTTGCCGCGTCTGGGCGAGCTGAATGCGGCCACCACGCTGGTGGTCTGCGGCGATCAGGACAAGCCACGCCCGCCGTCGGAAGCACGGGAAATGGCTGAGCTGATTGGCTGCCCAAATGTGCTGGTGCCGGAGGCGGGGCATATCTCCAATCTGGAGAATCCGTCGTTTGTGACCGACACGCTGCTGAAGTTTCTGGCCGGGCTGAAGTAACGAAACGCCCACGCATTGCGTGGGCGTTTTTTATTTCGGGCCGAGAATCTTCGCCAGTTTGTCCGGCGTCGGTGCGCCTTGCTGTTGTTGCAGTTCGCCCTTGTCGTCCATGTAGAAGATCGCCGGGGTGGCCTGCAAGTCCAGGTCTTCCATCAACTGCATGTTCGCCGCGAGTTTGGTCTGTACGTCGACCGGAATGTCCTTCAAGGCCTTGAGCGTGCTGGCCTTGCCCGCCTTCTCGTGATCTTCCAGGGCTTTGCTCGGGTCCTTGGCGGCGAGCAGGGCGGCTGATTTGGCCGGGCTGTCTTCGCGGATGATGCCGACCATGATGTGCCGCAGTTGCACCTTGCCGGCCTTGACCCATGGGCGGGCCTGTTCCCAGAACATGTTGCAGTACGGGCAGTTCGGATCACTGAACAGGTACACGGTGCGCGGCGCATCCTTGTTGCCGTCCTGAATCCAGTTGCTGGCCTCGAACTTGGCCCAGACTTCCTTGGCCATCGGTGCGTAGACCAGTTTTTGCAGCGGCGCGCTGCTCAGGTCGTTGCCGTCGGCGTCGTACAGATTGCCCAGCAGCACGTGCTTGCCGTCTGGCGTCAGGTACAGCGCCATGCCGCGGTTCTGGTATTGCGCGGCGTAACCGCGCAAGCCGTCCGGCGCATCGAACTGGCCGACGATTTTTGCGCCCTTGGCTTCGATCTTCTTGATCGCTTCAGGCAGTTCTTCGGCGGCCTGGACCGACGGCAAGTGCAGCAGGGCTGCGCTCATGGTCAGCGTCAGCAGGTGGCGGAGGCGGGGCATGGCAGTTTCCTTGAAGAAGAGGTGGCCGGATTCTGGCTGGAAGCTTTGGTGTCGAAGTTTTCCAGGGCGCGGGCCAGGCTGGCGTTCGACAACTCGCCCAGATGGCTGCCCAGCAGGCGACCGTCCGGGCTATAGAACAGCGTAGTCGGCAGGGCCATGGAACCCACGGCCTGGCCGAGGCGTCCGCTGCGATCAAACAGCACGTTGTTCAGGCTCAAGCCCTGGGTTTCGAGAAACGTGGCGACGCTTTGCATGCTTTCGGCCTGGTTGACGAACAGGAACGTCAGGTCCGGGCGTTGTTGCTGGGCGTTTTCCAGCACCGGCATTTCCCGGCGGCACGGTGGGCACCAGGTGGCCCACAGGTTGATCACCAGCGGCCCGCCCTGATAGTCGGTGAGTTTCACGGTTTCCCCGGCGGCGTTGCGCAAGGTGATGTCCGGCAGGCGCGTGCCTTGCTCATAGATGTTCAGCGACAGGGTCGCCAATACCCAGAACGCCACGCCGCTGACCACACCGAAACCCAGCGGTCGACGCAAACCCGGCCGGCGCCAGCCGCGATACAACGCCGCCAGCAACAGCACGATCACCCCAGGCCAGGCGAGAAAACCACCGTCGCGCAGGTCGATGATCTGCCACAGATCGTTGCGATAGTGCCCCCAGTACACCGCGACAAACGCAATGCGCGCCGCCAGCATGCCGAGCAGAAACAGGCTGAACAGCGCCGACTCGGGGTTGTCACCTCCGCGCTTGGCCACCCGCCAGCCGACGAAGGTCGCCAGCGCCAGCGCGCTGATCAGCAGCAGGTGGTTGAGTGCGATGGCAAAGGTGCCGAGGGTGAAGGTCAGCATTAACGGGCGTCTCGGGTGGTGGTCCAGCGTTGCAGGAAAGTATCGGCATCGACCTCGCCGGTGATGCGCTGGCTGCGGCGCTCTTCGCCGTCGGCGCCGATCCACACGAAACTCGGTGGCCCCGGCACTTTATAACGGCCGAGCAGTTCGCGGCTGGCGGCATTGTCGGCGGTGACGTCGAGTCGGAGCAAGCGCACATCGCTCAGGGCCTGCATCACCCGCGCCTGGCCGAACACCTGTTTCTCCATGACTTTGCACGACGTGCACCAGTCGGCGTAGTAATCGAGCAGCACCCACTGGCCCTGCGCTTTGGCGGTGTCGAGCTCGCGTTGCAGGGCAGCGGGGTCCTTGATCGTCGTGAAGGCTTCGTGTCCGCTGGCCGACGCAGATCCGACGCGGCCGGCGCTGTACACCTGCAACGGCTGATACGGATCGTCACTGCCGCCCGCCGCACCGACCACGAGCAGACTGCCCCACAGGCCCAGCAACAGCGAACCGGCACCGAACAATTGCGCCACGCGACCAAAGCCCTCGGATTGTTTCCAGGCGCTGTAAGCGGCGATCAACAGCAGTGCGCCGCACAGGCCCAGCCACAGCGACGGCTCCATCACCGGACGCAGCATCAGCAATGCCGTGGCGAGGAACAGGAAACCGAACACGCCCTTGAGCAGGTTCATCCACGCGCCGGGCTTGGGTAGGAAGCGATTGCCGACGGTGACCAGCAACAGCAGCGGCACGCCGATACCGATGCCCAGCGCAAACAGGATCAAGCCACCGTGCAGCGCATTGCCGCTTTGCGCGATGTAGAGCAGGGCGCCCGCCAGCGGTGCGGTCATGCACGGGCCGACCAGCAGACCGGACAGCGCGCCCAATACGCCGGCGCCGACCAGACTGCCACCGCGTTGACTGCGCGAGGCGTGTTCCAGTCGGTCCCGCAGGGCCACCGGCAATTGCAGTTCAAAGAAGCCGAACATCGGCAGCGCCAGAACCACAAACACGGCCGCGAACGTCCCGAGCAGCCACGGGTTCTGCAACCACGCCTGCAGATTCGCCCCCAGCAGTGCGGCGATGACGCCCATCGCTGCATACACCAGTGCCATGCAGACCACATAACTGCCGGCCAGCGCGAAACCGCGACGTGGCGTGGCGCCGCTGCCGACCACCAGGCCCGCCAGAATCGGCAGCATCGGTAACGAACACGGCGCAAACGCCAGCAGCAGGCCGAGGCCGAAGAACACCAGCAGACTCCAGCCCAGCGAATGCTGTTGCAGACCGCTGGCCAGTGCCTGGTCCGGTGCTTCATCCGTCGTCGCTGCGGCTTTGCCGCCGAGGTCGATCACTCGGGTTTGTGGCGGATAGCAAAGACCGGCGTCGGCGCAGCCCTGATAGCTGACCTTGATCTGGCCTTGGGCCGCTGCAGGGATCTTCAGTTCGAGTCCCTGGCGGTAGACCGGTTGCTCGCCGAAATACTCGTCGCTGTGGGATTCGCCTTCGGGCAGGGCCGGGACGTTTTGCGCCGTCAGTCCTTCGAATTTCAGGCGTTTCTGATACAGGTAATAGCCGTCGGCGATTTGCCAGAACAGCTGGGTCTCACCGGAATCCAGACGCTCCGAGGTCAGCACGAACGCCTTGTCGACCGGCAGGAACTCCGGTTTTGACGCAAAGGGATCATTCCCCGCCTGGGCCAGACTCGAAAACAGCAGTGCAAAAAACAGAAAAAAATGACGCATGGAGGAGCCTTGTCCCTGTGCAATTGAGGGGCACAATGGGCGGCGGCGATTAACCGATGATTAACCGCGACGGCCTTGTCGCGGTGGCGTTCGGGGCATAATGTCGGCTTAATCGGCCAGCGGCCTAATCGGCACTTTTCTACGGGACTCACCATGCACGTACTGGTTTGCGAAGACGATGAGTTGATCGCCAGCGGGATCGTCGCCGGGCTGACGGCGCAAGGCCTGACGGTCGAGCACGTCAACACCGCCTCCAAGGCGCGGGCGATCCTCAAGGTGGCCGAATTCGACGTGATGGTGCTGGATCTCGGCCTGCCGGACGAAGATGGCCTCAAGCTGCTTCAGCAATTGCGCCAGCAGGGCCTGGAGATTCCGGTGCTGATCCTCACCGCGCGGGATTCGGTCACGGATCGGGTCGACGGTTTGCAGTCCGGTGCCGACGACTACCTGCTCAAGCCTTTCGACCTGCGTGAATTGTTCGCCCGTCTGCAAACCCTGTTGCGCCGGGTGGCCGGGCGCAGCGTCAATCTGATCGAACACGGTGCGCTGACCTACGACCCGAGCAGTCGTGAAACCACACTGGCGGGCCGTTCCGTGGACCTGTCCCGTCGCGAACAATCCCTGTTGCAAGCCTTGCTGCACAACCGTGGCCGGGTGCTGTCCACCGAGCAGTTGAAGGACAGCGTCTACGGTTTCAACGATGAGCTGGAGAGTAACGCGCTCAACGTGCACATCCATCACCTGCGCAGCAAACTGGGTAAAGGCATCGTCGAAACCGTGCGTGGCCTCGGTTATCGCCTGGGCCCGGCCGATGGTGGAGAACCTGACAAGTGATGAGTCTGCGCCTGCGCCTGAGCCTGACCCTCGGCGCCGCGTTCGCGCTGATCTGGGCACTGGCGGCTGCCTGGATGCTCAGCGACCTGCGCAACCAGATGATGTTTTCCCTCGACCAGCGCCTGGTGGCGTCGGCGCGGATGGTCGCCGGGTTGCTAGAGCAATTGCCGGCCATCCCGAGCAAAGGCGAGGGCACTCACTTCAGCGCCGAGCAACTGAACATTCCCGGCGGTATGGCCTGCCAGGTCAGCTCGTTGCGCGGGGAAATTCTCGCCCGCAGCCACAACAATCCGGAACAGGCACTGGAAGCCCAGAAGATGGGCTTCCACGATCAGATGATCGATGGCGCGCCCTGGCGCAGCTTCACCCTGGCCCGGGGCGATGTGCGGATCACTACCGCTGACCGGGTGATCGAGCGCGAGGCCCTGAACATGTCGATCCTGCTGGCGGCTTCAGTGCCGGTGGGCGTGGCGCTGCTCGGCTGCCTGTGCCTGTTGTGGCTGGGGATCGGCCAAGGCCTGGCGCCGCTCAATCGCTTGCGTGAAGCCTTGATGCGCCGCAATGCCGACTCGCTTGAGCCGTTGCAGTTGCAGTCATTCCCCAGCGAACTGAAACCGCTGCTTGAAACCCAGAACCAACTGTTCCAGCGCATTGGCAAGACCATCGAGCGCGAACGTCGCCTGACCGGCGATGCCGCCCATGAACTGCGAAGCCCGCTGACGGCGATCAAGACCCACCTGCAAGTGGCGCGCATGACCGAAGGCAACGCCCGCGATCAGTCCCTGGCCCGGGCCGAGGAAGGCGCCGACCGCCTGCACCGGACTCTTGAGCAATTGCTGTTGCTGGCGCGGGTCGAGGGCAGTCTTTCGTTCGACGACGGTGTGCAATGCAGTGCCGAACAGGTGGCGAAACTGGCGATTCAGGATTCGGCCAGCGACCAGCGCCAGCGCATCCGGCTGCACCTGCCTGAACGCTTGTCCGGTGCGCCCCTGCAAATGCCGGCGGTGCTGTCGATCGCAGCCCTGCGCAACCTGCTGGACAACGCCCTGCGGCATACGCCGACCGAGGGCGCGGTGGAGTTGAGCCTGGAAACTACCGGCAATCGAGTGCGTTTCGTGGTGCGCGACCATGGGCCGGGAATTGCCCCGGACGATCTGCAACACCTGACCCAGCGCTTCTGGCGTAACGGCCAAAGCACCGGCTGCGGACTGGGGCTGGCGATTGTCCAGGCCATCGTTCAGCGCTGCGCCTGCACCCTGCATTTCGACAGCCGCCCGGATGGTTTGCGGGTCGAGCTGACCATGCCGCTGCAACCGGTCTGACAGTTAGCCCGGCACATCAAATGTAACCTCTCTCCATTAGTCATCCGCCGGCTGCGACGTTATTGTCGCCCCAGCCTTTGACTCAATGGATTGAGGGAAACAGCGCCATGGAAGCGCCCATTTACATCTGTCCCGCCACCCCCGCCGACGCCGGCATCATCAGCCGGATCCTCGAACGCTCGATCCGCGTCGGTTGCGCGCTCGATCATCGCAATGATCCACAACTGGTCGACCGCTGGGTCCGCCGACAATCGGCGGAACACATCAGCGCCTGGCTCGCCGATCCGCATCTCTATCTGAACATCGCACTGCTGCAGGACAAACCGGTCGGCGTCGGCATGGCCGCAGCCAATGGCGAGGTTACGCTCTGTCACGTGCAGCCGGAGTGGTTTCGCCGAGGTGCGGGCCGCGCGCTGATGGGCGATCTCGAGGGTTGGCTGCGGCTTCGTGGAAGGCCCTGCGTCACGCTCGCCAGCACGCGAACCGGCGAGGCGTTCTACCGCCGTCTGGGTTATTGCGAAGCAGCGATTGCCTTCATGCAACACGGCGTTTTGAGCCTGCCGATGCACAAACCGCTGTCATTGTCGGCCTGACATTCGATCAAGGGTGTAAATCCTCGACACGCTGGTGCGTTTCCAGAACAGGAAAACCTGCATGTGCGCCCCGCGACCGGAACGCGCACCTGCCCGGTGTGCAGTTTTGGTCACTATCCATAGCGTATTGAGGGGTCGAGAGATGTCAGTCGCCACCAGCCTTATCGAAGAGTCGTCGGCCCGGATCGCCTCCGCGCCGGCGGAAACGCTGTACCAGTTCAATGAATCACCGTTGCTCGCTCGTCAGAGCCAACAGGAATCCAATGCCCGCAGTTACCCGCGGCGCATTCCGCTGGCATTGAAGCGTGCCAAAGGCCTGTACGTCGAAGACGTCGAGGGCCGCACCTTCATCGATTGCCTGGCGGGTGCCGGCACTTTGGCGCTGGGGCATAACCATCCGGTGGTGATCGAGGCAATCCAGCAGGTGCTGGCCGATGAGTTGCCGCTGCACACTCTGGACCTGACCACGCCGGTGAAGGATCAATTCGTTCAGGACCTGTTCGGCCTGTTGCCTCCAGCATTGGCCAAGGAAGCGAAAATCCAGTTCTGCGGCCCGACCGGGACCGATGCGGTGGAAGCTGCGCTGAAACTGGTACGCACCGCCACCGGACGCAGCACCGTGCTGTCGTTCTCCGGCGGTTACCACGGCATGAGCCAGGGTGCCTTGAGCCTGATGGGCAGCCTGGGGCCGAAAAAGCCTTTGGGTGCTTTGCTCAGCAACGGCGTGCAATTCATGCCGTTCCCGTACGATTACCGTTGCCCGTTCGGCCTCGGTGGCGTGGCGGGTGTCAAGGCCAACCTGAGTTACCTGGAAAACCTGCTCAATGATCCCGAGGCCGGTGTGCAATTGCCGGCCGCCGTCATCGTTGAAGCGGTGCAGGGCGAGGGCGGTGTGATCCCGGCGGACATCGAATGGCTGCGCGGTCTGCGCCGCATCACCGAGAGCGCCGGCGTCGCATTGATCATCGACGAAATCCAGAGCGGTTTCGCCCGCACCGGCAAGATGTTTGCCTTCGAGCACGCGGGCATCACACCGGACGTGGTCGTGCTGTCCAAAGCCATCGGTGGCAGCCTGCCGCTGGCGGTGGTGGTCTATCGCGACTGGCTCGACACCTGGCAGCCGGGCGCGCACGCCGGTACGTTCCGTGGCAACCAGATGGCGATGGCCGCAGGCTCCGCCGTGATGCGTTACCTGGTCGAGCACAGGGTCTGCGAGCACGCGGCCGCCATGGGCGAGCGCCTGAGCGAGCACCTGCACATCCTGCAGCGCGACTTCCCGCAACTGGGCGACATTCGCGGTCGTGGCCTGATGCTCGGTGTCGAGCTGGTCGATCCGAACGGCACGCCCGACGCACTCGGCCATCCGCCGGCGTTTGCACGACTGGCGCCGCTGGTGCAGCGCGAATGCCTCAAGCGCGGGCTGATTCTGGAACTGGGCGGGCGTCATGGTGCGGTGGTGCGATTCCTGCCGCCGTTGGTCATCACCGCCGCCGAAATCGACCGCGTCGCCGAGATCTTCGGCCGTGCGTTGAGCGCCGCGACCGCCGGCCTGTAAATTTTTCGCCGCGTCGAACGTTCTTTCTACATACCCGGCTGCACCCCTCGTGCAGCCCACCCCTACAGCGATGGAGACACAGCATGACTTCAGTATTCGACCGCGAGGACATCCTCTTTCAAGTCGTGGTCAACCACGAAGAGCAGTACTCGATCTGGCCGGACTACAAGGCCGTGCCGGAAGGCTGGCGCACCGTCGGCAAGAGTGGCCTGAAAAAGGAATGCCTGGCCTACATCGAAGAAGTCTGGACCGACATGCGTCCGCTGAGCCTGCGCCAGAAAATGGAAGCGCAAGCGGCTGCCCAGTAAGTCGCCGGACAAAAAGAAACCCGCTGGACTGGAAACAGTCAGCGGGTTTTTTCATGTCGATCGTTCCCGCACAGACGGTGATCGTTCCCACGCTCTGCGTGGGAATGCCTCATTGGACGCTCCGCGTCCGCTTCGGAAGGGACGCGGAGCGTCCCGGGCTGCATTCCCACGCAGAGCGTGGGAACGATCATGACGGGGGGCGACTGGTGTTACGCGCCACTCAAGCCCTTGAGCAGCACATCCACATTGCCTTCCAGCTCTGCCACCGGATCCGCTGCATCGGTGCTCAGCACCAGCAGGTGACTGCCCGATTCGACAATTGCCGCTTTTACCGCGTCCGACGGCTGCCGATGGTGCAGCACCACTGCCACGTCATTGTCTTTCAGGGTCGCGGTCAGTTTTTTCAGATCCTCCGGCGTCCACTCGGCATCCGGTCGCGCGTCTTGTCCGATCAATTCCAGATTCAGGCTGCCGATCAGGTAGCCGAAGTGATCGCTCAGGCTCATCACGCTCAGGTTGTCGGCACTGGCCAGACGCGCCTCGCTGTCGGCACTGAGTTTCAGCAGGCGTTGTTTCAGCGCCGCCAGATTGGCCTCGATTTTCGGTTTGTCCTTCGGTGCCAGACGCACCAGATCAGCCGCCATCACGTCGGCCATGCGCCCCATGTTGTTGCTCGCCAGCCACGGCTGGCTGTTCAGGCCGTCGACCTTGAGCCCCGGTTGCACGGCAATGCCCGGCAGGGCGCCGTCCACCGGACGAGCCGCGTCGACCTCGACGATGCGGATGTTGCTGCGGCGGGCGATCGGGTACAGCGGATCATCGGCCCACAGCGAGCGCACGCCGATCACCGCATCGGCGCCGGTGGCCAGTTTGCTCAGCTCAGGGGCGCCGCGACCGGTGAAGTAGGCGGTCTGGCGACTGCCCGGCAGGTTGGCCGGTGCTGCGCGTTCGAGGTGGATCTCGGTCCCCTTGAGCAGGACTTCGCCCAGACCGTAGGTGATCGGCAACGAGGCCAGCACTCGCAGCGGTTTCTCGGCAGCCAGCAGAGGGCTCGAAACCGCGCCGCTGAGGGCGATGGCCAGGGTCAGTTTTCGTAGTGAAAAAGCCATTTATCCAAGGTTCCCTTTCAGACTGGGGACGACGCCCCGGGCAATCGCGGCGAGGGCGAAGGCGATACCGGCGACCAGAATGATCGCGGCGCCGGACGGAATCGGCAGGTCGAACACGATCGGCGCGAGAATCCCGCACAGCGTGCTGACCGTGGCGATCAGCACCGAACACCAGAAAAAGCCTTTGAGCGACTGGCTGAGCAGACGTGCTGCCGCCGCCGGAATCACCAGCAGCGCACCGACCAGAATCGCACCGATGACTTTCACTGCCGCGACGGTGATCAGCGTCACCAGAATCACGAACAGGTAATCCAGGGTCTTCACCGCGACGCCGCGCACCGCCGCCAGCTGCGGGTTGAAGCTGGCCAGCATGATCCGGTTGTACAGCGGCAGGGCCAATGCCATGACCAGTGAGCCGACAATCGCCAGCACCAGCAGGTCATTACCGTTGACCGTCAGTACCGAGCCGAACAGCACGTTTTCCAGAATGTGCACGTTGATCTTGCCCGCCAGAATCAGCAGCAGGCTGGCGCCCAGAGCGAGGGACACCGACAGGAACACGCCGATCAAAGTGTCGGGTGCCAGACCAGTACGGTTGCGCAGGTAGTTGAGCAGTATGCCGAACAGCAGGCAGTAACCGAACAGGCTGCCGTAAGGCCCGGTGTAGGGTTCGCCGAGCAGGATGCCGATGGCCACGCCGGTCAGCGCCGCGTGGCCCACCGCCTCGGAGAAAAACGCGAAGCGCTTGACCACCACCAGCGTGCCGAGGCCACCCAGTACCGGGCCGATCAACAGGCCGGCGAGCAGGGCGTTGACCACAAACCCGTAGGCCAGGGCTTCCGGCAGGTAACCGGAGGAGGCCCATCCTTGCACCATCAAACGAAAGGCTTCGTAACTCATCAGGCAGCGCTCCGTGGATGGGTCGAGAACAGGGTCAGCAGGCGGTCCGGGGTCAGGGCCTGTTGCGGCGTGGCGTCGAACAGCACCCGGCGGTTGAGGCCGGTGACGCGATCGGCCAGGCGCCCGACCGCTTCCAGATCGTGCTCGATCCATAGCACAGTGATGCCCGCCGCGCGCCAATCACCCAGCAAGCGCTCGAACACCTGGATCCCGGCCTCGTCGAGGGCTGACATCGGCTCGTCCAGCACCAGCAATTGCGGGGCCGGAATCAGGCCCTGAGCGAGCAGCACCCGCTGGCGCTCACCGCCGGACAGTGCGCCCATCCGGCGTTTGCGCTTGTCCTGCATGCCGACCCGTTCCAGCGCTTCGCCGATGGCGCCGGCGTAGTGTTTGCTTAGCCCGAGAAACGCGGGGCGACGCTGGCACATGGCGGCCATGAAATCGTCGACGGTCATCGGCAGGCCGCGATCGAACTCCAGCGCCTGCGGCACGTAACCGATGGTGCCGGGTTCGCCGGGCCATTGCAGACTGAGCCGGCCCTGATGGGGCATTTGCCCGAGCAGGGTCTTGATCAGCGAACTCTTGCCGCCGCCGTTGGGGCCGACCAGCGCATGCACGCTGCCGGGCTGAACTTGAAAGGCGACCTTGTCCAGAATCGTCGTGCGGCCGAGGGTCAGGCTGACGTCGGCGAAATCCAGGGTCGGGCCTGATACTTGTGGGAGCGAGCTTGCTCGCGAATGCGGTTTCTCATCCAACGGCGACGTTGACTGAATGGACGCTTTCGCGAGCAGGCTCGCTCCCACAGGGAGTTCGATTTCTTTTGAAGTCATGCGCCGGACTCCTGAATCGCTCGAACCACAGTATTGAGGTTGCCGGTCATTTCCTTTTCGTATTTGTCGGCGGTGTATTCGCCGTAGGAAATGTGTGACAGCGGATACAGCTTCACGCCGGATTCGCGCTGGATGGTTTCGACGTATGTGGACGGGAAGTCCATCTCGGAGAAGATCACCTTCACGTCCAGCTCCCGCAGTTGGTCGATGGTTTTCTTCAACTGGCTCGGGCTCGGCTCGATGCCGTGGGCCGGCTCGACCACCGCCGTCACTTCCAGGCCGAATTCGCGCAGCAGGTAGTCATAAGCGGCGTGCACCGTGGCCACCCGCAGTTCGGCGTTCGGTGCCTGGGTCAGCTTGGCCAGGGCGTCGGCGCGCATCTGCCGCAGGCGTTTGCCATAAGCGCGGGCGTTCTGGGTGTAGGTCTTGGCGTTCTCCGGGTCAAGCTTGCCCAGTTCCCGGGCGATGTTGTTGACCTGGGCAATCGAGGCGCTGATCGACAGGAACGTGTGCGGGTTCACCACTTTGCCGGCACCGCGCGCGGCCACCCCGGTGGCGGCCAGCAGCGGTACGTTTTCGTTGGCTTCGATGGTCTTGATGTTCGGCGTTTCGCTGGCGGCGATCATGCGGTCAGCGAAGTCGTCATGACCGACCCCGTTGAGCACGATCACATCCAGCCCGCTGATGCGCTTGATGTCTTCGGCGCGGGGCTCGTAGGCGTGCGGGTTGAAGCCGGCGGGAATCAGCGGCACGACCTCGGCCTTGTCACCGACGATGTTCGCCACATAGCTGTAATACGGATGCAGGGTGATGCCGATGCGCAGGCGTTTGGCCTGATCGGCGCTGGCCAGCGGGCTCAGCAGGCAGGCGCACAGGCCGATCAGCAGCAGGCGCAGGAAAGGACGGCGTTGAGATGAACTAGGCATGGGCAAGCGGTCTTCTCTCGAATGAAGGCGAGGGTTCAATGACGATGTTCGCGGGTCACCCCGGCATCGAATTGCGCGACGATCTGTTTCCAGCCGGCGGCGCTCAGCGCTGCGTCGGACAGGTCTGTCGGCGCTTGCAGGTCGGTGGCGCGGTTGAGCCAGATGTCCGGCGCGGCGTCGTTCAGGCGCATCAGAAACGAACCGGCCACAGCCGGTGCCTGGCTGTGGCCGAAGTAGGCGCGGTCGGCCAGCAGTTGCCAGGCATGACCGCCACGACTGACCGAGCTGGCGTCCCGGGCAAACGGGGCGAAGCCTTCGTCCGCCAGATTCTGCGGCGTGGGCAGTGCCTGCTGTTCTTCGCGCAGCAGGTGGATCTCATCGAGGGTCACCCGCAAGTCGGCATAGATGCCTTGCTCGCTGGCGCCGAGATCGCGGCGGGCGTCCAGTTGATGGCTGGAAACCGGCTCCGGTTCGTGGGAGACGCCGCGCCATGCGACTACCGATCCGGCGACCGCGAGGATCAACAGGCACATCAGCAGCACATTGAGGGTTTCGTGCCCGGCACCGGCCGGGCGTACAACCTGGGTGGTCGGCGTGGTCATGGGGCTTCGATATCCGCTTGGTCGATTTCGACCACGTGGCCGGGACCTGCGTCGAACAACACGTAGAACTCGGCGCCGGGTTTCTTGAAGGTCAGGGTCGAATCGGCGCCAAGCTTGCCCGGCACCAGGATGGTTTCGTCGTAACCGATCACGTCGAGGGTCACCCCCGGTGCGCCGCTGCCGTCGGAGAAGCCGCCGGTGCATTTGATCTGCTCGGCGTCGATGGCCTTGCACTCGCACATCGGGTTGTGGGCCAGGGCGTTGGCACTGAAACCGGCACACAGCACCAGCATCAGGCTACTCAGGCGCAGGCGGGAAAAGCGTCGGGCGAGCGTCATGGTTTGGCTCCTTGTTTGTTCAGCCAGGCGATGGTGGCGGGGGAGGCCTGGCTCAGGGGGATCGAGGCCTGATGCATGCTGCCGTCCCAGCCTTCCATGGTGATCCACAGTTCGGCGTCGGTTCGGGTCTTCTCCGGAATCGGCAACTGGGTGCCCATGCGATACGGCGTGCCGAAGAAGATCACCCCGGCGGCGCGCAGGCTGCGCGGTTTGCCGATGCGCAGGTAGGTGGCCTTGACCTGATCGATGCAGGCATCGCACAACGCGACGTTGAAGCTTTTCATATGGCCGGCAGGCCCGGCGGGGCGGGGCGCCTCGTCACGGAATTCGGCCATGCGCAGGCTCCAGGGCCCGACCTGGATTTCGCCGACTTCGCGTTCGCCCAGGCCAGTGTCGCCGCGAAACAGCGACTGGTCCGCAAAGTACCGGGGCATGAAGCCCAACGGGATCAACAGCAGCAGCACGTTGATGTGGAAGCGCCACTTGTGCCAGAACAGGCTCAGACGTGAAGGGCGGGTTGCAACGTTGGACTGGCTCACAGGTTGACCTCCGACGGTTCACGGTTCAGGGCCGGTTGCGCCTTGACGCGTTGCTTCTTGTGCTCGCGCTTGAGGGCGTTGGCGGTGGCCAGTGCGGTGCGTTTGGTCCAGATCAGCAGTCCGCTGAGCACCATCATGCTCAGCAACAGCCCGAAGAAGAACCAGATCAGCTTGATCCACAGCCCGCCGAAGTCACCGGTGTGCAACGGCCGCATGGATTCGGTGACGAACTCCAGCGACGTGCGGTCGGACAGCAGGCGCGAGGCAGCGATTTCGCCGTTGTACGGGTTGATCGTTGCGCGTTGATACATCAGCGGATACCAGCCGCGCCCCCCGATATCGAGATGGCTGTAGGCGTTGCCCGGCAGGCTGACGTAGCTGGTTTCCAGCCCGGGGATTTTCTGCTGGGCGATCTCGATCGCGCGATCGAGGCTGATCTGCGGGGCTGGTGAACCGTCCGCCGAGAGGGGCACGCTCTCACGGGACATGGCCGGGATCACCGGTTCGCTCGAGATGGAAATATGGTTGTCGGCCAGCAGTGCCTGAATCAGGAACCAGGTGCCGGTGATGGAAATCACCGCGATGAACCAGATCGACCAGATGCCGCTGAGGCGGTGAAAGTCGCCCCAGAAAATCCGTGCGCCGTGGCGGAGTCGCAAGGTCGGGCTGAAAAAACCTTTCCAGAAGCGCTTGTACACCACCAGACCGGTCACCAGCGAGGCGAGCATGGGCAGGCCGAGGATCGACACCAGGTACCAGCCCCAGCTGTAGCCATTGGTGAAGGGCACCAGCCACCAGCCGTGCAGGGCGCGGGTGAAACCCTGGAAATTGAACGCCGGGGCTTCGCCCTGAATCACACCCGTGTACGGATTGACGTAGACCGTCAGCGAACGTCCGTCGGGATAGCTGACGCGCACATCGAGAGCAAAGTGCGATTCATCGGGGCGGTCGATCTCTTGCACGACCGTTTGCGGCTCGGCTTTCTTGATGGCCGCGATGATCTGGTCGTAGCTGAGCAGCGGCGCATCGTCCGACGGCGCGCTGGCGCGTATTTGCGGGTTGGCCAGCCAGACGATTTCCTGGCTGACCACCGCCAGGGTGCCGGTGACGCAGACGATCAGAACAAAAAACCAGATCGGCAACGCCAGCCAGCTGTGTACCAGGAACCACAGTTTCGAGCGGGATTTCTTCGACATGATGACGGGTCTTGATTCAGTGAGAGGGAGCGGTACTACGGGCTTCGCAGCACGGGAGTCCCTGAAAGGCCGGTCGTGGCTTTTGCCTACGCGACCGGCCCGCATCTCTATAAGACGGATGAGCGAAGCAAATCCCGATAAACGATATGAAAGTAAATGTTTCGCGATTGCATGTTGCTGTCGCGTAGACAGATTCTGTGGGGGAGGCGAAGCAGTCCGACGGCGCATGCCGCCGGATTGAAGGAGGGAGATCAGCGGAGAAAGTCGAGCACGTCGGCCAGCAACAATTCGGGCACTTCTTCGGCGAGGTAATGCCCGGCTGGCAGGGCCTTGCCCCGTACGTCGGTGGCCACCTGTTGCCATTCCTTGAGCGGATCGAAGCACCGACCGACGGTGCCCTCGGCGCCCCACAGCACCAGCAACGGCAGGTTCAGGTGACGACCGGCCGCGAGATCGGCTCGATCATGTTCCAGGTCGATGCCGGCACTGGCGCGGTAATCCTCGCAGATCCCCCGAGCACTGCCGGGACGTTCCAGGCAACGCCGATATTCGCTGAATGCCTCTTCGGTGAAGGGCGCGAGCCCGGCACTGCGGCTGCCCATGACACTGCGCAGATAACCTTCGGGATCGGCTTCGATCAGGGTTTCCGGCAACGGCGCCGGGCGGATCAGGAAGAACCAGTGCCAGTAAGCCCGGGCAAAGGCTTCGTTGGTCTGGCTGTACATCGCCAGCGTCGGCGCGATGTCGAGCAGGACCATGCGCTGCACGACGGCGGGATGATCGAGCGCCAGGCGATGGGCGACCCGGGCGCCACGGTCGTGGGCAAGGATCGAGAACTGTTCGAAGCCCAGCGCTTTCATCAACTCCACGCCGTCGCGGGCCATCTCGCGCTTGGAGTAATTGAGGTGAGCCTCATCGGCCGGCGGGCGACTGCTATCGCCATAACCGCGCAGGTCGGCGGCGACTACCGTGAAGTGCTCCGCCAGTTGCCCGGCGATCTTGTGCCAGATGACGTGGGTCTGCGGGTGCCCGTGCAACAGCAGCAGGCCCGGGCCGCTGCCTTTGATGCGGTAGCTGATGTCCACGCCGTTGACATGGCGCTGGTCTTTGACGAATCCGGCAAACATCGGACGATCCTTTATTCAGGCGGGTGGCCTGCATCCTGAGATCGCCGGGCGCTCATGACAAGGCACGAAGCGTGGTTCGACGGTTCATGAATCGTGTTGCCCATTCCCGCGCTGCGCGGGAATGGGCACTCGGCGTTTCTAACCCTGCTGAAACATCTCCTTCGCCCGCTGCTCGATCTGCTCCTGGGTCAGGTCCTCCTTGCGCGTGGCCAGGAACCACAGATGCCCGTACGGATCCTTCAACGTGCCGCTGCGGTCGCCGTAGAACTGATCCTTGACCTCGGACACCGAAGTCGCGCCGGCATCCAGCGCACGCTGGAAGGATTTGTCGACATCGGTCACGTACAGATGCAGACCGACCGACACGGCTGTGTCCGGATTGCTCAACGGCCCTTGATCGCACGGCGAGCCGAGCATGATCGCGCTGTCGCCGATGCGCAGTTCGGCGTGGCCGATGCCGCCGTCGGGCATGCTCAGGCGCATGACTTCGGTAGCACCGAACGCTTTTTTATAGAAATCGATGGCTTCGGCAGCTTTGTGAATGCCGAGGTACGGGGTAATGCTGTGATACCCCTCGGGAATGGGTTTGACGCTCATGGCGGTGCTCCCTGTTATCTGTTGCCTGGTTTTTATTAGAGGTTGAAGGTGTGCCTTCGCCGGGGTTGCCGGTCGCTCAACTATAGATCCGTGCCGCCGCCATGGCCGAGTAGCCGACGAGCAGCCACCGCACTGTTCAGCCATCGACAGTGAAGCAACAGAATGCGCGGGTTTTCATCGCCGCAAACCCTGAAAGTCCGCTGCAACCCCCGAAAAACAAGGCCTGTCAGTCAGGCACAGAAGCTGCAATGACCCGGTACAACACCGATACCGAGAGTCATCCATGTCTGAATCTGCCGTTTATCCGATCAACCCGCCCGCCGCCCACCGGATCGCCGACGACGCCGAAGCCTTGCGCGTGGCCGCACAGGTCGCCGCCGTCTTGCAGGAACACGCCGCCGAGCGTGACCGCAGCCGCGCAGTGCCCGCCGAGATCGTCGATCTGTATTCCAACAGTGGCCTGTGGGGCATCACCGTGCCGAAGGAATACGGCGGCGCGCAGGTGTCCTGTGCGGTGCTGGCGCAGGTGATCGCGATCATTTCCACCGCCGATCCGTCCCTCGGACAAATCCCGCAAAACCATTACTGCCTGCTCGAAGACATCCGCCTGCAAGGCACCCCGGCGCAGCAGGCGCATTTCTTTGAACTGGCGCTGCGAGGTCATCGCTTTGCCAATGCGCTGTCGGAAACCGGCGGCAAGAATGTGCAGGACATTCAGGCGACCATCCGTCGTTATGGCGACGGTTATGTGATCAATGGCCGCAAGGGTTACTGCACCGGCTCGCTCTACGCCCACTGGCTGGCGGTGCTGGCGCTGGATGAAGAACAGAAGGGGCAGTTGGCGTTCGTCGAGCGCGGCACGAAAGGGCTGGTGATCGTCGATGACTGGGACAGCATCGGCCAGCGCACCACGTCCAGCGGCACGGTGCTGGCGCAGGATTTACAGGTGGCACCGTTCAATCTGTTTCCGACGTACCGTTCCTACGAGAGCCCGACCCTGGCCGGGCCGTTCGCCCAGTTGACCACCGCTGCCATCGACGCCGGCATCGCCCGGGCAGCCTTGCGCGATACCGTGGAATTTGTCCGCCAGTTCGCCCGGCCATGGATCGATGCGGGTGTGGAAAAGGCCAGCGAAGATCCGCTGACGATCATTCAGATCGGCGCGCTGGAAATCCGTCTGGAAGCCGCCGAAGCCTTGCTCGAACGCGCCGGTTGGGCACTCGACGCCGCTCGCCCGACACCTGATGAAGACAACGTCGCGCTGGCCTCCCTGGCCGTGGCCAAGGCCAAAGTGCTGACCACCGAAATCGCTATCGAAGCCAGCAACAAACTGTTCGAACTCGGTGGCACCCGTTCGACCCTGAAGAAGCACAACTTCGATCGCCACTGGCGCAACGCTCGGGTCCATACCCTGCATGATCCGGTGCGCTGGAAGTACCACGTGGTCGGCAACTGGCTGCTCAACGGCGTCAAACCACCGCGCCACGACTGGTCCTGATCATGGCCGAGTGGTTCAAACATATTTACTGGGCCGACATCGCCCAGGCCTGTCTCGACACCCTGAGCATGCTCGGCGCGGCGCTGCTGTTCACGGTGTTGCTGGGCCTGCCGCTGGGGCTGCTGCTGTTTCTCACCGGCAAGCGCCAGTTGCATGAAACGGTCGGCCTGTACCGGGTGCTGTCGGTGATCGTGAACATGCTGCGTTCGCTGCCGTTCATCATCTTGCTGATCGTGCTGATTCCGTTGACCACGTTGCTGGTGGGCACCTCGCTGGGCGTGCCCGGGACCATTCCGCCGCTGGTGGTCGGTTGCACTCCGTTCTTTGCACGGCTGGTGGAAACCGCGTTGCGCGAAGTCGATCGCGGCGTGGTCGAGGCGACCCCGGCGATGGGCGCCAACACCTGGCAGATCATCCGCCACACCCTGTTGCCGGAGGCCCGTGGCGGGTTGCTGGCGGCGGTGACGGTCACCGCCATCGTGCTGGTGGATTACACGGCGATGGCCGGCGTGATCGGTGGCGGCGGGCTCGGCGACCTGGCAATCCGCTACGGCTATCAGCGCTTTCAGACCGACGTGATGGTGGTCACCGTGGTGTTGCTACTGATTCTGGTGCAGGCCCTGCAAATGACCGGCGACCGCCTGGTGGCGCATTACAGCCGACGCTGAACAAAAAAAATTCAACCCAAAAAGGCCCCACGTTCACCCCACGACGGCCACTCACATCTGCCTTGGAGCACAGCATGAAAAAGACCCTGGCCGTACTGGCTGCCGTTCTGTCGTTCGGCGCCCATGCCAACGAAAAACTGATCGTCGGTGCCACCCCGGTGCCGCACGCGGAAATCCTCGAGTTCGTCAAACCGACCCTGGCCAAGGAAGGGGTGGATCTGGACATCAAGGTCTTCACCGACTTCATCCAGCCCAACCAGCAACTGGCGCTGAAAAACCTCGACGCCAATTACTACCAGTACCGGCCGTTTCTCGATGATTTCAACAAGACTCGCCACACCGATCTGGTGCCGGTGGTCGGCGTGCACATCGAACCTTTCGGCGCTTACTCGACCAAGATCAAGAACATCTCGCAGCTGAAGGACGGCGCCAGCGTTTCGATCCCCAACGACCCGGTAAACACCGGTCGCGCCCTGGTGCTGCTGCACGAGGCGGGGCTGATCAAGCTCAAGGATCCGAGCAACACGCTGGCCACCCAGCGCGACATCGTCGAAAACCCCAAGCACCTGAAAATCCGTGAACTGGAAGGCGCGTTGCTGGCGCGTTCGGTGAGTCAGGTCGACCTGGCGTTCGTGTTCGCCAACTACGCGCTGGAAGCCGGGATCGACACCAACAGCGCGCTGATCGTCGAGAAGGGCAAGAGCCTGTACATCGAGTTTCTGGTCGCGCGTCCCGACAACATCAACGACCCGGGCCTGCAGAAACTGGCCAAGGCGTTGAATTCCGATGAAGTGCGTCAGTTCATTCTGACCCGCTACAAAGGGCAGATTGCGCCGGGCTTCTGATGGAGCGAATTGAGGGTTCCCATGGCATGGGAGCCCTCACTTGGGAACGTCGAGAAAGTGCGCCCCCGGCCCTTGTTCGCCCAGCACATCACCCTGATTGCGCAGCGGGCAGGCTTCCATCGACAGGCAGCCGCAACCGATGCAACCGGTCAGCCGGTCCCGCAGCAGCATCAACTGATTGATCCGCTCGTCCAGCTCCCGCCGCCACTGCTCCGACAACACTTTCCAGTCCGCCGCCGTTGGCGCGCGGTTGTCCGGCAACTGTTTAAGTGCCTCGCCGATCTCCGCCAGCGGAATCCCCAGCCGTTGCGCTACTTTGATCAGCGCCACCCGCCGCAGCACTTCCCGTGGATAACGGCGCTGATTGCCGGCATTGCGCTGACTCTTGATCAACCCCTTGGACTCGTAAAAGTGCAGGGCGGTGACTGCCACACCGCTGCGGGCCGCGACTTCGCCGACGGTCAGTTGCTTGTGCACATTTTCCGCAGTGATCATTTGCAAATTGCCCCTTGACCTCTAGTTAAGTCGAGGTTTTACCCTGCAGGCCTTCGAATCGCAAGATTCGTCTGACAGAGTGGGGATGTCATGCAAGCACCAGCGAAAAACCGCAGCTTTACCCAATTGATCGAATTTGAAATCGAACCCGGCCAGCAACCGGCGCTGGTCTCGGCGCTGGCGGTGCAGACCGAACGTCTGGCCCAGCGTTACTCAGGCTTCGTCAGCGCCAGCGTCCAGGCCAGCGACGACGGTCGGCGAGTGTTGAGCTTTCTGCAATGGCAGTCCCGCGAGGCGGGGGAGGCGGCGTTTCAGAGTTTCGAAACCGGCGAGCAGGATTTCTGGCAACTGATCCGCACCCATCAGGCGCGCACCGTGACCTTCGGTTCATTTCAGGTGCTGAGCAGCATTGCCCGCAGTCATGACGACGGCTTGCACTGCCAACTGGTCGGCTAGATCGACAGCTGGATCAAGCGCTCGCCCTGCAGGTTCTCCGTGGGCCGGCGCTTGTTCACCGCCAGTTCGCCGATCTTGATCAGCCGCGTGCGGGTGACGTTGCGGCTCAGGCCGAGCAAAGACGCGGTGTGCACCTGGTTGTAATGGCAGAAGCGATAGGCCGCGCGCAGTAATGCGTCTTCGACCTTCTCATGCAGGGCGCCGGCCTGTTGCTCGAAGAGTTTCTGGAAGGCGCGTTCCAGCAGCGCTTCCGGTGAGTCGTCGGCGGTCGCGTGCTGATCGTCGGGACGATCAATGCGCAGGTTCGACAGGCGCAGATCATCGCGTTCGATCACGCCGTTACGGCAGATCAACAGCGTGTGATGGATGACGTTTTCCAGTTCGCGGATGTTGCCCGGCCAGCTGTAGCCGCGCAGTTTGTGTTCGGCGCCGGGGCTGATGGTGATGCGTCCGTAACCCAGGCGCTGACTGTAGGCTTCGATGAAGTGCCGGGTCAGCGGCAGGATGTCGCCGGGCCGATCACGCAACGGGCTCAGTTCCAGATTGACCACGTTCAGCCGGTAATACAGATCCTCACGAAAATGCCCGGCGTTGATGGCTTTCTCCAGTTGCACGTTGGTTGCCGCCAGCACTCGCACATCGATGGGAATGCTCTTGCGCGAACCCAGGCGCACCACTTCACGCTCCTGCAAGACCCGCAGCAATTTGACCTGGATCGCCATCGGCAGATCGCCGATTTCATCGAGGAACAAGGTGCCGCCATCCGCCTCTTCAAACCATCCGGCCTTGGCGCTGAGGGCGCCGGTGAAGGCGCCTTTTTCGTGGCCGAACAGTTCGGCTTCCACCAGCGATTCGGAAAACGCCCCGCAGTTGACCGCAATGAACGGCCGGTTGCGCCGGTTGCTCAGGTTATGGATATGCCGCGCTACCAACTCTTTGCCGGTGCCGGTTTCGCCGATGATCAGCACACTGGCTTCGCTCGGCGCGACCTGTTGCAAATGCGCGAGCAGGGCCTGGGATTTCGGGTCTTCGAACACTTGGGCAGTGGCGCGAATTGATGTGGCCAGGGCGGGTGAGGGCGGCAGGGTCAGCAGTTGCATGGGTCTCGCTCCACGAAAGGAAATCAGGAATAGAACGTCGGCACCGGCAGGGACTGGTTCAGCGCCCAGTCGCCCAGCTCGTGGAGTTTGTAATCCAGCGGGTCGTGCAGGGTTTGCGTGCGCAGGTTTCGCCAGTGCCGGTCGAGGCGCAGCGATGCGTGGGTCGAACGGGCGCCGGTGACTTCGAACAGTCGGCTACAAATCTCCAGGCCCTGGCGACTGGCGGCGACCTTGGCCGTGGCAATCGCCGTGGCCAGATGGCCGCGCTCTTCGGCGCTGAGGTTCGGGCCTTTGTTCCACGCCTCGTCGAGCAACGTGGCTGCGCGTTCCACCAGCAGGCGGATGCCTTCGAGGGCAACCCAGAATTCGCCGTAATGGGCCAGCACATAAGGATCTTCACGCACCTCGCGCACCGAAGATTTGTGCCAGACACGGGTTTCACTCAGGGTGTATTGCCGCGCTTCTTCAAAGGCCCCTTCGGCGATGCCGAGAAACATATGGGTGAACGTCAGCTGTGCGATCAACGGGCGCAAACAGGCGAACGGTGTGCTCAACGGGCCCGGATCCAGCAGCAGTTCCGATTCTTCGACCCGCACCCGTTCGAACGTGGCGCTGCCGCTGTCGGTCTGGCGCTGGCCGATGTTGTTCCAGTCGTTGTGCAGGGTGATGCCGCTGCGGCCGCTGGGGATCGCCGCGATCAGCAGTTTGCCGCCGTTGCTTTCGTCCACCGCCGAGGCGATCAGCATCTGTGAATCGCTGGCGCCGGAGCAGAAGCTCTTCTTGCCGGAAAACTCGCGCCAGCCGCCGAGATCCTTGACCACGGTGCGGGTGTCCAGCGGGTTGAGCGCGTTGCCCCAGAACCAGTTCTGCCGCGCAGTCTGTTCGAACCACGGTTGCCATTGTTCCGGGCGGGAAAACAACCGGACGGTGGCGAGCATCAAATGATGAAAACCGAAGACGTGGGCGATCGAGCTGTCGACCTTGGCGAATTCGCGCACGACTTTCAGGGTTTCACTCCAGCGTGCGCCGAGGCCGCCGTAGCGGGTGGGAATGCTCAAGGCCAGCAGACCGCTGTCGCGCAGGGCGTCACGTTCGGCTTTCGGCGTGCCGCCGCGTTCGTCGCGCTCGACGGCGGTCAGGGCAAATTCGGCGGCCAATTGGCGGGCGGTCTGCAACGGGGAGAGCAGGGTGCTTTGCGGTTTGGCAGTCACTCGGTCTTCCTCAGGCGCTGGCTTTGGCGGGCAGTACATCGTTGGCGATCATTTCGCCGAACGGCCCGGTGAGGTTGGTGACACCGCGTCCGGCCAGACTTGCATATGGCTCGGGCAACAACGGGAACACCAGCTCGGCAAAGCGGTAGGCCTCTTCGAGGTGCGGGTAGCCGGAGAAGATGAAGCTCTCGATGCCCAGATCCGCGTATTCCTTGATTCGTGCCGCCACTTGCTGCGGGTCGCCCACCAGCGCAGTACCGGCTCCGCCGCGCACCAGGCCGACGCCGGCCCACAGGTTGGGGGCGATTTCCAGATTGTCGCGGCGCCCGTCGTGCAGGGCGGCCATGCGCCGCTGGCCTTCGGAATCGAAGCGGGAAAAGGATTTCTGCGCGGCCTCGATGGTTTCGTCGCTGATGTGCTCGATCAGTTTGTCGGCGGCGTTCCAGGCTTCTTCGGCGGTCTCGCGCACGATCACGTGCAGGCGAATGCCGAACTTCACTTTGCGCCCGTGACGGGCTGCGCGTTCACGCACGTCGGCGAGTTTCTCGGCGACGGCGGCCGGTGGTTCACCCCAGGTCAGGTACACGTCGACCTGCTCGGCGGCCAGATCGTGGGCGGCGTCGGAGGAACCGCCGAAGTACAGCGGCGGATAGGGTTTCTGCACCGGCGGATACAGCGCCTTGGCGTTCTGCACCTTCAGGTGTTTGCCTTCGAAATCCACCGCTTCGCCTTGCAACACCCGACGCCAGATCTTGAGGAATTCGTCGGTGACTTCGTAGCGTTCGCTGTGGCTGAGGAAGCTGCCGTCACCACGGTTTTCGTCCGGGTCGCCGCCGGTCACGACGTTGATCAGCAGACGACCGTTGGACAACCGATCAAGGGTGGCGGCCATGCGCGCCGAAACGGTCGGCGAGATGATCCCCGGACGGATCGCCACCAGATAACGCAGGCGTTCGGTCAGCGGTACCAGCGCCGAGGCGATCACCCACGAGTCTTCGCAGGAACGCCCGGTGGGAATCAGCACGCCGTGGTAGCCGAGGCTGTCGGCGGCCTGCGCAACCTGTTTCAGGTAATTGAGGGTGACCGGGCGCGCGCCTTGGGTGGTGCCCAGATAGTGACCGTCGCCGTGGGTCGGCAGGAACCAGAAAACATCCATGAACAGCTCCTTAAGCGATTTTCAGCAACGGTTTGAGGTGAGTACCGAACAGCGGCGCGGCGCGTTCGGCGGCCAGACGGATGCGCGCTTTTAGCGGTTCGCTGGTGATCTGGTAGTCGGCGAAATCGGCTTCGGTGGCGTATACGCCGATTGGAAGTGTCACGGCCTGGAAGAAACTGAACAGCGGGCGCAACTGGTGATCGAGGACCAACGCATGGCGTTCGCTGCCACCAGTGGCGGCGAGCAGCACAGGCGTGTCGATCAGCGCATTCAGGTCGATCAGGTCGAACAAATGCTTGAGCAGTCCCGGATAGGAGCCGCGATACACCGGCGCCGCGACGATCAGCAGATCAGCCTGTTCGATGGCTTGCAGCTCGGCTTCGATCTCGGCCGGCAGTTCTTGACGGGACAGTGCGCCGCCCAGCGGGCGGGCGATGTCACCCAGTTCGATCAGGTGACTCTCGACCGGCAGGTGCCCGGACAATTCGGCCAGCAGGGCCTGGGTCAGCACCAGGGTGCGCGATGGACGCCAGGTTCCGCCGGACAGGGCGACGACTTTCAATGGACGCGACATGGTCAGTTCCTTTTTCAACAGTTGCTCGGCGAGCAGTGAGTAGTCACCGGAGCAGAGCAAGCGCTGTACCAATTCCTGTAAGGCCCGTATTCCGGGGCTTTGAGCGTTGAGGGTGGCTGTGCTCGTGTGACTTTCAGGCGGGTTTGTTGAACCGCTGTTGCCTGGGAAACAGTTGCTGGAGCAACAGTGCCGAACGCGATGAAGGATTTATAAAGGCTGACTTTTATTCCGTAAAAGACTGTTAATTGATATTGATAGGTCTTTTGAGAATATTAAGGGTGAATCCTGCCCGAATTCTGATAGCCACTATTGAGAGCGTTGATTTCTGCCAAAGCGTGCCCGGGCGTAGCCTTTCTCCATCGACCCACACTGCTCGCCAGGACGCTCCCATGAATCGTTTACTGACTGTTTCCCTGATGCTCGCTGTCTCTGTTCTCGCCGGTTGCGCGAGCCACGTTTCCCCGGAACTGCGCCCTTACACGGCGGAAGAAACCCGCGAGCTGGCCCTCGAAACCTTGAACCGTCGTAGCCTCTCGTTCGAGGAATATCATGCGAAAAAAGCCGAATTGCTCGGCCAGCCGCAGAAGGCATTCGGTTTCGACAACAAGGGTGAAATGAGCGCCGAACGTGCCGTACAGCTGCACGGTCGTCCTAGCTGATCCGGAACTGTACTGCTCGAAGTTTTACCCAACTGTCCGTGGGTTTGCGCGGCGCCGTGGGATAGGGTCAACACCTGAATGACCCTGACGGACTGCCTGCCATGACCCTCTCGCTCGACCTGCTGCTGGGCTTTGCCCTGTTTGCCCTTGTCACCTCGATTACACCGGGACCGAACAACACCATGTTGCTGGCATCGGGCGTGAATTTCGGCTTTAACCGCACCATCCCCCATATGCTTGGCATTACCTGCGGCTTCTTCGTGCTGGTGGTGGCGGTGGGTTTTGGCCTCGGCGCGGTGTTCCAGACTTATCCAATTCTTTATACGGTCCTGCGTTACGTCGGTGCGGCGTACTTGCTGTACCTGGCGTGGAAAATCGCCCATTCCGGCCCGGTCGGCGACAGCGAGCAGGGCGAGGCGAAACCGATCAGCTATCTCGGCGCGGCGGCTTTCCAGTGGGTCAATCCCAAGGCGTGGATCATGGCCATCGGTGCCATCAGCACATACACGCCGATGCAGGGTTATTTCACCAACGTGATCGTGATTGCGGCGGTGTTCGCCATCATCAACCTGCCGAGCGTCGGCGTCTGGGCGGCGTGCGGGACCTTGCTGCGCAACGTGCTCAAGGATCGCCGCTGGTTGCGGGTGTTCAACTGGGGCATGGCGGCGCTGCTGGTGATTTCGCTGTATCCGTTACTCCTTGAAAGCTTTAGCTGACGCAGTGCTACAACCGCCGGCCCGATGCCTGTTAAAGTCGCGTTCAGGAGCGTTCCTACGCACTTTTAAATGAAGTTGTTCTTCTTTAACGGCATCCGATCAGGTATTGATGACGCTCTCGAACCCGGACGCAGCTCACAAGGCTGCGTCGTGCCGTTTGTAGACACGAGCTTCCTGATCCCGGAACACGCTCTGCGAGTCTTTTTATGAACACACGTCCGCTGTATTTCGATTACGCCGCCACCACTCCGGTGGACGAGCGGGTCATCCAGGTGATGATCGAGTGTCTGGGTTTCAACGGTAACTTCGGCAACCCGGCCTCCAGTTCCCACGCCTTCGGCCAGCAGGCCCGGCAAACGGTCGAGAACGCTCGTCGGCAAGTCGCCGAACTGGTCGGCGCCCAGGCGCAGCAGATCGTCTGGACCTCCGGCGCAACTGAATCCAACAACCTCGCCCTCAAAGGCGTGGCCCAGGCCCGTGGTGTGTCCGGCGGCCACATCATCACCAGTCAGATCGAACACAAGGCCATCCTCGACACTGCCCGGCAATTGCAGGACGCCGGTGTCGCCGTGACCTATCTGGTGCCGGACGCCGAAGGTTTGATCACCCCGCAAGCGGTCAGCGAAGCGATGCGCGATGACACCTTTCTGGTGTCGCTGATGCTGGTCAACAATGAACTCGGCACCGTCAACGACATCCCGGCCATCGGCGAAGTGGTGCGTGGGCGTGGGGCGTTGTTCCATGTCGATGCGGCCCAGGGCGCCGGCAAGGTCGCGATCGATCTGGCGCAGTGGCCGGTGGACCTGATGTCGTTCTCGGCACACAAGCTCTACGGTCCCAAAGGTATTGGTGCGTTGTACGTCGGCCCGCGTGCGCAACAACGTTTGCAGGCGCAGATTCACGGAGGCGGTCACGAGGGCGGTTTGCGTTCCGGTACGCTGGCCACTCACCAGATCGCGGCCATGGGCTCGGCGTTTGCCCTGGCTGCCGAAGCGTTTCATGACGAGAAGAAAACCATCGTCGCGCTGCGCGAGCGACTGCTCGAACAACTCTTGAGCCTGCCCGGCGTGCGCCTCAACGGCAGTTCCACCCAACGTATCCCGCACACCTTGAGCCTGACCTTCAGCGAAGGCGAGTTCAACCCGGCGGCGCTGAGCCATTCGATCGCGTTTTCCGCGACTTCGGCCTGCAATTCCGCGAGCAACACACCGTCCCACGTGTTGCTGGCATTGGGGCACGACGCCCATTTGGCGGGACGCACGATTCGCCTGAGTCTCGGCCGTTTCACCACCGCCGAAGACATCGACAAGGCTGTAGATCTGATCAAGACCGCCTGCGCCAGTGCTCCGGCATTCTGGGCGACAGGGCTTTAACGAGCCGGCTTCGAACGGCACCGAACAATAACGATGAAGTGATTGGCAGGAGACATGATGAGTACCCAGACTTTGACCGAAGGAACGGTTCCCCAGCGCCTCGCGCACACCCGTGAACTGATGCGTCGCGAAGGTATCCACGCGTTGCTGGTGCTGTCCGCCGACCCGCACCTGTCGGAATACTTGCCGGGTTACTGGCAGGGCCGGCAATGGCTGTCGGGTTTTCATGGCTCGGTCGGCACGTTGATTGTGACCACCGATTTCGCCGGGGTCTGGGCCGACAGTCGCTACTGGGAACAGGCGACCAAGGAACTCAAGGGCAGCGGCATCGAACTGGTGAAACTGCAACCGGGTCAGCCGAGCCCGCTGGACTGGCTGGCCGAGCAGACACCGGAAGGTGGCGTGGTCGCGGTCGACGGCGCAGTGATGGCCGTCGCATCGGCGCGTACGCTGGGCAGCAAGCTCGAAGCGCGGGGCGCCAGTCTGCGTACCGACATCGATTTGTTGAAAGAAGTCTGGAGCGATCGCCCGGCGCTGCCGAATGCGCCGATCTACCAACACCTGCCACCGCAGGCGACGGTCAGCCGTGGCGAGAAACTCGCCAAGCTGCGTGAGACCTTGCAGGAGCGGGGCGCCGATTGGCATTTCATCGCCACCCTCGACGACATCGCCTGGCTGTTCAACCTGCGCGGCGGCGATGTGTCGTTCAACCCGGTATTCGTTTCCTTCGCCCTGATCAGCCAGCAACAAGCCACGCTGTTTGTGGCACTGAGCAAGGTCGATGCAGAGTTGCGTGCCGTACTGGAAAAAGACGGCGTGACCTTGCGTGATTACAGCGAAGTCGCCGACGCATTGCGTGCGATTCCGAGTGGCGCGAGCCTGCTGGTGGATCCGGCGCGGGTTACCAGCGGTCTACTGGACAACCTCGACACTGGCGTGAAGCTGGTCGAAGGTCTGAACCCGACCACCCTGGCCAAATCGCAGAAGAGTCTGGCGGACGCCGGTCACATTCGTCAGGCGATGGAACAGGACGGCGCGGCGTTGTGCGAGTTTTTCACCTGGCTGGAATCGGCCTGGGGTCGCGAGCGCATTACCGAGCTGACCATTGACGAGAAACTCACGGCGGCCCGCGAGCGTCGCCCGGATTATGTGTCGCTGAGTTTCAACACCATTGCCGCGTTCAACGCCAACGGCGCGATGCCGCATTACCACGCCACCCCGGAAGAACACGCGGTGATCGAGGGTGATGGCCTGCTCCTGATCGACTCCGGCGGCCAATATCTAGGCGGCACTACCGACATCACGCGCATGGTGCCGGTTGGTACGCCGACGGATGAGCAGAAGCGCGATTGCACCCGCGTTCTGAAAGGCGTGATCGCCCTGTCGCGCGCGCGATTCCCGAAAGGCATTCTGTCGCCGCTGTTGGACGCGATTGCCCGTGCGCCGATCTGGGCCGAGAACGTGGATTACGGCCACGGCACCGGTCACGGCGTGGGTTACTTCCTCAATGTGCACGAAGGCCCGCAGGTGATTGCCTATCAGGCAGCGCCAGCGCCACAGACCGCCATGCAGCCGGGGATGATCACCTCCATCGAACCGGGTACTTATCGTCCGGGCCGTTGGGGCGTGCGTATCGAGAACCTGGCCATGAACGTTGAAGCAGGAAGCAGCGAGTTCGGCGAGTTCCTCAAGTTCGAAACGCTGACCCTGTGCCCGATCGACACTCGCTGCCTGGAACCGTCGTTGCTGACACAGGAAGAAAAGCAGTGGTTCAACGCCTATCACGCCGAGGTGCGCGAGCGTCTGAGCCCATTGCTTGATGGCGCGGCACTGGAATGGTTGAACACGCGTACTGCCGCTATCTGATCGGTTGAAGCTCGGGCGCTGCTGCCAGCGCCTGGGTCATGAAATCGACAAACGCGTTGACCCTGGCGGACTGGCGACGGTTCGCCGGGGACACGGCGTGAATCGGCAATGATCGGGTCTGGTAGTCCTGCAACAGGGCGATCACTCGACCGGCCTTCAAATCCTCGCTGAACAGCCAGACCGGTGACAGCGAAATTCCCAGTCCTCCCAAGACCATTTCGCGGATCGCTTCGGAGTTGTTGCTCTGGGCGTTGCCCTGGATGCGTACGTCGTGGTGTTGGCCATCCTTCTCGTAAGTCCACAGGTTCTGAGTGCTGAGCAGGTTGAATTGCAGGCAGTTGTGTTGCGCAAGATCCTGAGGTGATTGCGGGTGTCCGTGGCGTTGCAGGTAATCGGGCGTCGCCACTGTGAGTCGGTGGGTGGTACCGATGCGTCGGGCGATCATGCCGCTGTCATTCAAATCGCCGATGCGCAGGCTGACATCCAGGCCTTCGCTGACCAGATCCAGGTTCTGATCACTGAGTTGCAGGTCGACCTGCACCTGCGGAAAGCGCTGCAGAAATTCCGCCAATCGCGAGGCGATCTGCAAACGGCCGAAACTGACGGAGGAGCCTATCCGCAAGGGGCCGGCCACGGTTTCCCTGCCGGACTGGAAACTGTGCTCGGCGGCATCCACGGCAGCGAGGATATTTCGACATTCGTTGTAGTACCGCTGACCTTCATCGGTCAGTGACAGCTTGCGTGTACTGCGGGCAATCAGCTTGCCGCCCAATTGACTCTCAAGAGCGCGCAGGACTTTGCTGATGGTCGGCTGGGTGGTGTGCAGTTCCCGGGCAACGGCGGAGAAACTGCCGCGTTCGACCACCCTGACGAAGGTGGCCATTGCATTGAGCTTGTCCATGAAGCGCCTCATTCATGCCGATTTGGCATGCTCACTATAGTCATTTGATGTCTTATCGGCATGGATCTGCTGCGGGAACATGGCTTCACTTTCTCCCACAGGAATGACCGAAATGACTGACTCACTGAACATGAAAGCCCTGATAGTGGACACCGCTGATGGGCCGTTACGCTTGGTTTCCCTTGAACGGCCTGTAGCTGGGGCCGGGCAGGTATTGGTGCGGATCAAGGCCAGCGGCGTGAATCCGCTGGATCTGAAAATTCGTGCAGGGCAGGCCGCCCATGCCCGGCAACCGTTGCCAGCGGTGTTGGGACTGGATCTGGCGGGTGTGATCGAAGCGGTGGGTGAGGGCGTGCAGGATTGGGCGCCGGGCGATGAGGTGTTTGCGTTGGCCACGGGCATCGGCGGAGCGCAAGGTTCGCTGGCCGAGTTTGCAGTGGTGGACGCACGACTGTTGGCGCGTAAGCCTTTGAACCTGAGCCAGCGTGAGGCCGCGAGCCTGCCGCTGATACTGATCACGGCGTGGGAAGGCCTGGTGGATCGGGCTCGGGTGGGTGCGGGGCACAAAGTGTTGATTCATGGCGGTGCGGGTGGCGTCGGGCATGTGGCTGTACAACTGGCCCGTGCATTCGGTGCTGAAGTGTATGCAACGGGTTCTGCGGGACAACGCTCGATCATCGAGGGTTACGGTGCGACGTTCATTGATTATCGAGAGAACTCGGTGGAGGACTATGTCGCCGAGTTCACGGCGGGGGAGGGGTTCGACATTGTCTATGACACGGTCGGCGGCGAGACGCTGGATGCCTCCTTCAAAGCCGCACGGATCTATAGCGGACATGTGCTCAGTTGCCTGGGCTGGGGGCAGCACAGGCTTGCGCCGTTATCGTTTCGTGGGGCGACGTATTCAGGCGTGTTCACCTTGTTGCCGTTACTGACCGGCAAGGGCTGCGAGCATCATGGCGAGATTTTGCGACAGGCTGCCGCCCTGATTGAGTCCGGCCAGCTGCGACCGCTGCTGGATCCGCATCGGTTCACGCTGGAAACCGCCGGGGAGGCCCATGAGCTGCTGGCGACGAAAGCAGCTCAGGGGCGTTTGGTGGTGGAGATTTAGCGAAGAGCTTCCACCACGAAGTCGAGCCGGTCCTGACCGAAGAACAACTGGTTGTCGATGAATATGCTCGGCGCGCCGAAGACGCCACGCTTCACGGCGGTTTCGGTGTTGCCCTTGAGCGCAGCCTTGACTGTTTCATCGTTGGTCAATGCCAGTACCTCTTCAGGATTGAAGCCATGTTCGGTCAGCACGGCGGCGACTGTTGCCGGTTCATCGAGGGGACGGCCTTCAACCCACAGCGCTTTGAACAGGCAATCGATGAACGCCTGGAAGCGATCGGGATGACGCAGTTGAATGCCGGTGACTGCTCGCATCAATATCAGGGTATTGATCGGGAAATGCGGGTTGAATTTCAAAGGTACGCCGTAGCGTTTGGCGTAGCGGTCCAGGTCCTGAAACATGTAGCGACCTTTGGCCGGGATCATTGCCGGCGACGCATTGCCGGTGGCCTTGAACACGCCGCCCAGTAACATCGGAATGTAAATCAACTGGCTGCCGGTTTCGGCGCAGATTTTCGGCAGCTGGGTATACGCCAGGTAGGTGGCGGGGCTGCCGAGATCGAAATAGAACTCCACGGTTTTGCTCATGTTCGCTGCACTCTGTTTTTGTTATTGGGGGGATTACCAGCGTTCGTTCCACGGACGCAGATCCAGCTCGAACGTCCAGGCGTCCCGTGGCTGACTATGCAGATACCAATAGTTCTCGGCGATATGGTCGGGATTGAGAATACCGTCCTGGTCCTTGGTGGCATATTTCTCAGGGAAGTTGTCGCGGATGAAATCGGTATCGATGGCGCCATCGACCACGACGTGGGCGACATGGATGTTCATCGGGCCAAGCTCTCTGGCCATGCTTTGTGCCAGAGCGCGGATGCCATGTTTGGCCCCGGCGAATGCGGCAAAACCTGAGGCCCCGCGCAATCCGGCAGTCGCGCCGGTGAACAGGATAGTGCCGCGGCTACGGGTCACCATCCGTTTGGCTACTTCCCGGGCATTGAGAAAACCGGAGAAACAGGCCATTTCCCAAATCTTGAAATATTTGCGGGCGGTTTCTTCAAGGATGCTGCAGGGCACGTTGGCGCCGATGTTGAAAACGAATGTTTCAATCGGCCCGAGGCGGGTCTCGATATCTTCGATCAGTGCTATTACGTCTTCTTCCTTGCGTGCATCGCAGGCAAAGCCGTGGGCTTCACCACCGTCCGCCTGGATGGCTTCCACCAATGGCTGCAGTTTGTCGGTGCTGCGCCGAGTGACACATGCGATGAAACCTTCCTTGGCAAACCGCTTGGCGATGGCTCCGCCCGTGGCATCACCTGCGCCGACGACCAATACGACCTTCTTGTTATTCATGGGTAGATCTCTTTAGTAAACGATCGTTAAGTGAACGAACGTTATGCTAGGATTTGCTCAGCGTCAAGGCACTCAATTTTGAGGACAAATACATGCGGTACTCCGTCGGTCACAAGCTGGAAACCAAAGAAAAGCTTCTGCAAAGCAGCTCGCTGTCTGCGAAAAAAAACGGGTTTTCATCGATGGGCGTCGATGGCCTGATGAAGGCGATCGGCCTGAGTGGGGCGGCGTTCTACAGTCATTTTTCGTCCAAGGACGCTTTGTTCGCGGCTATCGTCGAGCGGGAGTTGTGCCAGAGTCTGGAGCGGCTGGGCGGGCAGGGTCCGCAGGATCGTGAACGGCTGGAGCGGTGCCTGAAACTGTATCTGAACATGGCCCATGTCGAGCAGCCTGAACTGGGCTGCGCATTACCCGCTCTGGGCGCCGAGATTGCGCGGTCGGACATTGTTGTGCGGGAACAGGCTGAGTTGTGGATTTGTAAGCTTCAGGAAAGTTGGGCGCAGATTCTGGAAAGCGACAGCCTGGCCTGGGCCATTCTGTCGCAGTGCGTCGGGGCGCTAGTGGTGGCGCGTATGCTTGCATCGCCCAGGATTCAGCAGCGGGTGTTGAACGCCTGTCACGAAGAGATTGGGCACCAGCTCGCCGCTTCGCGGGTGCAGTAGCGGCGATTGTTTATTTGCAGATGACGATCATGCTGCGACTGGTATAGCCGGCGGGGTTGAGGCCAAAGGGATAGTCGCCGGGCTCTTCCACGGTATCGCCTGATTTTGCGATGACCTTGTAGCCTTTCGGAGCGCAAGAGTTAGCGGCACTGGTGTAGCACTTGTCCCAAGAGGACGACAACCCCGAACAGTTGATGTGCAGCCCTTTCTTGCCATGTTTGACCTGGGTCTTCGATGTCGCCGCGCAGCCCGCGACGGCGAGTATGGCGATCAGTATCAAAATTCGTTTCATTACCGTCCTTATGGCGGCCTCGAGTCTGACGCTCGGGTCTGCCTGTATGCGCTCTCGCTTTAAGCGTTCCGATGTCCCTATCCGAAAAAATCCATGTCTGGCATTGGGTTGCGAGGCTAAACATGGCCTAAAT